>DASXPA010000022.1:0-19230 GCA_036493915.1 Chthoniobacterales bacterium | reverse complement strand
ACCGCGCTCGATGCCGGTCTTGCCTTGAGCCCGCGCGGCATCGGCGCATTCCTCGCCACCATTGTGGTGGGGCGGCTGGTCGGAAAAATCAGCAACCGCGTTCTGATCACGGTCGGATTTATTGGGCTCGCTTATTCGTCGTGGCTCTTCGGCAACATCAACCTCAGCATCGGCATGATGAGCATCGTCTGGCCGACCATTTTTAGCGGCGTCGCGATCAGCTTCATCTTCGTCCCGCTCGCCACTTCCAGCATGGGCACGCTCGCGCAGGACCAGATCGGCAATGCCAGCGGCCTTTTCAATCTCATGCGCAACCTCGGCGGCAGCGTCGGCATCTCCGGCCTCACTACTCTCGTCGCGCGCGGCGCGCAGACGAATCAGGCGGCGTTCGTGGGCCATT
This sequence comes from Chthoniobacterales bacterium, assembly GCA_036493915.1. Lineage (GTDB taxonomy): Bacteria > Verrucomicrobiota > Verrucomicrobiia > Chthoniobacterales > UBA10450 > Palsa-1392. Next base: position 18,830 of record DASXPA010000022.1, on the reverse strand, counting down.
TCTCGCAGTTCAATCCGGTCTATCAGCAAAAGCTTGCCAGCATTGAACACGGGCTCACGGCCCATGAAGGCGCCTGGCGGGCTGCACATCAGGCGCCGGAAATTCTTTACGGCATCCTCGGCCAACAGTCGTTACTCGTGACTTACGCGCACAACTTCCGCTTCTTCGCTCTCCTGTGTCTCTTCACGACCCCGCTAATTTTCTTCTTCCAGAAAGTGAAGAAAGGGAAAGGGCCGATCGCGGCGCATTAAACCTTAGGACTTGGGTTCCTGCTCCAACTGATCGATCCGCGACCGCACAATGTTGTCGCGGCCCGCGCGTCGCAGGGCCTCGTCGTTCTCCTGGCTTGGCCGGATGTCCGCGACGTCGCCCATGCGCATGGTCGGGCGCTTTTCATCCACGTCTCGTTCGACCCATCCATCCTGCGTCATCACTTCCAAAACTTGAAAACAGGCCACGTACGCAGAGTTGCGGGTCATAGCGTGAGTTAGAGAACTGCGTGACACAATCCCGTTGACCAAGTCAATGATGGTGGCCAACTCTGAAGTCTGCCGAAGAATCCCGATCATCTCGCCATAAACGCCAACCACGGGGAGCCGCCGACCGTTGCGGACGTAGCAAGGGAACGCGTGAATGCGGCCCTTGTCGAGAACTCCGATGCGTTCTGTTTTCGCACTGCGCAAATCGAGTTTGAATAAATTGTATCCATCGATCAACCAGGAGACCTTGCGCTTCTCGCGATCGAAGAGCTCGATTAACTTTTTGGCGCTAGCCGGATCAAACGTGCCGGCCACGGCAAGGATTTCCGATTCGGTGGCAAACCCACCCTTGCCAAGCCAGTTCCACGCGCCCTCCGGATCGAGATTGAAACCCGCTTCGCGGGCGATGCTGGCGCAATGCTCCTTCAGTTCGGTAAAGCAATCGTTGGCCGCGTACCAGAATTGGGCGAACTGAATGTGCTGGCGAATCGTGCCGCGGGTTTTCTGGCCGTATCGCTGACGAAGCCAGGTCGGATCGTGTTCGCCCCGGCGCAGCTCGAGGATCGCGTAGGCAGCTTCGCGACCCGATTGGTGCGCCAAAGTCATCCCGGCCGAAAGAATCGGGTCGGCAAATCCGGCAGCCTCGCCACAGAGAAACCAATTCTCGCCGGCGACGCGATCGGCGAGTTGCGACCAATCGCGGCAGGTGGCAAACCTGCCCTCGGGCTGGGCATTAACCAACAGCCGCCAAATCTCCGGGTGGCCGCGGAGCGATTGGTAATACAACTCCTCGGCTTTCAGACCGCTCTGCTTGTAATATTCGGCGGGACAGACCAGGCCGATGCTTGTGCGGGTCGGTCCGATCGGGATGAACCAAATCCAGCCGTAGGGCAGACTGCGGACTTGAATCCGCGTCGCGCCCACGCCGATTTCCACCGCCCAATCGGCGTTTCTCCAGTAATCCCAAACCGCGATGTTGCGCAGCTCCAGATTCGGATCGATCCCGATGCCCAGCGCACGGCGAAAGAGAGCCACTGTGCCTGAGCCATCGATGTAGTATTTAGCGGTGATCGTTTCGCCGCTATTGAGCTTTAACTGCTCGACCCGATCGCCCTGCGTTAGCACTTCATCGACTCGGACGCCCTGGCGCACTTCGGCCCCCTGCGATTGTGCGTGTTCGAGCAGGATTTTATCGTAGATCGAGCGATCAACTTGAAACGCTGTGTGCTGCCGCTGACCCTCGAATTTTGCCGGGCGCGGTTCGTCGCGCCACTTTGCGATGGGATAAAAATTGATGTCCCAACGATTGTTGTCGCGACCCCAGGTATAGGAGGCGCCGATCTTGATTGGGAAGTCCGCCGCCTCGACTGCATCCCACACGCCCATTTCATGCAGGATGTAACAGATGGGCTGCAACATGCTTTCGCCGATGTGGTCGCGGGGGAAAACCTCCTTTTCCAGCACAAGGACGCGCATCTCCGGCGCGTATTTCTTCAAAAGAGTCGCCGCCGTGCTGCCAGCGGGACCGCCGCCGACGATGGCGACATCGTAGCTTCCGCTATTCGATCCCATGGTGAGTTATAAACATACGCCAAAGCGCTAAAGCCGTTGATTGGTTAAATTGTTGATACGGCGAGCGGCTTGGGCCTGCGCGTTCCGCCGGTGAAATCAACGCTGCACTTTTCCACATTTTTTCTTGGACGCGCATTGGAGAATAATGTCAGGACTTGGGCTCGTGGTCCGGCTCATCGATCCTCGATCGGACGACGCTGCTGCGGCCAGCCCGCCGCACGACTTCGTCGGTTTCCCGGCTTAGCCGGATGTGCTCCATGTCCGGCACACGAAGGGTGGGATAGTTAGTGTCAATTTTTCGCTCAACCCATCCGTCGCTGACCAATACCTCCAATACTTGAAGGAGTCCCGCGTGGATGGAATCTGCGTTCTCCTTGTCGTGTGGAGAAATGCGCGATACCGCTTTTTCGATCAGCGCGGCCATGTGCGCCAGCGCTGAGGTTTGGCGAAGAACTTCGATCATGATCGCAAAATTTCCGGCGCAAGGCAGCCGCCGCCCGTTGCGAACATAACAGGGCACCGCCTGAATCCGTCCCTGGCGGAGAACGCCGACCCGCTCCGTTTTGGCGCCACGCAAATCGAGCTGAAAGACATTGTGCCCGTCAATCAGCCAGGAGGCTCGGCGTTTCTCGCGGGTGAACAGCTCGATCAGTTTTTTTGCCGAACCGGGATCGAATGTTCCAGCCATGGCGATGGTGTTGGATTCCGTGGCAAATCCGCCTCTGCCCAGCCAGTCCCAGGCATCGTCCGGAGCGAGATGAAGACCAGCATCGGAGGCAATGCCTGCGCAGTGCTCCTTCAAGTCGGTAAAGCAACTGTTGGTCGCATACCAGTATTGGGCGAATTGAATGTGCTGGCGAATGGTGCCGCGTTGTCTTTCCTCGTAACGCTGGCGGAGCCAGGCAGGCTCATGTTCGCCGCGTCGCAATTCGAGGATGGTGTAGGCCGCGTCCCGACCCGATTCATGGGCCAAAGTCATGCCGGCGGAGAGAATCGGGTCGGCGAATCCGGCGGCTTCTCCACAGAGAAACCAGTTCTCGCCCATCACACGATCGGCCAGATGCGACCAATCGCGACAAGTGGTAATCCGGCCTTCGGCTTTGGCGGGGCGCAACAATTTCCAAACCTCAGGCTGACGTTGGAGTGACTTCTGATACAACTCTTCCGCATTGAGTCCCGCCTCCTTGTAATACTCGGCGGGACAGACCACGCCGACGCTCGTTCGATTCGATCCGATCGGGATAAACCAGATCCAGCCGTAGGGTAGACTGCGGACCTGGATACGTGTCGCGCCGCCTTCCACTTCCACCGCCCAATCCGCGCCCCTCCAGTAATCCCAGATGGCAATGTTCCGCAGTTCCAGGTTCGGGTCGATCCCGATGCCCAGCGCCCGGCGAAACAGCGCCATCGTGCCCGAGCCGTCGATGTAATATTGCGCGGTCGCCGTTTCGCGGTCGCTGAGCTTCAACCCTTCGATCCGATCGCCGCGCACCAGCACTTCATCGACTCTTGTGCCCTGGCGCACTTCGGCTCCGCGCGATTCCGCGTGGTCGAGCAGGATTTTATCGTAGCGACATCTCTCGACCTGAAATGCGGTCGATCGTCGTTGGCCTTCGAATTTCGCCGGCCGCGGTTGGGGGCGCCACTTTTCGATCGGATAAAAATTAATGTCCCAGCGATCGCTGTTCCGGCCCCAGGTGTAGGAGGCGCCGATCTTGATCGGAAAGTCGGCCGCCTCGACTGCATCCCACACTTCCATTTCATCCAGAATCAGGCTGATCGGCAGGAGCATGCTCTCGCCAATGTGGTCCCGGGGGAAAACTTCCTTTTCCAGCACAAGGACGCGCAGCTCCGGCGCGTATTTTTTCAAGAGCGTCGCCGCCGTGCTCCCGGCCGGACCGCCACCGACGATGGCGACATCGTAACTTTCCTCACTCACTGGCATGACACGTTGGGAAATTAAGAAAACTGAGCGGCGGGACGCTCTAACTTTCGAGTCCGTTCTCGTCGATTCTTGATCGCAGGATGCTGCTGCGGCCGGCGCGCTGCAGTGCCTCGTTAGCGTCACGGCTTAACCGGATGTGCTGAACCTCGGGATCGACCCGTAGAACGGGGCGGCTGTCGTTGTATTTTCGCTCGACCCATCCGTCCTGCACCATCACTTCCAATACCTGAAGATGTTGCGAGCGCAGGAACTGACGGTTCTTCGGATCGGTGGCAGGAATGTCTCCGAGCGTCTTTTCGATCAGGGCCATCATTGTGGCGAAGTCGGAGGTCTGCCGCAGAACGTCGATCATGCGAGCGTAGAATCCAGCCACGGGCAGCCGCCGGCTCTTGCGAACGTAGCAGGGGATCGCGTGAATGCGACCCTGGCTGAGAATCCCGGCGCGCTCCCTTTCGGCCCCGCGCAGGTCGAGCATGAAAACGTTGTGCCCATCGATTAACCACGTCGCTTTGCGTTGCTTGGTGTCGAACAGTTCCAGGAGTTTCTTGGCCGAGGCTGGATCGAGTGTGCCGGCGGACGCGATCGTCTCGGATTCGCTGGTAAATCCTCCGCGGCCAAGCCAGTCCCACGCTTCCTGCGGATCGAGGTTGAGACCCGCGTCGCGAGCGATCCCGGCGCAATGCTCCTTGAGTTCGGTGAAGCAACTGTTCGCCGCGTACCAATACTGGGCGAATTGGATGTGCTGCCGGATCGCGGTCCGCTGCTTCTCGGCGAAGCGCTGCCGAAGCCAACTCCCTTCATGCTCGCCGCGTCGATACTCCAGTATCGTATAAGCAGCGTCTCGGGCGGACAGATGAGCCAAAGTCATTCCGGCGGACAGAATCGGGTCCGCAAAACCAGCGGCTTCTCCACAGAGGAACCAATTCTCGCCGACGACGCGATCAGCCAGATGCGACCAATCGCGGCACGTCGTGATTCGGCCTTCTGGTTTGGCGTTCTCCAACAACTTCGAGATCTCAGGCTGAAGATCGAGCGACTTGTGATACAACTCCTCGGCGCTGAGCCCCGCGTTCTTGTAATATTCCGCCGGGCAGACGAGACCGATGCTGGTTCGGGTCGGCCCGAGAGGAATGAACCAAATCCAGCCGTAGGGCAAGCTGCGAACCTGGATGCGCGTCGCGCCCTTGCCGATCTCCACCGCCCATTCAGCATTCGTCCAATAATCCCAGACGGCGATGTTGCGCATCTCCAAGGCTGGATCGATCCCGATACCCAACGCGCGGCGCAACAGCGCCACTGTTCCCGACGCATCAATGTAGTAGTGCGCCTCGACGGTCTCGCCGCTGCTTAGTTTCAGCCCTTCGATGCGATCTCCGCTCACCAGCACCTCATCAACGCGAACCCCTTGTTTCACTTCGGCTCCGCTCTCGCGGGTGTGCTCCAAGAGAATTTTGTCGTAAATTGAACGATCCACCTGAAAGGCGGTTTGCCGGCGCTGACCTTCAAACTTTGCCGGCCGCGGTTCGTCGCGCCATTTTTCGATTGGATAAAAATCAAAATCCCAGCGGTCGTTGTTGCGGCCCCAAGTATAGGAAGCGCCGATTTTGATGGGAAAGTTCGCCGCCTCGACCGCGTCCCACACGCCCATTTCGTCCAGAATCGGACAGATCGGCGGGAGCAGGCTTTCGCCGACGTGATCACGCGGGAAGCTTTCCTTTTCCAAGACCAGCACGCGCAGTTCCGGGACGTATTTTTTCAATAGTGTCGCGGCGGTGCTGCCGGCTGGCCCGCCACCGACGATGGCGACGTCGTAACTTCCGTTATTCGATGCCATGGAGTTGGAGGGATTCAAAGCGTCGAAATGGTTAAGAGGGCAACTCAGTTCCGTGTCCGATTCCTTGGAGAAACACGGCCGGACTGCGCCCGTCTCTCCAAGCGCCGTGAGCCAGCAAAAAGTGCATGGACGTCTCTCCCTAGTCGGCGGTTGGCTGCGGCACGCGCTTTTCCAAAAGACGGGCCGCTTCCTTGCGGTGGCGGTCGGCCAGATCGGAGCGGCCGATGCGAGGATAAATACGTGACAGATAACGATGGGCGAGAACAAATCCGGGGCGCATCCGGAGCGACATCTCGAAAGCTTGGATCGCCCGTTCAAACCAGCACATCCGCGAGAGCAACGCGCCGAGCTGGAAATGCGCCTCAGGAAATTCGTGGCGCAGACCGACCGCGAGCAAAGCGTGATCGATTCCTTTCTCGACGAAATTTTGCCGTGGGAGTGCCACGCTCAATCCATAATGCGCATCCGGCAGGTCAGGATCGAGCTCCAGCGCCAGCCTGAACGCGCGCTCGGCTTCAGGCCATCGGCGCTGACGCAAATAAAGCCTGCCGAGATAGGTTTGGATAACGGGATCGTTAGGCGCAACGGCTTCTGCTTCACGGAAAGCTTCCCCGCAAGCTTCCATGTCGCCGCGCATCCAGGCCAGGGCCCCACGCAGGATAAGCGTCTGCGGCGCGTCCGGCTGAGTGCGCTCCAGTGCGTCGAGCGCGGGTGCCGCGTCCTCAGGTGTTTGCGCGCTCAGGCATGCGTGCGCGAAGGCCTGCCAATAGCGCGGCTGCGGTTCATGCGGCCTTCGGGCGATCAGCTTCGCCAGAAGTTCTTTGCTTTCACGTGCGCGTCCCGCTTCGCACAAACTGACCGCGACATTGAAATCGGCTTCTGCTTCTGCCACAGAAATAAGCCGCAGCGTGTCATCGTTAGGCGCGTTGATATAGCCAAGAGCGATAAACTGCTGCAGGACAGCTTGCGCCGCTGCGGGATTTTCGTCCTCCAGACTCGGTGGAAGGCGCCCATCTTCGCCCGCCACCTTTTCCCATGACGGAATCCGTTGGATTTCCGGCGGTTGCTCGAACGCGTTCACCAGCAGTTTCCCCTCCATGTCGTCCCCGACAGGCAACCCAAGCAGCGTGAGCAGAGTGGGCGCAATGTCGAGCAATGTTGCGCCATCTATTCTTTCGTCGCGCCGAATTCCCGGACCATGGAGCACGAAAATTCCCTGGGGCCGATGCCACGTGGCCGGCTCGACTGGCCCACGCGGCCGGCGCACTCCGCTTTCGAATCCGTGATCGGAAACAATCATGACGTGCGCGCGCGGTCCGGCCAGCTCGACGAGGCGTCCGAGCATAAGATCGTGGAATCGGTAAATGCCGGTTATTACTTCTCTATAGAAGTCGAAATCTCCCTGTGAGATTTCTGGCAAGCGAGGGGGATGGAAAGGCATGAACTCGTGTCCGACCTGGTCTATGCATTCGTAATAAACCGCGCCGAAATCCCAAGGTTCCCTTTCCAGTAACTCCGTTGCGATCGCATGAACGCTGATGACCTCGGCAAGGCGCTCGGCCAAAAAAGTGAGACGCCGTTGCACGAGCGGATCTTTTTGGTCCAGCTCAGCTGCTCGCGGGATCAACTGTTGAAGCGACGGCGCCTCGATCTCCCGCGGATGCACCCGCAGCTCCTTGAGGTCGCTCGCCAGCGCAGGCGGCTGAATGCTTCCTTCAGGGATCGGCCAGGAGGCCGGCGTAGAATGCGCCGGCGGGATGCAAAAGAGATTCGACACCATCGCACCTTGAATTGGCTCGGCCGGATGACTCGCCTGCCAGGCGCAGACCGCGCTCGGGCGATCGGATTGCGAAACCATATTCCAAAGCGCTTTGCATCGTCGCGTCCGCGTCCCAACGGGCCTGATTCCCGAGCCGTCCGCCAAGGCCTCGGCAAATCCACTCACACCGTGGGCATAACAGCGTTTGCCGGTGGCAATGCTGGTCCAGAGAATCGGCGAAAGCATCGGCGAAAGCGATGCCAGGTTGGCGATCACTCCACCTTCAATCAGGCGTTGGAGGTTTGGCATCAGCCCGCTGTCGAGCAGCGGATGAATGACCTGCCAATCGGCCGCGTCCCATCCAATCAGTAAGACCCTGCCGCAGGCCGAATCAGGCGCGCGTTTCACTGAGACTCCCATCGCTTCCTAATGAACAAACATTCATTCCAGAAAAGCAACAGGCCCGCACGGATTTTTCCGTACGGGCCTGTCAGAAACCGAAGGCTAAACTTACGCCGCCTTACGCTTGCGCCATTCGCGCACACCGAGAGCTCCAACGGCCATGAAGGCGAAGAGCGCGAAGGTGGTCGGCTCAGGAACTACCGTGATGGGATTGCCCATATTATCGTAAGAGTACTGAACCAGCAGGCGCGGCTGCCCCGCCAGAGTCGAGGAGAGCGAAATCTGCCCATAGCCAAAATCAGTCTGGCCGGTCGCTTCGTTGAAGAAACGGAAGCCAAAGTAATTTTGATTGCTGTTGAGGACAAAGGCCGTTGGCCCGGTCGTTTCGACACTGCTGTCAACCTGACCGAAAGTGAATGACGAGTTGACCACACTTCCAATCGGGATGTTATCCACCAACGTCGCCGAACTGCCTCCTGGAAAATTATCGAGCACTCCGTTGGAGCCAGTCGGGTCGGCCGAGTTATTGCCCCAAATTTCAAGACCGCTGCTACTCCACAGGTTCAAATCCCAACCAGGAGCTCCGCCCGGTGTGGTCGCGAATACGCCGTTCTGTACGTTCAAGTAAATTCCTGCGGTTGTGCTCGGGATATTAATATTGACGACACCGCTGTTAACAACGTCGGCGTTCGCATTTGGGAGCGCGGGCGCGGCAAGCGCGGCACCGGCAACAGCTGCGTATGCGGCCAAACGGCCATCAATTCGTGGATTAAATTTTTTATTTCGTGGGCTCATTTATTTCTCCTTTTTTGTGGTGTGAGATCCGGTTGTGGCTAAAATTCACAAAAGGGTCAAGACCTTTATGATATTTTTTCCGATTTCGTGATCTCCGGCGTCGCGTGCGATCCGCTTTTCCAGAAGAGGCGCGCGCTTTTTCTCGCGCTGTTGCGGGTCTCTACCGACACTGGGCGGCTGCTACAATGTCGGATGTCGTTAGGCAGTTTCGCGGAGCGCGTCGGCCACCGCGGCCGGCAACTTTCTCGGCCCGTCGCCGCCGAGTTGCGCATCGACCGTTTCCAGCCGCCGGATCAAATCCAGCACCTCGCGCCGGGCCATCGGGCCGCCGGCGGCCCCGCAAAAATGCGTCCGGCAACCGAAAGGTCGATCGGCGTAAATCAAACATCTGCCCGAGACCTGATCGAGGAGAGGACAGGCGCCGTTCTTCTCGTTAGGCAATTTCTTGCGTCCCGTCGCGCGCAAGCCGCGCACGGCGACGAGCGCTTCGCCTTTCGTTAGGTAGGGAGTTAACCCGGTGAGCTTGAATTGGCAGCATTTCGTTAGGCGCGTGCAGTTGCGCTCGATCGGGCGCGCCGCCAACTCCGCATAAACTTGCCGCACTTCCGCAACGTGTTCGTTCGATTCATTGCCCATCGTAATCGCGCTCCTGCTCCTGCTCGGGCTCATGATCGTTCTGCTTTTCGTTGGGGTAAAGATCGATCACGAGCAGGTGCACGAGTGGACCAAAGGGACGACACGGCCAGTTGCAACTCGGCGGACTGAGCCCTATTGCTATGCCCTGTTTATATGACCAAACAACTCGTAACGATCGCTCTCAGCCTGCTCTGCGCTGCTTCTCTGCGCGCCCAATCCGAGCCGGGTAATTCGCCGACGCTCGGCGCTTCCAAACCGCCCACCGTCCATGACGCGGCCCACCCGGCTACTCAGCAAAGCCCGCCCCCGATTGCCCCCACACCCGTTTCCAAACCCGGTCCCGAGCCGCAGATCGAGAAAAACCCGCCGCCGCTCGATCCGAAAAACATGGATACCTCGGTCAAGCCGGGGCAGAACTTTTACGAATACGCCAACGGCACCTGGCTCAAAAACAACCCGGTTCCGCCTGAGTATTCGCGTTGGGGCAGCTTCAACGAGTTGGTCGAAAAAAATAACGACGCCCTCCATAAGATCGCCGAGAAAGCGGACCAGCTCTCCGCGAAGGAGAAAGGTGAAAGCAAAATCGAGAAAGCCGCCAACGCCGATGTCCAGAAAGTTGGCGACTTCTACGCCAGCGGCATGAACGAGAGCGAGATCGACCAAGCCGGCGCGAAGCCATTGCAGGATGAAATGAAACAAATCGACGCGATGAACAGCCGCGACGATCTCATCAAGGAAATCGGCCACCTCCACAGCATCGGAGTGAACGCATTTTTCGGCTTCACCTCCGGGCAGGACGACAAAGACAGCAACATGGTCATCGCCCAGGCTTACCAGGGCGGCCTTGGCCTGCCCGATCGCGACTATTACACCAAGACCGATGACGCTTCCAAGAAGCTACGCGACGAATACGTTCAGCACCTCACGAAAGTGTTCGGCCTCCTCGGCGATTCGCAGGAAAAAGCCGCCGCCAACGCCAAAACGGTGATGAACCTCGAAACCTCCCTGGCCAAGCCCGCCCGCACTCGCGTCGAGCTGCGCGACCCGCAGAAGAACTACAACAAGATGACTGCCGACGAGCTGCAGAAGTTGATGCCCGACTTCAAGTGGGCCGAATATTTCAAATCGCTCGACGTCGTCGCTCCTGAGTCGATCAACGTCGGTCAGCCAGACTTTTTTAAAGCGGCCGACCAGGTCTTCAAAACCGTCTCACTCGATGATTGGAAGATTTATCTGCGCTGGCATCTCATCCGCGACGTCGCGCCAGCTCTCTCGAAAAACTTCGTCGACGCAAACTTCAACTTCTACCAGAAGACGCTGACCGGGGCGCAGAAGATCAAGCCGCGCTGGAAGCGTGTTGTGAGCGCGACCGACGACGAACTCGGTGAAGCTCTCGGAAAGCTTTATGTCGCCGATAACTTCCCGCCTGACGCCAAGAAGCGCGCGCTCGAGATGGTCAACAATCTTAAGGAAGCGCTCGCTGACCGGATTAAGACGGTCGAGTGGATGGACGGCGCGACCAAGAAACAGGCGCTCAAGAAACTCGACGCCTTCACCGTGAAGATCGGTTATCCCGATAAGTGGCGCGATTACTCCCTGCTTAAGATCGACCGCGGCCCATACGTCATGAACGTCATCCGTGGGGACAAGTTCGAAGTCGCGCGCGAGCTAAAGAAGGTGGGGAAACCGGTGGATCGGAGCGAGTGGGGCATGACTCCGCCGACCGTCAACGCCTATTACAACCCGAACATGAACGAGATTGTCTTCCCGGCCGGCATCCTTCAGCCACCCTTCTTCAATCCGAACGCTGACGACGCGGTTAACTATGGCGGCATGGGTGCAGTTATTGGTCATGAGATGACTCATGGCTTCGACGACCAGGGCCGGCAGTATGACGCGGAGGGGAATCTGCGCGATTGGTGGTCGAAAGAATCGGCCGCCAAGTTCGCTGCGCGCGCCAAGGAAGTCGTCGCGCAATATTCGGCGATCGAGCCCTTACCGGGCCTCCACATTAATGGCAAACTGACGCAGGGCGAAAACATCGCCGACATCGGCGGATTGAAAATCGCCTACGCGGCTTTTCAAAAAGCGCTTGCGAAACATCCCGAGGAAGCGAGCAAAAAGATCGACGGCTTTACGCCCGATCAGCGCTTCTTCCTCGCCTGGGCGCAAATCTGGCGCAACAACCAGCGCGACGAAGACCTCAAATTGCGACTCAACACCGACCCGCACTCGCCCGGCCAATTCCGCTGCAATGTTCCGCTCTCCAACATGCCGGAATTCGCCAAGGCCTTCAACCTGCTGGCGAACAGCCCGATGGTCCGTCCTCCGGACAAGCGTGCAAATATCTGGTAAGCGCGTCCTTTAATCGTTAGTCAAAAGGCCGCCGACCGCCGGGAAACCGCGAGCGGCGGTTTTTTGTCGGCTCCTTCCGGGGAGGACGGACTGTTAGTCCGTCGGCCGTTCGGAGTCTCCCCAACGCGAATACAAGGGACGGAAACCCGCGGCATGCATCGCCAAATCCCAATCACACATACGGCGTGGATGGCGACGCTTTTGTCCTCATCGCGTGGTTAGATCTGGCGGCACTGGGTCTATGATATCGACATGGGATCCATCCCTTACGGCTCCACAGTAGCCTTCCTACGATTGGCATGACCGTGTTTCCGGGGGGACGGGCATCATGAGCGCGACGGGGAGCAGCACGAGCCCTAAACGATGCCTTATGTGAGTCGCGGATTTCGGTGTCAGGCGAGCGAGTTCGCGGTCAGTGTGCAAGGAGTTGAGGGATTGCTCACTATCTCTTCGCGCGCTCCAGGAAGGACAGCCAAATTTTTGGCACCGTGACTTTGACCCGTTCAGTCCCCATGCGCCGAAACCGCTGGGTGACGTTGGCTGCACTGCCCGTTGCCGGCCGTTCCGCCAATCAGAAGCTGAGAAAGCCGTCTGGAAATGCTTCCCGCACAGCTGCTCGTCCTCCAGTCACATCGTCTGAGCACCGCGTTCCGCTTTCCGATAGTTCGGCTTTTCTTGGCGCGCTGTTTGCGCCCTGGCAACTTCATCGTCTACCTGCGCTCATAGCCGCACAACTCGCAATACGATCGAATGGTCGCCCTTCCCGGCCGCGTCCTGCATCACCCGCAAGATTTCCGCGTTGGCTTTTGGTACTTATTTCAAGGACATCCTGTCGATGTCCTCGATTGTGATTCGATGTATCAATCCCGAGACGCCAGCCGGTGCTTTTCATCGAGGCAATTCGGCCAAGTCGATCCTCGAGATTTTAGTGTTGACATCAGCACGCAATGTCGGGTGAAATCAAATTATGAAAACAATTCGTCCACGCCGAAAGCCAGTTGACAGGGTTTCCACAGCTCGATGGGTTGCGTACGCAACTGCCGGAGCTGCCACCGCCGTCGCAGGGGTCCATGCCGCCGAGGCGGACATCCACTACTCCGGACCGGTCAACCAAGTAGTGCATGCGCCAAATTCTCAGTCTTCCATTGTGTTCCATTTTGCCTTGGGAGGAGGCGCAAGCTTCAGTCCGTTTCAATTTAACGTCGGTTCGGGCTCGGGGATCGCGGCCATCGGAATTTTTGGACCTGTCAGCGGAGCGGTGAACGGTTTCCAATCGGGGTACCCCTACGTTTCGCGGCTCGGTTCCGGAGTGAATCCGTCGACCCGTCCCTTTGTTACGCCTGGCAGTTCTGCCTTTTTCCCCGGCTATGGGACCCTGGCTTTCCGAGGTGGATACGTCAACAGCCAATGGCTGGCGCCCGGAGTCGGGTTTGTTGGGATTCGGTTTAATAGTGGCTCTGGCGTGCAGTATGGCTGGGCTCGCCTGGATATGAACGGTGCGCCGGATAACGGTTATACCCTGGTTGATTTTGCCTGGGCCGATCCCGGTCAGACGATCCTTACGGGGCAGATTCCGGAGCCCGGCTCGCTTGCTTTGCTCGCCGTTGGCGCAGCGGGACTCCTCGCTTGGCGGAGACACCGCGGCAAGGCCGAAAAAGCCGCCTAACTTCCGCTCCTAGGAATTCGCGAAAACCGAAAGCCCGCGAGGGCTTTCGGTTTTCGTCGCTTTGGGGCTCAAGCGCGGCTATATCGCTAACCCGCCCACCGATTCGCGGTTTTCGGATTCTCATTTAATTTTTCCTTTCATGTCGGATTCAGCAGCAAAACGCAAAGTCTTGCTCATCGGCTGGGATGCAGCGGATTGGGAAGTGATCACACCGTTACTCGACGAGGGATTAATGCCTTCGCTCGAAGGATTGATCAATCGTGGCGTGATGGGGAATTTGGCCACGCTCCAGCCGATTCTCTCGCCGATGCTTTGGAACTCCGTCGCCACCGGCAAATACGCAGACAAGCATGGCATCCATGGTTTCATCGAGCCCGATCCGAAAAACGGCGGCGCCCGTCCCTACACCAGCACTTCACGCAAATGCAAAGCGCTTTGGAATATCCTGACCCAATCTGGTCTGAGCAGTAACATCGTTGGCTGGTGGGCCAGCCATCCCGCCGAACCCATCCTTGGCAATGTCGTGACCAATGCGTTCGCCGGAGTCAAGCTCGACCCGGAGCGCGGATGGTTCGTTCCGCCAGGATCCGTCCATCCACAGGACAAATCCGGGTTTCTGGCCCGCTTCAAAGTTTTCCCGAGCGAAATCACCGAAGCACACGTTCTGCCGTTTATTCCCAACGCGGCGAAGATTGATCAACAAGTCGATCAGAACCTCTCGATGTTCGCCAAGGTTCTTTCCGATGCGGCGACTATTCACGCCGTTGCAACCGCTTTGATGGAAAGCGAGCCGGCCGATTTTACGGCCGTCTATTACGACGCAATCGACCATTTCTCTCACGCCTTCATGGCCTATCACCCTCCGCGGTTGCCGTGGATCAGAGAGGACCAATTCGATCTCTACAAGGAGGTTGTCCGCGGCGCCTATCGTTTCCACGACATGATGTTGGAACGCCTGCTTCAGCTCGCCGGCCCTGACACCACTATTATCCTCTGCTCGGACCATGGATTTGAATCGGGTTCTCAACGTCCACATGGAATCCCCCGAGAGCCGGCGGGCCCGGCGGCCTGGCATCGCCAATATGGCATCCTGGTGATCGCTGGACCGGGTATCAAACACGACGAACGAATTTACGGCGCAAGCTTGATCGATATCGCACCTACGGTTCTGACGTTGTTTGATCTCCCAGTAGGCGAGGACATGGACGGTCGACCACTGCTCGAAGCATTCGAAGCAACGCCGAAAGTGGAAAAGCTTCCGAGTTGGGAAGCGAGACCCGGCGAGGCCGGACTGCATTCGCCCGATAAACAGTTAGACCCGGATCAGGCGCGGGAACTGATGCAGCAGTTCGCGGCTTTGGGTTACATCGACGACCCGGGAGCTGATAAGGAGAAGCAAGCCGAATCGGCGGAGATTGAAGCGAAATACAACATCGCTCGCACTTACTTGTGGAAAAACCAGGCGGACCTCGCACAGCCGTTGCTGGAAGAACTCGTCCGGCGTCGTCCTTGGGAAGATCGGTTTCTCTATCAGCTGACGGCCTGTTATTCTCAAGCCGGTTACTTGCGCCAGGCTGAGCGCCTCTTAAAAGCAATCCACGACGGCGGCGAGCCTAACGATGTAAACGCCTTTTTGATGTTGGCAAGAATTGAGATGGCGCGAGGAGATTTCAAAGCCGCCTACCAGCATCTTGAAGGTGCGGAGAAAACGCAACCCGCTTCACCTAGCGTTTACACACAGATCGGTCGCCTTTACCAAGATCTGATGCAGTTGGACAAGGCCGAGCACGCCTACCAAAAAGCCGCCCGACTCGACCCCGACAATGCGCTTGCCTTCCAAGGACTTTCGCATGTCTATCGGCGAAAGGGATTGAACCAGCAGACTGCCGATGCCGCCTTGCGAGCAGTCAGTTTGCTTCATCGATTGCCCGCTGCGCATTTCAATCTCGGTGTCGCCATGGCGCGCGGCGGCCAACCCGATCGTGCGATTGTTGCGTTTGAGACCGCGCTTCGTTTCGCGCCGCGCATGCACAATGCGCATCGCTATCTCGCGACCTTACACCGAACGAATAGCGGTGATTTAAAGAAGGCTGCGTTTCATCGGGCAGAAGCGGCCAAACTTCTTCGGGATCGCCCCTCTTCGAAGGTCAGGACGGGCGGGCGCAACGAAAAGCTTTTCGATCTTCCTGAAATTCCAACGCGTGAAGAGCGACGGAAGATTCTTTTGCAGGAAAGGCCAGATCCAAAAGGGCCAGAAAAAAAATCCGGCAAGACTTTCGTCCTCGTCTCGGGTCTGCCTCGCTCCGGCACATCCTTGATGATGCAAATGCTCGAAGCCGGTGGAATGCAAATGCTCACCGACAAAGAGCGCAGCGCCGACATCGATAACCCCAAGGGATATTACGAATGGGAACCGATCAAACAAATCGCCAAGAAACCGGAGCTGCTGGATGAGGAAGGGCTGGAGGGCCGCGCCATCAAGTGTATCTCGATGCTCATTTCAAGTTTGCCTTTGAAACACAGTTACAAAGTCATTTTCATGACTCGGCCCATCGAAGAAGTAGTGGATTCGCAACGGAAAATGATCGGTCGTCTGGCAACGAAAGGCGCCGAGCTCGAAGTTGACCAGCTCCAACGTGGTCTTACCGCCCATCGCAACGAAATACGCCAGTGGCTCAAGAACGCGCCGCACATGGACTTTATCGAAATCAATTATCCGGCGCTGGTAAGCAATCCGCAGCCGCAAATTGCGCAGCTGGTTGAATTTCTCGGACTAGAACGGCTCCCGAAGGCCGCTGAGATGACGAAAGTTGTCGACCATGCGCTCTATCGCCAGCGTCTGGCAACAGATCGCAAAGATTGATGCGCTGCGATTTCTCCAGCTAGAGATAGGCTTGGGGTCAGACTAAAAATCGTGACAGAAACTGCAATGTCGCCAAAGGCTGCGATCACGCTAGGAAGCTTTTTGCCATCCGAGGGAAAAGAAGATTGTAACAGTAGGTTGGCATCAGTGGCAAACACGCCCGGATCTGCGCCGGTAAATGTGCCAAATACGGCAGTGTGCTGCGCCGGCTGAAGACGCGCTGCCATTCCTGTGCCAGCCGCAACGGCTCCGGAACTCCTGCCTGCACGTTGAGAAGGAACTATCGCAGGATGGCGCTGGCCGGGCTCAGCGCCCCCGGCTACAGGTAGCAGTGTGTACGCGCTTCATTTGATCGTCGTCTTTGCGCTCGTGTTGCTGGTCTTCACGGCCTTTCTGCGCGAATGGGTTGCGCCCGATCTCGTCGCTTTGAGCGCGCTCGGCGTGTTGCTCGTAACCGGAATCCTGAGCACGGATGAGACGCTGGCGGTTTTCAGTAATAGCGCACCGATTATCATCGGCTGCATGTTTGTGCTCAGCGCGGCGCTCGAGCGGACGGGTGCGATCGACGCCCTTGCGCGCATTTTTTTGCGGATGGCAGGGAAGAGTGAGCTGCGCGCCCTCCTTGCGCTCGCGCTGCTGACGATTCCGCTTTCGGCGTTCGTGAACAACACGCCAGTGGTGGTTGTCTTTCTTCCGGTTGTTCTCGCGCTGGCGCGACACACGGAGTTGAAAGCTTCGCGGCTGCTGATTCCACTTTCCTTTTTCTCCATCCTCGGCGGCACCTGCACGCTCCTCGGCACGTCGACCAACTTGCTCGTCGATGGTGTCGCGCGACAACACGGCCTCGCGCCTTTCGGTATCTTCGAGATCACCCGCCTCGGCGTCGTTTATGCGGCGATCGGCGCGAGTTACTTGCTCTTTATCGGAAGGAAACTCTTGCCGCGGCGCGAGACGCTCGCAGCGCTTATCGGGAGCGATATATCGCGGCAGTTTTTGATGCAGGCTGTCATCACGGAAGCGTCGCCTTTGGTTGGAAAGACGATCGCAGAGAGCGCGCTCGTCCGTTTGCGCGAGGCGCGCATCATCGATGTGCGGCGGAAGAGCGTGCGGGTGGAGACGCCGTTGAATGAGCATCGCTTCCAAGCCGGCGATCAGTTGCTGCTCGAGACGCCGGTCGCCGGAGTGAAGGGGATTAAGGAAATGCCCGGCGTGGTCTTTCAGTCGGAGGCAGAGCTTGGGGTGGAAAGTACCGGCCTGCGCAAAGCCATCCTGATGGAAGGAATCATCGGGAGTCGCTCAACTTTTGTCGGCCACACATTGCGCGATCTGAATTTCCGCCAGCGCTACGGAGTGCTCATTCTTGCGGTCCATCGGCAGGGGGAAAATTTGCGCGAGAAGTTCGAAGACGTGCGCCTGGATTTCGGCGACACGCTGCTCGTGCAAGGGCCGGCCGAAGGAATCAATCGTCTGATGCAGGAGCGCGATTTTTTGAATCTGACGGAGCCGAAACAGCGCGCCTTTCGCCGGCAAAAAGCCCCCCTCGCGATGGGAGTGGTCGCCGCTGTCATGATCCTCGCGGCTTTCAATGTGCTCCCGATCACGGCGCTCGCGCTGATCGCGGCGATTGTCGTGGTCGCTACCAACTGCCTCGATCTCGAGGAAGCATACGAAGCGATCGAGTGGCGGATTCTGTTCATCATCTTCGGCATGCTCGCGCTCGGCAAAGCGATGGAATCGAGCGGCGCCGCGCATCTCATCGCGAATGGCGTGACGGGTGCAGTCGGGCATTTCGGACCGGTCGCAACGCTTTCGCTTCTCTACCTGGTGGCGACCTTGCTCACGGAGTTGATCAGCAATAATGCCGTCGCGCTGCTGCTGACGCCGATTGCTTTTGAAGTTGCCGCGACCATGGGTGTGGACGCGCGGCCTTTTGCGGTCGCGGTAATGTTTGGTTGCAGTGCGAGTTTTGCGACGCCGATCGGTTACCAGACCAACACCTACGTCTTCGGTGCGGGCGGCTATCGGTTTGCGGATTTCCCGAAAGTCGGCGCGCCGCTCAATTTCATTCTCTGGATCGCAGCGAGTGTGCTCATTCCGATCTTCTGGCCTTTTGTGCCGAAGCCGTAAACTTTCGCGAAGGTACCCACGGCAGATGATTTTGCGGAGCGGTTGAAGCCAGCGCTCTCCGACGAGAAGCATTGGTAGTGTCCTGATTTGATTTCAAATTAGGACACTACCGAAGCATTGCAGGTTGAGACGAATTCTGTTAAACCGGATGTAGGTTCGACAGCTGTTGTCAGTGGGCTAGCTCAGAAAACATCTTTATCATGCGCAACGCAGTTTTCATCTTCGCGTTCTGTTTGTCGCTGATGGCGCAACAAGCCTATGCCGCGAGCGCGACTTGGAATCTTCATCCGACCAATGGCGAGTGGAATAACCCGCTCAACTGGATGCCTGCGACCGTGCCTAACGGTCCGGCAGATATGGCGACGTTTGGCCTCTCCAACGTCACGGACCTCTTCTT
>DASXPA010000021.1:0-38812 GCA_036493915.1 Chthoniobacterales bacterium | reverse complement strand
GGGTGAACGAAGGCGGGGAACACCCTGGGGTTGAGGGGTTGCTAGGCTCCTGAAGACGCTGCCGCCCTTGGTGGCGGAAACCAGTCGCCTGCAGGTCGATTGATTCTCTTCAAAATTCTGCGGTCCTGACAAGGGGAATTTCCTTCGCCGCTTGAGATCTCGGACTTTGCGCGGCACTAATGGGGTTGGGCGGCAGGGAGCGTGGATTTGGGAGCGCTCCGCGTAACGGCGGAGGGGCGTTTCGCGATCATTTCCGCAAGTTTTCCTCTATCGAATCATCCGAATCAGCGGGTGCCCCCGCGAATCGGCGCGCGTTCGCCGCATGCCTACCAAATCCGCCACGCAAATCGAGACCGTGTGGACCGGGGTGCCCATCGGTATGCCGGCATCCCCGGGGAACGTTTCGCCTATCGACTCGGCAATCGCTTCGCGCTCGAATGGGTCATCGATCAATATCAGCTGAGCACCGAGAAACGTTTCGGCATAACAATCCCAATCGAGAAGACAAACCGGACTCCATCGTGAAGCTGGTCGGGAAAATGGAAACGCAAAATTATCGTTGGCCTCGAAACTCTGACAAAATGCATCGACAAACATCCCAAAGCCAGAGCCGCGATGGACGAAATGGTCTCGCAGGTTCGGCATCCGTTCGACCCGACAGAACGAGATCTGGGGAAAGGCTTCCGCACCGATCCGAGTGAATCCGACTGAATCCGAGTGCCCTCGCAGAAGTTTCCGCGCCGAATCGAGTTGTGTGCGAGGCTGCAGTTCCCGGTGCTCGCTATGGCGATTATATAAGACCAAAGTCCGATAGTCGCATCGCCTTCTCCTCCAGAGCCTCTTAACAAACCTTCCCGATTTATGAACAAGTACGTCGTAGAATTTATTGGAACCTTCTTTCTCGTTCTCACCGTCGGCTGCACGGTGATTGGCACCGGCGCGGGCGTGATCCCTCCGCTCGCCATCGGCGCGGCGCTGATGGTGATGGTCTTTGCGGGTGGCCACATTTCCGGCGCGCATTACAACCCGGCCGTCACACTCGGCATGGTGATTCGCGGAAAGCTCAAGCCCGTCGATGTGGTGCCGTACCTGATCGCCCAAATCCTTGCCGCGGCCCTCGCGGCCTTTTTTGTCAGCAAGTTTCTCCGTGCTGGAGTCGCGGTCACGCCAATGACGCTGAAGGTCGGTCCGGCTTTGCTCGCGGAATTCCTCTTTACCTTTGCGCTCGTCTACGTGGTGCTCCACACCGCGACAGCTGAGGGAACTTCGGGGAACTCTTTCTATGGACTTGCCATCGGCATGACAGTCATGACCGGGGCCTTCGCGGTCGGCGATATCTCGGGCGGCGCTTTTAATCCCGCCGTAGCGATAGGTCTTTCGATGCTCGGGATTTCACCCTGGCCCAATATCTGGATCTATCTCGCCGCGGAGTTCGGCGCTGGTCTCGCCGCGGCGCTCATCTTTCTCACGGTCAACCCTCCGGAGCAGACGACACCCATCGCGACCGACGAACCCCCTTACAAGACACCGAAGTAGGAATTAACAGACCGATGGATCCTCCTCCAGATGTCGAATTTCACAAAAGTCCGCGCCTCCTGGTCTGGAGACCGCACGGCCCCCTCAATGAGAGCGCCGTCAACGGCATCATAAAGTTCATGGGCGATGAAGAAGCGACCTCGAACAAACCCTTCCATCGGTTCACTGATACATCGGAGATTGACGCGGTGGATCTTAACTTCCGGTATATCTTCCATGTCTCATTATTCCGTCGCCTTTCCTACTCCGGCCGTCCGCCGGTCAAGTCCGCGATCCTCGCGACCGACGCTACCGCTGTGCACTATGCTCGCATGCACGCGCTCCTCACCGAGGGGTCGTCTCTTAAGGTGAAAATATTCGGGGCTCGTGAGGACGTTGCGAAATGGCTCAAAATTCCGGTGGAATTCATTGCGGGGCAGTAGCGGCGAAAGTGTTCTCCTGCTACTCCTGATGACCCTCCTTTCCAATCTCGACGCCCGTGTCGCGGCATCACCGGCATCAGCAAGCAGCCGCTTCTCGATTTCCGGCAAGGGCCGCAGTCGCCATTCAAATGAAAAAGATATACGCCTGTTGGCGAGTCCGATATTAAATGCTCAACGCTGAACCCAAATGAAAATAAACACGTCTGTAACGCTCTTCTCGAAATATCTCGTGTCCTTCCTGGGTACCGGATGTCTGCTCGGTTTCGCGGGTTGTGCCAGCAACGGCAACCAGACCGGCTCTGAAACGGAAGCGAGACCTGATCGCTTCGCTCAGGCCGACGTCAATCACGATGGCAAGCTGAGCCCGGATGAAGCGAGCGATTACTTTGTCGGACAGATCTTTGCCAGCCGTGACTTTAACCATGACGGGCAGCTGACCTGGGAGGAATGGAATGTTCCCGGAGCGGACCAAAGCAAGGCCAAGTTTAATACTGCGGATAAGAACAAGGATGGAAGCTTGTCGTTGGAGGAGGCTCTCGCCTATGGCCGCAAGCGTCACGCCTTCGGGAAGGAATTCAAAGAGGCAGATACAAACCACGATGGCTTTGTAACCCGCAAGGAAGCCCTGGCCTTCCAGGCGAGCAAGGAAGGTCCGCCGCGCTAGAGGTCACCCCGGCGACGTTGCCGTTTCGACGAGAAAGCACTGCATCCAATGAACGCCAAACAATGTCGCCTTACGCTGGTCGCCCTGATGCTTGGCTCGGCGGTAACCTGCCTGGGGCAAACTCCGCCGCCTTCCGCAGCTCCGGCGATGGATTCCTCGTTTGAGGAGTTACCCGAACTTAGGGCGAGCGAAATCCTCAAGCCGGAATTCTTAAAGGGACCGCATTTCCTCGTCCGTGAGTCAGTCCCGACAAGCTCCGGCATGAATCAGTTTACGATCGATTCCGACTTTGGCCTTTTTCAAGCCGACGGGAATCAAATGCTGATGAAGCGAATCAAAGAAGTCGATGCGATCGCACGGCTGCGCGACGTTTCGAAAACTGACGAGTTTAAGAAATCACTCGTCACCGCGGCGAAGAGCCCGCTGAACTCCGCCAAGAACATTATCAAAGACCCGGGAGAGGCAATCTCGAACGTGCCGAAGGGGATCATGAAGTTCATGGGACGGGCGAAACAGACGGTCAAGAATATCGGCAAGGGTGAGACTTCTGGCGACGGGGGCAGGGTGAAAGACGTCATCGGCTACGCAGACAAGAAGCGGAAGATTGCGATTCAAATGGGAATCGATCCCTACTCTACCAACACAGTTTTACAGAAGGAACTGGATGACCTCGCCTGGGCTTCGTGGGCTGGTGGCTTCACCTTCAGTGCAGCCACTTTTCCAATCAGCGGCCCGGTTGGGGCCACGCTCACTGTGACGAATCTCAACAACACCGTGCAAGGGCTGCTAAGTGATAAGTCACCTTCGGAGCTTGCACAGATCAACCGCTCAACTTTCCGCGCGATCGGCGCGAGCGCACGGGACAGCGAACAAATCCTGCAAGGCGGCGCCTTCACGCCGACGGAGGCGACGGCGTTTGCCGTCAATCTGAAGTCGCTCAAAGGTGTGGCTAACCGCGGAGCGTTTGTGAAAGTGACCGCGCAAAAAAGCTCAAGCGAAGCGGACGCCGTATTCTGTACTCAGACCGCAGCCTTGATGAGTCACATCAATCAACAGACGCCACTCGCCCGAATTGCGATGCTGGGAGCGTTTCCGGTCTGTGTGGCCAAGGATGGAAATGTCATTCTCGCGCTGCAGTGGGATTACGCCGCCTGGACACCGCGCGCAGCATCGTTCGCCGATGAGGTGCAAACGTTGGCGAGAGAGTCCGGTGAGAAGAAGCCAGTCACCGTGGTTTTGTCTGGCCAGATGTCGCCGCTCCTCCAGCAGAACCTGCAGAATCGCGGCTGGACGGTGCAGGAGCGAGCGGTTCCTGGTCCGCTGAAATAGCTTCTTAGCCGACCGAGTGATGCGCGCTGCTTACTTCGGCTGCAGCGCAGCTTCCGGCGAAGGCCTTAGCGCAAGCTGTCCTTTGCGCGAGAAGTTGATCGACTCGCCGAGAATCCGGAGGGCTTCCTCCGGAGCGTGGAAGCCGTAGGAATTTTCCGCCTCGACAAAATCCAAGTAGAACTGCGCTTTACGCTGGAAGTCCTGCGCGACGGTGATCGGCCCCGCCGTCGGGTTAGCGGTGCGCACTGCTTTCAGGTCGCCAATGAGTTCCACGAGCGCGTCCATCGCGAGGTTGCGCATTTTTTCCGTGCGCTCCTGGATGGCTTCGGCGCGCTCCTTCAATTCCGACTCCGGCCATTTATGGCAAGTCTGGCAGGCGCGATTGATGTTCAGCAGCGGGCTGCGCACATGATGGTCGCTGATCTTGAGCGCACCCTCGCGTTTATAGGGCATGTGGCAATCGGCGCAGGCCACACCAGAGCGAGCATGGATACCCTGGTTCCAAAGTTCGAATTCCGGATGCTGGGCCTTGAGCACCGGCGCGCCTGTGTCCGCATGCGACCAATCCTTAAATTGCTCCTTGTCATAATAGGACAGGATTTGCTCGACCTTTAGCCCGTTCTGCCAGGGATACACCAGGCGTTTCTCCGGTCCTTTGAAATAATACTCCACGTGACATTGGCCGCAGACGAAGCTGCGCATCTCCTGACGCGTGGCGTCGCGGTTCACGTCGTAATCCTTCACGCCCTGGCTGGCCTTGAGTGCGCGCATTCCTTCGATAAAGCCGGGCCGCGTAATGCGAAGCTGCAGTGTCGCCGGGTCATGACAGTCAATGCAGGCGACCGGATGCGTGACGAGCTTGCGCGCCTCGGCGAAGGGCATCTGATTGAACTTCTCGAAGCCTTTCATCAAATCGCCGCCGCCAGCCTTGGTGTAAGGCACCTCGATTGAAGCGTGACAATTCAGGCAAGCGCCGGGCTGTTTCGCGGCCTGCTGTCGCTCGGTGTAAGTCTGGTCATCGAGCATGAAAGCGTGTCCGCGTTCCTCGCGGAAATCCTTCGCGAAAGCGTAACCGGCCCAGATCGTCTTCAGGCGCGGGTCCTCTTCGATGCGCGACTGCGCGACGACCGAGCGCGGGTCGGCATGAGTGGGCGTGCGCTCTTCGGCTTCGCTCCCGCCGTAACGAGTGCGCACCTGGTCCACTGTGCGCCGATAGTCATCGTATTGCATGGGGAAGTCCTTACCCCAGATGGCCGGGTCCTCGGTATCTTCCGTCAGTTGCACGACCCGGAAGAAGGGATTTTGCGCTTCGTGCTTCCGCTCGATGATGGAGACGAGCAGGAACGTGCCACCTGCCGCACCAACGACGGCAAGCAACACTAAGACACCAAACACAGTTAGCGGCCGGCCGCGATAAAAGTTCAAGACGCGGTCTTTGAAGGCGAGTTTGTTCATGGGTTTCTCTTGTTAATGGCCGACGCAGTCATGACACCGGATGCACGATATGGTGGCGCCGGATGAGTTGGTTGTGTCGATTTCGTGGACGATGTCCTGATGACATTTGCGGCAGGCTTTTTCGGTCACGCGTCGACTGCGTTCCGTGATCTGGATCGGCTCGTGAAACTTGTCTGTCGTGAACGCGAGCGAATGAAAAAATCCGTGCTCGGCCTTGGTCAAATACTTAGGGATTAGTCCCGCCGGCGTATGACAGTCGTTGCAGGTGGCGACTGAACGATGGCTGGACTTGATCCAGCCATTGAGATGGTCCTGCATGATGTGGCAGTTGGCGCAAGAGGCGGGATCGTTCCCGAGGTAGGATCCGCCCTTAGCATAAACGAAGGTGTAACTCCCGAGACCCACGGTCGCTCCGATGGCGAGCGCAATCCCGATCCCGAGCAGGACAGTCGTCTTGTTCGGCGGTTTGACGGAGGCGTCTCGCGGTTCGGCCGTCATGCTTTGGGTTGCTGTGCAGCCAGCCAGGCGACGCGGTTTTCGCGAATGAAGGCGATGGTTTCCTCGGTCGTGTTGACGCAATGCGGGATTCTGAAATCGACGTCACTGGCCAATTCGCTTCCTTCTCTCAACATGGCGCGTCGGGCCCACGCGACCAGGTCAGCCCACATATTGCCGACGAGGATGAGCGGCGTGTTATAGAGCTTGCGAACCTGGAGGAGCTGCCAGACTAACGACAACTCGAGCAGGGTTCCGATGCCGCCGGGGACGACGACGAACGCATCGGAGATAATCATGAAATGGTGCAGCCGGGAAAAAAAGGTCCGGTGTTCGTAGATCTGCCCGACAAAGGGGTTTATCGCCTGTTCGAATGGCAGATCGACCCGAATGCCGACAGAACGGTGCAAGGCCTCGGGATCGACAGAAAGTGCGCCTTCGTTAGCGGCCTGCATCAGGCCAGGGCCGCCGCCGCTCATGATATCGCAGCCCATTTTCGTGAGTTCCGCGGCAAGCTGCTTCACGCTCTCATAGGCAAACGTGCCCGGTTGGAGGCGCGCCGAGCCGAAGATCGTGACACGGTAATTTTGACGGGTGGTGCGGCGGACGCGCGTGAGATCGTTCACCACTTCCCAGAGTCCCGTTACCGCGCGCTCGAGCAGAGCGACGGTGGCGTCTTCGTCGCTTAGCCTAACGATATCTGTTTGGCCAAAGTTCTGAGCCTCTTCGCTCATTTGGACTTCACGTTTCCGATGAGTTCAGCCTGCAACACGGCGAGGGAGCGAGGTTGCAATGGGAAAATGCTCATGTGCTCGAACACGCGGGGCTCGAAATCCGGAGTGGCGGTGTCGAGGACGCAGCTCCAGCGCAGATCGCGTCGACGCGCGCCGAGGCGGAATGAAACGGACTCATGACTCGCGTTGAGAAGGATGGCGAAGGTATCGCCGAGGATTCGTTCGCCTTGCTCACCGGTTTCGGCGATCTGATCGCCGGGCAGCACCATGCCAAGGCAGCGCACCTGGCCCGAGTTCCAATCTGCATCGGACATTTCGGCACTATCCGGTTTCAGCCAGTAAAGGTCTTTTATTTCAGGTCCGTGAATTGGGCGACCGAGGAAAAAATGGCGCCGACGGAAGACAGGCTGCCTTCTGCGCAGGCAGATGAGTTGGCGAGTGAACTCGAGCAGCGCGCGTTGTTCCGCGGAAAAACTCCAGCCGAGCCAGGCTAGCGGCGAATCCTGACAATAGACGTTGTTGTTGCCGCGCTGGGTGTGTCCACACTCATTACCGGCGAGAAGCATCGGCACGCCCTGGGAAAGGAGAAGCGTCGCGAGGAAGTTACGCTGCTGGCGCGCCCGCAGCGTATTGACGGCAGCGTCATCGGTTGGACCTTCGCAGCCGCAATTCCAACTTTCGTTATCGTTAGTCCCGTCGCGGTTCTCTTCCCCGTTCTCTTCGTTATGCTTCTGGTTATAGCTCACGAGATCGCGGAGGGTGAATCCGTCATGCGCCGTGATGAAGTTAACGCTCGCGTTTGGGCGACGGCCGTCGTCGGCATAAAGATCGCTGCTGCCGGCGAGCCGCGAGGCCAGCTCGCCAACCGTGCCACCGCGGCCTTTCCAAAAGCGCCGGACGCAATCGCGATACTTGCCGTTCCACTCCGTCCAGAGCACCGGGAAATTGCCGACCTGATAACCGTTCGGTCCGATATCCCACGGCTCGGCGATTAACTTCACTTCTGAAAGGATTGGATCCTGATGGACAATATCGAAGAAGGAACCAAGCCGATCGACTTCCCATAGCTCGCGGGCGAGCGCGCTGGCGAGATCGAAGCGGAAACCGTCGACATGCATCTCCGTCACCCAATGGCGCAACGAATCCATGATGAGCTGGAGCGTGCGCGGGTGCGCGACGTTGAGTGAGTTACCGCAGCCGGTGAAATCGATGTAGCGCGCGGGGTCGGCATCCAGTCGGTAATAGCTAGAGTTATCGATCCCGCGCAGCGAGAGAGTGGGACCATGCTCGTTGCCCTCGGCGGTGTGGTTATAGACCACATCGAGGATGACTTCGATGCCTGCGGCGTGAAGCCGACTGACCATGGACTGGAATTCCTGCATCGCATTCTCCATTCCGCCGGCGGCGTAACGCGGATCGGGTGCAAGAAAACCAAGCGTGTTGTAGCCCCAATAGTTCGTGCGGCCACGGTCGAAGAGGAATGGCTCGTCGACGTGATAATGGACCGGCAGCAACTCCACCGCAGTCACACCCAGCTCGCGCAAGTATTTGATGGCGGCAGGCGAAGCCAATCCCGCGTAGGTTCCGCGCAGATTTTCCGGCACACCTGGATGCTGCTGAGTGAAGCCTTTGACGTGCAGCTCGTAGATAACCGTCTCATGCCAGGGCGTGCATGGTGGACGATCGTCGTTCCAGTCTAAGTGCGGACCGACGACGCGGGCGAGTGGTGCGACCGCCGCCGTATCGTACCGCGGATCGAGGAAAGACGAATCCCATGTCAGGTCGCGTGCAATCAGTTTCGCATATGGATCAAGCAGTAGCTTCTGTGGGTTGAAGCGATAACCACGTGAAGGCTCGTCCGGGCCGTAAACGCGGTAGCCGTAGATCTGTCCAGGACTGAGGTCTGGAGAGAAACCATGCCAGACCTGGTTTGTTTTCTCCGGTAAGGCAATGCGCAAGCATTCTGTTTCGGCTCCCGGTGAGTCAAAGAGGCATAACTCTACCCTGGTCGCGTTTTCCGAGAACAGGGCGAAGTTAACTCCGGCGCCCGTATAAGTCGCGCCGAGTGGTGAAGGACGTCCTGGCCAGATACGCATTTTTTTCGTTCCTTCGACTCTGGAATGAGCAGCAGGGACAACCGGCGTCGTCTCTGCCGGAGACGCTGTGATCGCGGCCTTCAATGGCGTCGCTCAATCATGTTTCCTGTCCCGTAGCCTGCGCGGCCGCGATTTCGTTCGCGTCGAACCGCATCAACTCGATGCGATGATTCGCCTTCGGATTCCTTGGCGAAGGTCCGGCCACGAGCAGCACCCGCTCTGCGGCGATGCCACTCTGGTGGACGAAGCGCGCGGTCCCATGCTGCCACTCGTCTTCGTCGGCCACGTCGACCGCATTCACGCCGTAGGAGAAGGCGAGCCCCTGGCAAATCGCTGCATCGGGACTCGGGGCGATGATCCAGACCGGCGGCTTCGATCGCGAGATGATTCGCGGCGTTGTCCCACTCTGGGTCGGGGCGAGCACGGCATCGCATGGCACCGTCTCGAGCGCATTCTCGACCACTGATCCCATCCGATCGCCGCCGGACATCTCCTCGCTCCGGTGGAGAAGCTCCCGGCGATCAGCCAGACTTTGTCGTGGCCGATGCGATTCAGTGAAGGCGGCAATGCGCGCGAGCATCGTCACTGCTTCCTCGGGAAATTTTCCCATCGCGGACTCGCCCGAAAGCATCACGCAGTCCGTTCCGTCGAGGATTGCATTGGCCACATCGGTCGCTTCTGCACGCGTCGGCAAACGACTCGCGACCATCGATTCGAGCATCTGCGTCGCCGTGATGACCGGCTTGCCCGCGAGGTTCGCTTTCGCGATGAGTTGCTTTTGGGTGAAGGCGATCTCTTCGATCGGCACTTCCACTCCGAGGTCGCCGCGCGCGACCATGATTCCATCGGCGGCTCGCAGGATCTCGTCGTAATGCTGCAATGCGTCCGCGCGTTCGATCTTGGCGATGATAAAAGGCCGGCCGCCTAACTCCGTGGCGGCCTCGCGCACTTTCGCAATATCGGCGGCGCGTTCGACAAAAGATTGGCTGACCGCATCAACGCCCGCGCCGATCGCAAACTCCAGGCATTCGCGGTCGCGCCCCGTGAAGGCGCTGATTCCAAGGTGGATCCCCGGCAGGTTCAATCCTTTGCGCGAGCGCAATTCACCACCGACGGCGACGGTGCATTCCACGTTGTTGCCGGTCACGCGATCGACTACGAGCTGGACGAGGCCATCGTTCAGAAAGAGCCGATTCCCGGGCTTCACGACCTGCGGCAGGCGGTCGAACGTCATCGAGACCCGCTCGGCACTTCCGACGATCTCTTCATTCGTTAGGCTGAAGCGATCGCCGGGCGAAAGTTGAATCGGCTCCGGATCGATCCTGCCCAGCCGCATCTTCGGTCCTGGCAAATCCGCCATGATGGCAACGCGCCGTCCGACCTCGCGCGCCGCCTCGCGAATTCGTCGCACGACTTCTCCATGTTTCGAGAAGTCGCCGTGGGAAAAATTGAGTCGGGCGACATTCAGCCCGGCGCGGATCAGGCGCGCGAGCATTTCCGGCGATTCGGAGGCGGGGCCGATCGTAGCGACAATTTTCGTTTTGTGCGCCGGGAGCACCGCCTTCATCACGAGAACATGGTTTTGCTCTGGCCGCGCAGGTCGATCCTTTTGCCCAAAAGCCCCTGGTCGCAAAGCGCTCGAAAGACGAGCCGGCCGATTCGGCCAAAGCCGTTGATACCGATCTTGATCACGATAGGGGAATTTCAGGGCAGCGGGGAAGGTTGTGAATGGGACCTAGGTCCGATGACCCGTGCTCCCGCAACCTGGCCGTTATCTCGCGTCAGCGCGTTTTGCCGCGATGAATCGCGTCATCACGCAGTTCTTCCTCAATGCGCAGGAGCTAGTTGTTTTTGGCAACGCGATCCGTGCGGCTGAGCGAGCCGGTCTTGATCTGTCCCGCGTTGGTCGCGACCGCGATATCGGCGATCGTGGTGTCTTCGCTTTCGCCGGAACGATGGCTGATGGCCGCGGTGTAGGCGTGCGAGCGGGCGAGCTCGATCGCGTCGAGCGTCTTGGTCAGCGAACCGATCTGATTCACCTTCACGAGGATCGAGTTCGCCACGCCGCTGGCGATCGCTTTGCGCAGGAAATCGACGTTCGTGACCAAGAAGTCGTCGCCCACGAGCTGCAAACTGTCGCCCATCACGTCCGTCAGCCTCTTCCAGCCGTCCCAATCATTCTCCGCGCAGCCGTCTTCGATCGAGGCGATCGGAAACTTCTTCGCCAGCGTCTGGTAGTCAGCGACGAGATCGGCGCACTGGGCTTCGAGCCATCGGACTTCTTGAAGACATATGGTTCTTTTCGCGTCGTAGAACCCTGAGGCAGCCACGTCGAGCGCGATAAAAATCTGCTCGCCCAGCTTGTAACTCGCTTTCTTCACCGCCTTCGCAATGGTCTCGAGCGATCGACGACCTGATGCGGCTGCAACTGGAACAGGCCGAAGTGCATTTCCACATCAACCCCGGCATCGTCACGATCGCCAAATCGCGTCGTCCGCGCTCTCGAAGTTCGACGCGAACCCAAGGATCACCACCGCTTCGATCGTGGGATTGCCGCGCGAGTCGATGACCTGTCGGCCGTGAACTTTAACAATGCGTGTCGTCAACATAGTGGACCGAATTTCGCGCGCACAGCTTGCGGGCGGGAATGGGACTTATGTCCGACGACTGCCCACGGTCTCTACAACGTCGTGCCTGCGAGGAATGATGCGCCGGCGTTGAAGGCCATGAGATTTCCAACCGTCACCCGCGCGATTTCACCCAGCGCCTCCTGGGTCAGGAACGCCTGATGTGCAGTGATGAGCACATTTGGAAAGGTGAGCAGGCGCGCCAGTTCGTCGTCGAGCAAAATTTGACCGGAAAGATCTTCGAAAAAAACGCCTTCTTCTTCTTCATACACGTCCAGACCGACGCCGCCAAGTCGACCGGATTTCAAGGCTTCGATCAGCGCCTTCGTATCGATGAGTGCGCCGCGGCTCACGTTGATCAGGATCGCGCCGGGCTTCATCAGCTCAAGTGTTTCACGGCGGATGATGTGACGCGTCTCGGGTGTCAGCGGCGTGTGCAATGAAATGACGGCTGATTCGCGCGCGAGCGTCTGCGCGTCGCAATACTCGACGCCATATTCCCGCGCCCAATCCGGCGAAGGATAGGGATCATAGGCGAGGACTTTCATGCCGAATCCACGGAGGAGTTGCGCGGTGACACGCCCGATCTTCCCCGTGCCGAAGATCCCAGCCGTCTTGCCGTGCAGATCGAAACCGACGAGGCCGCTGAGCGAGAAGTTCCCATCGCGCACGCGGTTGTTCGCGCGTGGGATCTTGCGATTGAGCGCGAGGAGCAACGCGACCGCATGCTCCGCCACGGCGTAGGGTGAATACGCCGGCACGCGCGTAATCGAGAGCCCCAGCTCTTTCGCTGCGTCCAGATCCACGCCGTTAAAACCGGCACAGCGCAGCGCGAGGTGTTTTAGGCCCAACGACCGAAAAATCTCCAGCGCAGCGCGATCCGCGTGGTCGTTCACGAAAATACACGCGGCGCGCGCACCGCTCGCGAGCGGCGCAGTCTCCGCCGAAAGGCGCATCTCGAGAAAGCACCATTCTATCTCTCCCTTCGGTGTCGCGTTCTCGAAGGAGACGCGGTCATAAGGCTTGGTGTCGAAGACAACGGTCGAGATCATGGTGATGACACCGGGCGCGCCTGGTTGCGTCGCCTACACTACCCGCTCGGGCCACCCGCTCCCATTGGACGTTGGTCCTACGGCCCCGCGTCGGCAAGGAGCCGGGCCATCATCCGTTGACAAACAACACGCACCTGACTCGCATCAAGTGGCCAGGCTAGAAGGTCTCGAACCATCGCTTGTCGACTGATACCTCCTCGACAATCTTCTCGGGAACGCCACACCTAGTCTGAAGGTCTTGATCATCTTACCAGGTCATCGCCATCTATTAAGTCGAGCGGAGGCGCTCCGTCTCGTAGAGCCTCCTGCCGAGCGTCACGCGTGAAGGAACCAGTGGTGATAAAAATGCCTTTGTCGGCGCGCCCGACCATCGCGCCACGAAAATCTCGGATGGGTAGCGACGAAATGCTATCTCGGAGGACGCAGGTCGCATCGGGTGGAAGGGATCTGATCATGAAAAACTGGATAGCATGGGGCTCGCGGTCAGAGGGGATGAACCCGGAGCGTTTTGCGGGATAGGAAGAGTTTGTTTTCATCGCATCACGCACCAGCGCTCTTGCGCTTGAGGCCGAAGACATCCGCGAAGACGGCAAAGAACATGCCGGTGGACAAGCCGCACATGAGAATGCCGGTGAGCGCTTCGACGCCACCGACGAGGCGCCATTCCCCGGGCAGAACAAGGTCTCCGTATCCGGTGGTCGTGTAGGTGACTGCGCTGAAGTACGATGCCGTCGCGAGGTCAGGCATTGCCTTGCGCGCGGCGTAAACGAACGCCCAGACGAAGATTTGGAGCAAGTGCAGGAGCACGGTCCATGAAGCCACGCGGATCAGCATCCATGTCGCCGGCCAGAAATCGCGCGCACCGCGCGCCAGGCGCGCATGCATCCAGCGGAAGGCGGCGGTCAGCCCCATCGCATGAATCGTGACGCAGAGCGCCATGAGGGAGAACGCGAGGAGGAGCTTCGTCATCATCGGCTCGATAAACCGGCTAGAGCGGCGCAGGCTGGATTTTCCAGATGCGTTCGCAGTAGTCGCGGATCGAGCGGTCGCTCGAGAATTTCCCCATCCGCGCGGAATTGAGGATCGACCTCCGTGTCCAGGCCAGCTGATCCCGCCAGAGCGCACTGACGCGTTCCTGCGCGTCGATGTAGGACTGGTAATCGGCCATGAGCATGTAGGGATCGTCGTCGAGAAGGTTTTGGACGATGGGTTGAAAGAGCTCGGCGGTGCCGAGAGCGCCGCTCGTCATGAAATCGATGACTTCGCGGAGCGTTTCGTTGCTCTCGTAGTAATCGCGCGGGCGATAACCGCGCGCTTTCCGCTCCGCAACTTCTGGAGTCGTTAGGCCGAAAAGGAAGAAATTCTCGACGCCGACTTCTTCGCGTATCTCGACGTTCGCGCCATCGAGCGTGCCGATGGTGAGCGCACCATTGAGCGCGAACTTCATATTCCCGGTCCCGCTCGCTTCCTTACCCGCGGTGGAAATTTGCTCGGACAAGTTCGCCGCCGGATAAACGAAATGCGCGTTCCTCACGTTGAAGTCCGGGAAGTAAACGACCTTCAGCCGATCGCGCACCGCGGGATCGCTGTTCACCGCTGCCCCAATGGAATTGATGAATTTGATGATGCGCTTGGCCATGAAATAACCAGGCGCGGCTTTGCCGCCGAAGATGAAGGTGCGCGGCGGAACGTCAGCCTCGGGATTTCTGCGCAGCCGCAGATACAAGGTCAGAATGTGGAGGGCCGCGAGGTGCTGGCGTTTGTATTCGTGAATGCGTTTCACGAGGACGTCAAAAAGCGACTCGGGCGAAACTTTGATGCCGGTGCGCTCGGCGATCAGTGCGGTGAGGCGTCGTTTATTCGCCAGCTTCACGTCCCGCCATTGCTGTTGAAATTCGGCATCATCAGCGAACGCTTCGAGGCCGCGCAGCTTATTGAGATTCTGCAGCCATCCCTCGCCGATGCGATTTGTGATCAATTGCGTGAGACCGGGATTGCTCAGCGCAACGAAACGCCGCGGCGTTACACCATTGGTCACGTTGCAAAACTTCTCCGGCCACAGCTCCGCGAAATCTTTCAGTACCGTTTGCTTCAGGAGCGCCGAGTGCAGTTCGGCGACGCCGTTGACGGCGTGACTTCCCACCGTGGCGAGGTTCGCCATCCGCACGTAACGGCCACCGCTCTCGTCGATGAGTGAGAGCCGCGACATGCGCGCATCATCGATCGCCGGATTCGCACGCAGCTCCTCGAGAAATCGGCGATTGATCTCGTAGACGATCTCGAGATGTCGGGGCAGCAGTTTGCCGAAGAGCTCGACGCTCCATTTTTCGAGCGCTTCCGGCAGGAGGGTATGGTTCGTGTAGGCAAAGGTCTTTTGCGTCACCTCCCATGCTTTCTCCCAGCCTAACGAGTGCTCATCAACCAGCAACCGCATCAATTCCGCGACCGCGATCGCCGGATGCGTGTCGTTCAATTGCACGGCCCACTTCTCGTGGAAATTCGCCGGCGTTCCGCCGAGCGACGCATGAATCCGGAGCATGTCCTGCAACGAACAGCTCGAGAAAAAATATTGCTGCTTTAGGCGCAGCTCTTTGCCGACGGCGACTTCGTCATTTGGATAGAGAACCTTGGTGATGTTCTCCGAGTCCATCTTGTCCTGCACGGCGCGGTAGTAATCGCCGTGATTGAACGAAGCGAAGTCGAACGACTCGACCGCTTCCGCTTTCCAGAGACGGAGCGCGTCGCAGGTTTCCACCGCATAACCGAGCACCGGCGTGTCGTAGGCGACGCCTTTCACTTCCGTCTCGGGAATCCAGCGCACCCGAAGTCGACCCTGCTCGTCGTTGGACGACTCGGTGTGACCGCCAAACTTCACTTCGTAATTAATCCCAGGTCGCGCGATCTCCCAGGCGTTACCCTGGCGCAGCCATTTATCCGTGATCTCCTCCTGCCAGCCGTCGCGAATGACCTGGTCGAAAATCCCGAATTCGTAACGAATGCCGTAGCCGATCGCCGGGACTTCGACCGAAGCGAGCGAATCCATGTAACAGGAGGCGAGCCGCCCGAGGCCGCCGTTACCGAGACCGGGTTCCTCTTCCTCGGCAATGATCTCGTCGAGATCGTAGCCTAACGAGTGCATCGCCGCGCGCGCGGCTTCGGTCATGCCGAGACTAAGGAGGTTATTCGCGAGCTGCGGACCAGGCAGATATTCCGCGGAGAGATAGGCGACCCGGCGCGCGTTGGCGCCGCCATACTTTCCGATCGTGCCGACGGTGTGGGCGAAGAGTCGATCGCGCACAGTGAGGGCGAGGGCGTAGTAAATGTTCTGCTTTGTTGCCACACGCTCGGAGCGGCCGAGCGCGCAATGCATGCTGTCGAGAAAGGCTTGTTTGATTTCCTCGGCGCTAACGCCGGTTCGAATGGAATTTGAGTTCACTTGTTTCAGGTCGGATTGAATTCAGGCAAACCGTTCCGGTTGTCCGGTCGTCGCCAGGACCGAGCGCCACCAGCCGGTCGCGGGGTCGAGGCGCTTGGTTTTGGTGGCGAGTAACTCGATCGGCACATGAATGAAGCGTTCGTGCAGAAAGCCGATAACGACTCCGGTTTTTCCGGCCATGGCAGCGTGCACGGCGTGGCGCGCATAGAGATCGCAGAGGAGCGCGTCTTCGGTGTTGGCTGGACGACTTCGCACCTGGTAGCTGGGATCGAAGTAACGCATGGCAATCGGGATGCCTTCTTCTTTGAAGAAAGCTTCGATCTTCTCGCGCAGGAACGGGCCGATGTCCTTGAGCTTCACGTTGCCCGAAGCGTCGCGTGCCGCGGAATCGGCCTCCAGCAAATCCTGCCCTGCCCCTTCCGCGACTGCGATCACCGCATGCGACTTTGTCGTCATTCGCTCTTTCAGGGCGGCGAGAAAACTTTCGAGCTTGAACGGCACTTCGGGAATGAGCGCAAAGTTTACGTCCTGGTTCGCCGCAACCGCGCCGGCGGTGACGAAGCCCGCGTGGCGACCCATGAGCCGGACAAGACCAATGCCGCCGGGCACGCTGCGCGCTTCGGTGTGCGCACAGTCCAGGACGCGGTCGGCCTCTTGGAGTGCGGTGAAGAAGCCGAATGTCCGCGAGACGAAAGTGACATCGTTGTCGATCGTCTTCGGCACGCCGACAACGGAAAGGGTATAACCACGTTTCCGCGCTTCCTGGTAAAGATCATTTCCGCCGCGTTGGGTGCCGTCGCCGCCGACGGTGAAGAGAATGTTCACGCCGCGCGCGATCAGATTATCGACCGCGCGCCCAATGTCGACCGGCCCGCGCGACGAGCCGAGGACCGTTCCGCCCTGGTTGTGAATGGCACTAACGAGTTCCGGCGTGAGAATGATCGGCTCGCGATTCGATGCCGGATCGAGCCCGCTGTAGCCGCCACGAAACCCGAGCACCTCCTGCACGTCATAGCCGTAGTGCAGCTCGAGGAAAAGCGAACGAATGACGTTGTTCAGCCCGGGACAGAGACCGCCGCAGGTCACGATGCCGGCGCGTGTCGTTTTTGCGTCAAAAAATAGCTTCGCGCGCGGTCCGGCTAACTCGAACTGGAGACCTGGATCGACGCCCACTTCGATTCGCTCCGGAATGCGAATCTCGTCGCTGACGACGTGAGTCGCCTTGGAAACGAAGCGTGCTTCGCCGAGATGAGGTGTACGGTCCATACCTTGGAAACTCCAAACCGTCGCTATTCGCGCGGCGGTGTTCCATGCGACCTTGGTCCTATTGGTGCGTGATCGCACCGCGGCTTACGACTCGTTACCGGCATGAATGCCTCCGCCCCGTCCGCCGACGTCTACTCTCTGCGGTAAGGCTTTTGGACACCCAGCTCTAACATCCAGCGCGAAGATGGACGAGGCAGATCCAACGCCAGCAAAGGAAAGAGCCGAGGCCGAGACAGAGCGCAAGGCGGCCAGTGATGCGATGATCTGGACCCGGATCTTCTACGGCCGGGAAGTGATGGAGCGCATCCTGGATACGATCCAGGTGAAACAATCGCTCCATCAGCGCTTTGTCCTGCGCTATGCCGCGCGGGCTGCGATGGCCGGACTCATCGTCTGTCTGATGTATGTCTTTGCTTATCAGGTTAAGACCGATCTTGGCCACGACCTCAATGTTGCCTTCAACAAGTACTTAACCTCACTGAGCTTCAGCGGAGCGCTCGTCTTTATCTACTTCAGTAACTCCGAGCTGCTGACGAGCAACTTCATGTATTTCACCGTCGGACGCTACTACGGCAAGGTAAGACTGGTGGACGAATTGAAGATCTGGGCAATCTGCTTGTTGGGCAATCTGGCAGGGATCACGTTTATCGCGGCATTGGTCTGTAGTTGCGGCATGCTTTCCAAGGGCTTTGTCAGCAATTTGATGGAGACCGTTCAGGACAAGACGGTCGGGAGCAGCCCAGGGCTAATTTTCACCGAAGCGATCATTGCCAACTACTTCATCAACATCTCCGTGATCGTTGCCATGCAAGTGAAGGAGAGCCTGGCTAAGATTGTGGTGCTTCTCCTCGGAGTCACGATCTTTGCCTATATGGGCTTCGAGCACGTGATCGCGAACTCCGCGCTCTTCATTCTCGCGTTGTTTGAAAACCCATCCGCCGTCAGTCTCTTGCATGTCGGTAAGAACTTTGTTTTTTCGCTCGCAGGCAATTACGTCGGCGGCGGGCTGATCATCGGGCTGTTCTACGCCTATCTCAACGACCATCGCGGCGAGCGCCCACGGGCGACCGCGGCGTGAAAGGTCGCCTAACGAAACAGCACGATCGCGAGAACCTGCGCACAGACAATCCGCAGCAACGTCGTGAGGGGATAAACCGTAGAGTAAGCGACGCTGGGCGCGTCGCGTAATGACGAGGGGTTCAAAACCGCACGCGAGATACAGCCCGCCATACCCGCCGCGAAAACCAGGCGCCTCGGCGACCCCGTAGCCGTAGTGCAGATCGATAAAGAGCGAGCGGATGACATTATTGAGCCCGGGCACAAACCGCCGCAGGTCACGATGCCGGCGCGGGTCTCGTTCGGGTCGAAGAAAAGTTTTGCCCGCGGCCCGGCCAACTCAAACTGCAACCCAGGGCCCGCGCCGATTTCGGTCCGCTCCGGAATTCGGACATCGTCGCTGATCGTGTGGCTCTCCATGGAAGCGAAGCGCGCTTCTCCGAGGATGGGTGTTTGCATGAGAATGGAGGGTTGTGGCCTTACTGATTCGGGAAACTCAGCTCATTGCCGCGCTTCAATTCATGGTCTAACCGAGGTGGCTGTATCATCGCGGCGAACAAATTTGGCATAAAGTCCCATGATTAACGGCGCAGCCAGAGCGTAACAAGCGACGGCCGGAAGAGCGCCATTATTGTTGGTGCGCAGATATTGGCCCGAGAGCAACAAAGCGAGGCCGGCGTGGCGATTAACGTTGCAAATGACCAGTGTCTGAGCACCTGGTGTGTCATTCGTAAGCAGCAGGCGGCTGACAATGATGCAAGCGAGAGCCAGAACTGGGACGGCGACAAAGAGCCATGGACTGGTTTCTTTCAACGCCGGTCCCGTTTTCCAAAGCAGCGCGATCAACACCACGATCAGAACGAGGTTGGCGAAGGTGTTGAGCGCGCGCTGCGCCCTTGTGCAAAACGCCGGCGCGAATTGCATCAAAGCCATGCCCGCGAGCAGGGGCAGGAACTGCTGTTTGCCGATGACCGCGAGCAGGGTGAGGGGAGGAATCCAGATGTCTCGTTGATAGAGTTTGCCCGCCAGAGCCACCAGCAACGGGATCATGATCGGGATCATCAACGCGCTCGAGACCTGATAGCTCGCCGCCATCTGCATATCGAACCCGCGCTTGGCGATGTTTCTCGTCAGGATCGGGGCGCCGGGGGCGACGGCAATGAGAAACAGTCCGGCCGTGGTCGCGAGACTGAGAGGTAGAAGTTGTCCGAGGCCGAGTGCAATCAGCGGTGGCACGAGAAAGGTAGCCAGGAGCAACCGAGTCCAGCTTACCCAGGTATGCCGCCGCCAAATGGCTACGATCTCCCGGAACCTGAGGCTCATCCCGACCGAGACCATCAGGATCAGGACCGCGCTGGGCAGAAGATACTTCATTTCGCATCTTGCACGCCGCCGAGAGCGCTCAGCGGCCTAAAGTGGGCACATTCGTTGGGGAGCAAAAGTATGACCGCGCCCCGCCTCCGCTCCTATTAGACTTTGATCTGACAGATGGCGCCCCCGCTTATTCGTAAGCTCAAAAGGACTGCGATCAACGAGACCAAGACAACGACGCCCGCCGGGCAGATAGCTAACGAAGCGGAGCGTGCCGTGGCCGCGCAGGACATGGTCTGGACGCGCATCTACTACGGTCGCGAAGACATGGAGCGAATCCTGGACCCGATCCAGGTAAAGCACGCGTTGCAAAAGAGTTTCGTTCTCCGTTATGCCGCGCGCGCGGCAATGGCGGGCGTCATCGTCTGCCTGATGTATGTCTTCACCTACCAGGTGAAGACCGACCGGGGTCCCGACTTCAACCCTGGGGCTGGCGAAATATCTGACCGCTCTCAGTTTCAGCGTCGCGCTGGTGTTTATCTACTTCAGTAACTCCGAGCTGCTCACGACGAACTTCATGTATTTCACGGTCGGCCAGGACTACGGCAAGGTGACATGGGCGGATTCGCTCAGAATATGGAGTATCTGCCTGCTTGGGGACCTGGCGGGCATCGCGATGGCCGCTGCGGCCGTGTCCAGTTCCGGCATGCTTTCGGAAGGATTCGTCGATCATCTTCTTCACACCGTCGACGAGAAAACGATTGCGAGCCACGGCTGGCAAATCCTGGTCGAGGGAATTTTCTGCAATTTCTTCATCAACATTTTTGCCGCGATGCAGGTAAAGGAAGCTTTAGCCAAGATGGTCGTGCTCACGATGGGGGTTGCAATTTTCGCCTGCCTCGGGCTGGAACACGTGGTCGCAAACGCAGATCTTTTCATTATGGCCTTGTTTGAGTGACCGGAGGCCGTCGATCTCCTTCACACCGGGAAGAATCTTCTTCTTTCCCTGGTCGGCAACTACGTTGGCGGCGGTCTCGTGATTGGATTGTTCTCCGCCTACCTCAACGATCATCGGCGCAATCAGGTTCAGACGAAACCTGTCGAATAGACGCGCGACGAATTGTTTCGGCCTAACGAAAGGGAAAGAGCGCGAGAATTTGCGCGCGAAAAGTGAGTACGTTTATTGGAAAAGCACGATCGCCAGTACTTGCGCCGAGAGGACGCGCAAGACCACGGTCAGCGGATACACGGTTGCGTAGGCGACCGTCGGCGCGTCGGAGGGCGCGATGTTCGTAGCGAAGGAAAGGCCGGGCGGAGTGGTCTTGCTGTCGGCGAACATCCCGCTCAGATCCCTGAAGTTCGTCTTCCAGACCGCGCGCGCGAAGATGCCGAGGGTCGCGAAGGGTATCCCTGTGACGCATAGGCCGCCGAGCATCCAATTGAGACCGGAGGCGCTAAATGCCGTGGAAAAGAACTTCGCGCCGGCGTCGAGCCCGACGGCAGCGCGCTTCGGCTTCGAGCTTCGGATAAGAGTTGATTTCGTTTCATGACTCCTGTCGTTTGGGTTCCTCCGCCGATATCAATTTGGGCACGAGACTCACCAGCATGGCCATGGCGATTCCGAGGGCCGTCTCGATGGTGCGATGAAGGGCGTACTCCCAGGGATGATCACCGAACGCGAGAAGGACGATGCCGCAGACGTAGCCTGCGACCTTGGCTGAATTTCGCAGACGCAGGAAATGGCTGAGAAACATGGCGGCGAAAATTGCGAGGCCAGCTTCCCAGGCATTTGGTCGCAACACAGCACAAGTCAGGGCGCCAAGGACTGCTCCCACGGCACTCCCCGCCATTCGTAGCAATCCCAATTTCCACGTCTCGGAGGCCTTCAGATCGGTGACGATGACCGCGGAAATCATCGCGTAGATCGGGAATTGAAGTTCCAGCCACCGAGCAATCGCAACCGATAGGGCCGCGGCCACTGCGGCCCGCAGAGACATCTGAAAGGCGGGTACGTGGGTCGAATAATTCATCGAGATTCTCCGCCATGTTGGCTCAGAGCATCGGCGACGGAAGTGAAGCGGTTGATGCCGCCCACGTGCTCGTCGACGCCCTCGCTCCGTAACCGGTCGCGCACGGAGGCACGCGCTTCCACGGCCAGCGAGTTCAATTTCACGCTCTGCTGTCGGAGCGGCGCAAAGAATCCCGGGCCGAGTTGCAGTCCCATGGTGAAGACGAAGAGAATCAACCCAAAATCCTTCACGAAATCGAGTGTGCGGCGATCGATTGTCTCGCCGAGATGTCCGGCGACGATTCCCGCGAAGAGCACGCCGGCAGTGCCAGGCCAATCCCGCGAACTTTGATGCTGCCCAACGCCATCCCGAACACCCACACGAACGCGATAAGCCCGATCACGTGGGCGATCGGTTGGGTTTTATCCAGTTCAAAAAGCCAGCTCACGGCGCCAATTCAACGTCTGAAAGCGCGTCGTGCCGGACAATGGGACCTTGGTCTAATCACGTCGCACATGTGCTACGCTTCAAGCTCGCTCGCCAGGTTACATTGCCCCAGCCGAAGATGCGACTCGCGAGTTGGAATAGCCCGTGTGACTCCAAACCCCGAGCGTTTGGTTCGCGATATCAGGAATCACGCGCGCATCGCGCGGGGCGCGACGAAGCTACGTTCGCCGGTATGGAAGCCGCACTAAGGCCTGGTTGCGTCATACGACGTTGGTTGTATCCCGACGGCGCGGGAGACTGATACGATGTGAGGGTGGCTTCCGCGCTTCCTGAGAAATTCGTCGCCCGTTTTCCGCGCGCAAATGCGCCGCCACGCTGGTCCTTATCATGAAGAAGCGAAATGACGTTCCTCAGGCGGGAGAGACGACGTCGATGTCGCCGGGTCGCTCCGCACCCCGGCGAAAATCTCTCCGTCGGCTCGCCTGGGTGGTCGCTGCCCTCGCGGTCATTTGCCCGGCAGTATGGGCGGCATGGAAACCCATCACCGCGAAGATGGAAGCGGAATTGATCCGCCAATTGAATGAACACGGTGTGTATCCACGTTACGCGCATCGTTTGTGGCTGCCGTGGCGGGGGTTTCGTTTCGATCGCGTGGTCCTGCACCGCGATGCCAGGGAAAACGAACCAGTCATCGAACTCAGCAGCCTGACTGTAAGATTGCCGTGGGCGGAGATTTGGAAGCATCGCGACGTGATCTCTCGATGGCAGACGGTCGATGCGACACTCACGCTCCACGATGCGGCAGGTTCCATCGCGTTCGATCACATTACCGCCGACATCGTGCTGCGTGGGCACCAGCTCGAGATTCTGAAATTGAAATTCCGTCATCATCCTCTGTCCTGCAGTGTCACGGGCGGGATTACTCTCAGGACTTCGGCTCAACAGAATCCAGCAAGGGCGGGCGAACCGAGGCCGTCGCCGCCGCGCGATTTCGCCGTGAACCTCCGGATCGTTCGCGCCGTGCTTTCGTGGTTGGATTTCAAGCCCGACGCGGGTCCATTCCATATCCACGGGACGGTTTTTATGGATTTTCGGGCGGCGCCCAAATGGCAGGCTGATTTGAAGGCAACGGGACAGGCGGTGGTATGGAAAGGCATTCCGCTCCGCGCCGCCACCGCGGTCGGAAAGTTTTCCCAGGCCGGCATGCAGATTAACCCGGACGTGCAGCTCACCAAAGGCTTCGCGAAAGTCGCGATTTCCTGCGAAGGCTGGCGGAGTTCGCCGCTGCTCGTCGCGGGCGAATTCGCGGAGGGCGAAGGACACGGTGATATATTTTCAGCAAGCTACAACCCGCCATCCCGC
This sequence comes from Chthoniobacterales bacterium, assembly GCA_036493915.1. Classification (GTDB taxonomy): domain Bacteria; phylum Verrucomicrobiota; class Verrucomicrobiia; order Chthoniobacterales; family UBA10450; genus Palsa-1392. The sequence goes on along the minus strand of DASXPA010000021.1, from coordinate 15,515 downwards.
ACGTTCGTTGTCGCTGCACTCCATGGGGCGGCGAACGTTCCCGAGTTCGCGCTGAACTTTCCCAATCTGGTCCTGCATCTGCCGCCGGAAATCCAGATCCGCACTTTTCCAGAAATCGCCGCCAAGGACATTCGGTGGTCCGCCCGAGATCCATCCGGAACGTGGTCCGTGGCCTCGCTGCGATTCAAAACTCCCGCCGATGTCGCCATCACGCTCGGAGGCCGGCCGCTCGCGATCGATGGCGTGAAAGGTCAGGCAAGCAGCAGCGACGGGCTCTGGCGGATTCAGGGCTCGAGCGGTCGCCTTTCCTGGGGCGATTGGTCGGCCCGCAACGGCAAGGTGGAATGCGAACTGGCCGCCAGCGAGGTGAAATTCGAGTCGAGGTTCGGTTTCGCCAAGGGATCGATCGATCTCGCCGGCTCGACTAAAACCAGGCAACCCGCCGCCTGGATTTTCACCGGCAGCGTCGCCGATGCCGCCGGCCTCGTGGATCGCTTTTCCGGGCAATACGATGCCCGGACTCGAGCGCTGAGCCTCGCCCAACTCGCAGGCAAGGCGAACCTCGTGGAAATCGCGTCCAACTTTCGCGGCGTCGCGGCGCGGCTGCCGCTGGGCTTGCAGATCCGCGCCTTTCCCGATCTGGCGGTCGAAGATTTCTCGCACAGGACGGGGTCCGCTCGCTGGAGTGTCGGTTCGCTCCAATTGCGCAGCCCGGCGGACATCACCTTGGCCGTCAATGGACGCCCATTGGCGATCGACCAATTGATCGGCCTCGGCGCGTTTGACGGAAAGATGTGGCGCCTCTCCAAAGTATCCGGCCAAAGCCTGGGAGGCCGATTTTCACTGGATGGAGTTTACGAAGGCGACACGTTCCGCGACGCGACCATCGCCGTGACGAAGGTGCGTCTGAAAGAGCTCAGCCCATGGACGGATGCTCCGCCAGCCTCGCTCGGCAACGCGCTCCTTTCCGTGAATTATCGTGGTGCACTTGGCGCCAAGCCAGGGCAACTGAGCGGCGCCGGCAACCTGCGAATGGTAGATGCACCGATTGTGAAAGTGCCGCTGCTCGATCAGACCTACGCACTTTTCTCCATTGTTCGGCTCGGGATAAAACGGGCCGGCACCGGCAGCCTCGAGTCCACTTTCGCGGTGAAAGATGGCGTCTTCACGATCTCCAAGTTCGCCGCCCGCAGCGACGCCGTCGACGTCACGGCGACTGGCACCATCGATTTGGTTCAGCGTCAAATCTCGGCTCAAGCCCAGGGCCAACTGCGCGGCATCGCAGGCCTGTCCACCAGCCTTGTGACCTCGATGCTCAGCTTGAAAGTGAGCGGGCCGATCGGTCAGGTTCGCGTTCAACCGGAAAGTCCGGTGCGAGGTGTCATAAAAGGTGGGGCGAAACTGCCGCTGGACGTCATCAAGGCCGGGGTCACCATGCCGCTCAAACTGCTGGATTTGTTCAAGACCAACCCACCCGAGCAACCGTGAGGAGTATTTGTAGTTCGCGCCAACGTCGCTATGTCGGTTTCCGGTAGTTCATCACCCTTGGAATCGTTTGCTTAGACGGTTTGCATGCCATTCAGTGAGCACTGGACGCCGGTTTAGTCACGGGCCGTCGCATAAGGCCCAATGATGCTGAATAACGACGATCTGGGTATAGACGATCCAAGCCAGCATTAGCGTCGAGAGTAGCGCGAGCAGGTTGAAGACGAGCAGCACCCTCGACTTGCGCGTGTCCAGCCGGACCTGCAACGCCGTGACGTCCGCCTGCACCCCCTGAAACGTTGTAAAAACCGATCCGCCTGTCAAGAATCACGCCGCACTCGAGCGATCGACTTTTGTCGCGAGCTCGTGGGAAAGGTGCCGCTGCACCGCGGTCCGCACGTCGGGATTTGCGGCAAGATACCTCACCAAGGTAGAAACCAATCTGCCCTGAAAATAGTCAAAGGAACGGATTCTCCTTCTCCGCAGCCTCAGGGCGAGGGCGATCCGATCAAATTGCCAGAAGGGTATCGTCAATAAGTCAACGCGTTACCCATGGCTCTCGATCATCTCCGCCATAATCTTTCGACCCTTCGCCTGTAAGGGTCCCTTTCCTGTGCCGGGCAGAAACCACATCCCTTTATCTTTATCGCGACAGTAAACGATATGAACGCCATCACTGGTCACGGCATGATGAAACGTGGCGCCACGATTATCGGAGATGAACTGAAAGAATGTGTCCCGCCAGGCATCATCGACGTAAGGAAAAATCTCTGCACCCAGCTTTTTTAACTCTTCGCTGCTGATGGGGCGAATGGATTTGGCGATGGCTTTGCGACGTTCTTTATTGAGTGTCTCCAGGTCGAATTTTTCAAATGGCATGGCGACTTATGTTTAGGCGCCGCGACAGCCACGCGACCATCGGACCTTGGTCTCATTCGCAGTTGGACCTGATTGTGGAAAGTAGCGCTCAATCGTCGTGCGTCCGCTTCTTCAAGAAATCCGCCGCAACCCACTGCTTTGGCTGCTTGCCTTCGTCCCGGTGGTGCTGGTCGCGGAGAAGCTCAAGCCCGGGTCTCACACCTTGCTCTTTGTTCTCTCCATCCTGGCGATCCTGCCCCTCGCCATGCTGCTGAGTCATGCCACGGAAGCGGTCGCGGCAAAGACAGGCGACTCAGTAGGCGGTTTACTCAATGCGACGCTCGGAAATCTCACTGAGTTAGTGATCGCGATCGCCGCGTTGCAGGCGGGAGAGTATGCGCTGGTCAAGGCGTCCATCGCCGGTGCGATCGTGACCAACAGTTTGTTCATGCTTGGCGCCTCGTTTCTCCTTGGTGGACTGAAGCATCACATGCAGGAATTCAATCGAGTCGGCGCCCGGCTCCAGGCGGGACTTCTCTTCCTGGCGACGATCGCACTCTTGATTCCATCGACTTTGACCACGAGCGGCGCAGCCGGTGCGACGCAGCTCAGCCAGGACTTGAGCGTGGCACTCTCGGTGCTTCTTTTGCTGGCATACGGATTAGGTCTCTTCTTCTCGCTCAAAACCCATCGCGAGCTGTTTGCCGGAACAGCTGAAGAAGGCGACGAAGGCACCTGGCCAATGCGGCTGGCCCTTGGAACGCTCGCCGGCGTCACAATTCTAGTCGCGCTCGTCAGTCATGTGTTCGTCGGCTCCGTTCAGGAAGCGGCCAAAGCCTTCGGGATGAGCGAGGCGTTCGTTGGATTCGTTGTCGTGTCGCTGGTGGGCGCCGCGGCGGAGATGGTGGCGGCATTTGCGGCTGCTCGGAAGAACCATCTTGATCTTAGCGTAAGCATTGCCCTGGGCAGCGCTGCTCAAATCGCACTCTTCGTCGCCCCGGTTCTCGTCTTGTTAAGCTATCTTGTCGGTCCGACGCCGATGGACTTGAGTCTCTGGCCACGCGTGGTCGCAATGGTGTTATTCGCCACCCTCACCGCATCCCTCGTGACCAACTCAGGCCGGTCGGCGTGGTTTCCTGGGGTGTTGGTCGTGATCATTTATCTCATGTTCGCCACCGCGCTCTATTTGCTGCCGCCTGTCGGAAGCTAGCCTCGGCCCGTTGTGCGACAACGTTGAGATGCGACCGCTGCGATTTGCCGTAGGAGTCACGGAGCATAGCGATTAAGCGATTAATATTCCAACGTTTCGACAGAAAACCCGAGCCACTTCGCAGCGGAAGCAAAGTCTTCAAACATCTTTACCTGCAAAGGGGAATGATTAGTCAAAAGTGCATGCATTTTCACAATCCGGGCGATGGCAGGACTGTTGACATAAAATGCGGATTTCACCGGAGGACGTTGCGCATAGAAAAGGCGGCGATGAAGAGCAATCCGAAATACACATTCAAAATTCAGGTCAACCGCATCCAACTTTGAGTTGTCGGTAAATCGATTGAACGGCGTCTCCGCGCGGTCTTCCTCCTTCTCGAGAAATTCCACGATCGCAGCCACTCCTTGTTCGTTGAGAATGCCGCGCGGCCTGTAAACCATAAGCCGCAGGTCCTGATGAAACACGACGTCCGGTGGAAGCTTCATCTTCATTTCAGTGGACTGGGTATCCGGCACTCGATCCCAGGGAAGGGGATGTCAAAGCGCTGCAAGATATTTGCTGAGGGACCATTGCTAAGATGAAGATACAAGGACGAGCGCCGCCTTCGAGTACGGCTTTGGTCCATGGGGAAGGCGGTACGGATCACTGCTTCAAGATCCGGCGGACTTCATCGATGGCCTGGGGGTTGCGTGGCGCGCTGTGATTTGACGGCACGACCAACTCCGAGGCCGCGTTGGGCAGGTGCGAACTCCAATAGGGAACAACGCCGTCACTGCTGTTCGGCACATCGCCGCGGCCGCGGTCACCTTCAATGGTATGGAAGGGAATCCCCGGTGTTGTCGGGAACTTCTCGATCTCTTTCACAAACCGGTTGTTAGGCGAGAGGGTGTCGATGCTGGTCGGTATGCGGTTGAGCGTCTCGGCCGATTCATCATGGACGACGGCTGCGCTGATAACGTGGACTGGAACAGCCGCAACAAGGAAGGGCATCCGCACCAGACGCGTGCCGATTTGCCCGATCCAATTCGCTCCCATGGGAGCTCCGCGATGCGGTGCGCAAATGAAAATCACTCGTGAGACTTCCGGCCGATGGTTAAAGATAAGACTCTGTTCTAGTAACTCGCGGGCTTCTCCCGAAATATTTGTTTCCGCCGGTGGCTTCCCAAAGTAATCGCGCCAAAGTTTGTCGCCCACATCCGTGATCATCAAACGGCTGATGATTCCGCCCATGCTGTGACCGATTAGCACGATTTTTTTGTGATCGGGAAACGCCTTATTCACGCCGTCGAGTTCTTTTCGAAGTAACGAGGCCGAGTAGGGATAGGGATAACCGGTGGGGTAACTGAAGACCCAGAATTGATAACGGCGCCGGATGTCGGGATCTTCGTAGAGAGCATTGATCATTGGGGTCCAGCTCGCGGGCGTATCCTGCAAGCCATGAACAAAGATCACCGGAATCCGGTTTGGATCGTAGATTTGCAAACGCGTGAGTCGCGCGGTGTCAGCGTATTTTTCCGGGTGCAGCATTCGTGCAAGTCCAAGCTTGTCCGGCCGCTCGCGTGTTAGCCCGACGGCCACGGGAGCGGTAAAATCCGCCGCCAGCCCGTACTCATGTCCACCTAGCGAGACTCGGTCGGTTGCGAAGGGCAAGACAAAATCAATCTCAGCGCGGTGACCCTTAAATCGAATAATCGCCGTCGCATTGCCATAGAGCCGCCGGGAAGTAAAGGTCTTGCGAAAATCCTTCTTCTCTTCGCGTCCGACGGCGACAACAGGGGCCCCGATCCCCCCGATCCGGACCCGTCGATCCAGATACGTTCCGCCGATGACGAGGCTATCCGCCGGAATAATTTCATATCCCGCCGGGTCGCGATCGGTCCCGGGATGTCGCACACTCGTCAGCGAATATTCTCCCGCCGGAGATGGCACACTGAGGGGCCGATCCCATGGATTTAGGTGCGCTTCTTCGATCACTGCGATCGAACGGGCGACAGCAAAGTTGTAGAGATCGCGCGCTTGCTTGTCATCGGGACGTTGCTTCAATCGATCAGAGGCTGCATGCGCAGAGACGAGGTAATTACCGAGGGCCTGCAGAGCATTGCTCTCCTTCAGACTAGCGGCGTCGCGGAGGTGATTTTCTGCGGCCGTCAGGCTTGGCTCTGGATTTTCGTTTCCCACAAAATGAGGGGTTGTCTGCTTGACGGTAGCGATTTGGGCACAGCCCGTCAGAATGAGGACGCCAAGGAGAAAAGGAAATCCTTTCATCGCGGTCGCCGCAGCCGAGCAGTTGTCGAACACGCGATAGAATCGGCGTCGGCCTTCGACTTCATCTCCTTGCCGTTGCCGGACGTATGCTACTCTTCGCTCCATTCGATCTTGCCGGTGTCGAGGCTATAGACGGCAGAGATGATGTGGACTTCCCTGGCTGCATCGCCGAGCGCGGCTTCCCTACGAATTCTGGTGGCGACTTCGCGAGCATTTTCGGCAACGGTGTTGGCCAGAGCGTCGCCCGGTTTTCCTTTGGCAACCTTGACCGCCGGTTGGATGTCGCGAACGAGGGATTCCACATGGCCGGGAGCGGTGTCGCCGGCCAGAGCAGCAGTGACGGCACCGCAACGCTGGTGGCCGAGAACAACGATAAGTCGGGTACCGAGGTGACCGACTGCGTATTCAACGCTGCCTAAGGCATGCTCGTCGACAAGGTTTCCAGCTGTGCGGATGACGAAGAGGTCACCAATGTTTGCATCGAAAACGATTTCCGGAGCTGTGCGCGAGTCGGCGCAGGCGACTACGATGGCGAATGGGTGTTGAGCCTGCGCAGTTTCTTCCCGTTTGGCGGCAATCGGCTTTCCTTCGGAGAATTTATTGGCAGAAAAGCGGGCATTGCCCTCTTTCAGTTTCACGAGCGCTGTATCCGCGTTGATGGATGGTACGGGATGCTCATCAGCAAAGACCAGAGCAGCAGCGCTGAGAAGGCTGACGGACAGGAGGAGAGTTACTTTGGACGCTTTGTTCATTTTAGTGTCGATCGAGTTTCGTTTCATTGTGGATTTTGAATCAACGTGGCAGTATTCCGATACGCACCACCACGAAGGTGAAGATCGCGGCGGCAAAAATGAAAGCCAGGAAGCGCACCCGGCGCTGCTCGAATTTTGCCGAGGCGCTGGCGAAGAAAAGGACAGTGGCGAAGAGGACGGTGTTGGCAAGGTATTGACCGGAGATGCTGCCGGCTTTGCGGGATTCCTCCAGTCTGACAGCAGCCAATGCTGTTGCATCGGCGGCTTCACGTGTCCCGCGGGCCTGGTAAAGATTCGGGACGAACGGATGGGGATCGGCCTTGGGATTTTCGAATGGCTTTTGCGCCATCCATGCGTCATAGGCCTTGCGCAGGTCAGGGGGAAAGCGAGCCGCGTAAAACTTCGCCAGTTGCTCATTTCCCGACTGTAAGGCGGCGAGCAGTTGCATGAACATGCCGATATGAATCGTGGCGGATTGCATGCCTTGGATGTTGCGCAGGTCGGCGCGCCGTTCGAGCACATTGAACTCATTCAAGAGGCGATTCGCGCGCCGCGTCCACGAGGCGGATTCATACGAGCACCACGCGGTGCCGACCGTGGCTAGCGCCATGAGTAAGGCGACGATAGGTTCAACCCACTTCTGTTTTGGCGGCTCCACAGGTTGCGCAGTCTTCGCGATCGAGTCGGTGGGGAGCTCCGCGTCGGCCGCGCGGCCACCCGCAGAAGCCATGCGGTTTGTCATGACAATTCCTAGTGTGCCGCAGAAGCAGCGGGAAACTCAGCCACGATTTTCCCTACCGCTTCCTTAATTTTCGGAGCATTTTCCTGCGGGCCACCCACCACCGCCTTGGCTGTGCCGCGAAATACGAGCTTCTTTGTCCGCGCATCGACGAAGTCGAGAATGAGCGTACCCTCGCCGTATTGATTAACATCGGTGTAGGTGACGGGCGCGCTTGGCCACATTCGGTAATAGCCGTACCGATAAGGCCAGCCGCCGTGTCCCATGTAACCCCAATCCGTATACTGTTGTACCGAAACCTTCTCCTGAATGAAGACATGCCGTACCACGTCGAGATCGGCCTTCTTTCCAGACGCTTCGGTGATCCCGCGCGCGGCTAGCTGCGTCCGTAAAGTATCGCGCAGAGCCTCCTCAGAAATCGCTGCCATCTTTTCACCGGTCTTCGGCGGGGCGAGCGTGTAGGTCTTGTATTTGCCGAAGGAAGCGGCGTGATCGTAATTGGTCGCCACGGTAACGGGTGAGGTGGAGCACGCAGCCAGGAAAAACGTGGCAAAGGCGCTGAAAGTGATGCTAATTTTCATGAGAAATTGAGTGGCGTCTAGTTTCGCTTGAAAGAAACTGAGTCTCGCGTCGGCAGATCGCTATCGGACCTTGGTCTTACCGAAGAATTCGCTCAGTCCGGTCGAATCGGAGTGATCTTTGTCCCTTGTAACCCCAGTCCCGCCATTAAACCCTTTTGACTGAATGCAAAAGCATAGACACCCTTGCGAAGAGTTGTGCTGGTCATTGCTTTTGCCATGCCCTTATCGACAATAACAACGCTCGGTCCGGTGCCGATCTCCCAACCCCCACTCTTGCGCAAATAAGCCAGATCCTCGTTGGTCATGAAAAAGAGCGCGTAGCCGAATTTCTGCACGCCCGCTTGGAGCCCGTAGGAACCCGCTACGGTCTTATAGCAACCGATCGCCTTCCCGTGCTGGAGGAGTGTTCCGTCCCCATGCTGTGCACCGAGGATGAAACCGGCTTTCACAATCTGCGGAAAGACCAGGACTGCTTTGGCCGACTTGCCAAGATTTCTCGCGGCCGGCGTTGTCTCGTAGAGTTCGCTCAGCGCAGCACGCGCCTCTCGACGCATTTCCGACCGACTGGCTGCCTGGAGAGAAGGAGCGGCATGGAGCAGGATGCTCAAGGACAAAAGCAGACCAACGAGTTTAGTATTAGTCAGGCATTTCATGATCTCAGAGCTTCGATCGCTTTGTTTCTCTTCAGCCGCCGCGAAACAACGTGTCGCCGCGTACATATTTGATCCTGCAGCACAGGAAGCCGGAAGGAACATCAGACCTTAGACCTGTGCCCCCGCCGGAGTTCGGCGAGGCAAACGATTTACTGCTCGGCCGAAATAGGCCCTTTTTCAACGCGCCGTCGGGCGGCCAACAATCAACCGTTAGACCAAAGTCTTATAGGCGCAGGTTCCAGTTCGTCCATAGCGTGAATCCGAAAGCCCGACCCTGTCCCAACCAAACATCTAACCGTTGATTCAGCAATACGAACCATGTCCACGCAATCGTCAAAAACATCCAGGCAGTCCTCCCGCTATTCCGTCGGCATGTTTAGCGCCGGCGAGGCTCGGTGTGATCGCTGGCAGGAATTGGCTCATGCCGCGCAGACCCTTGTCGCTCAATCCTCCTCTGGTTTTCTGAGCAAGGAAATGCTCACAGAGGTGGAAGGGTTGCTCGAACCGCTCGGCGTTCTCGAGACCTTCCACGCTTACCCCGGGGAAGCGCTGATGAGCGCACTGAAAGAGGCGCTGGCTCGCAGTGATTATTCAAGCCTTTCGAGAATCACCAGCCGCATTGCGAAGGCGATCATCACTGGCTCCTATCGTCGTTCCGCGAATGCATGGAACCCCGGCGAGGAAGGAGAACAGGAGGGGAACGATCGTCTCCTCAAGGACTACTTCGACACGGGCGATCTGACCAAACCCTACTTCGAGGTCCTCCTCGTGAGTGACGATCCCACACCGGAACAGGTGCGCCAGGGGCGCAACGAACTACGACAGTTGCGCCGGCCGGAAGACCCTTTTGTCTATGAGGCGGTCACGGTGCCGAGTTTTGAAGAAGCGGTCCTCGCCGTGGTCATGAATGCCGATTTGCAGGCGGTCGTGATTAAGGACAACTTCCGTTTCAAGTCGCAGTTCGACGCGCCGCTTCTGCGCACTTACCTCGAACAGCATATGTCGCAGGAATGCGGCTCGCTCGAGCCAAAGGACTACGGCGTTACGCTCGCACGAGTCATTGGGAAAATCCGTCCTGAGTTGGACGTGTATCTCATCGTGGATAGTTCCGTGGAGAAGGTAGCGAGCCATCTCGATTCCAAGAACATCCGGCGAATCTTCTACGGCCTCGAAGACCTGATGGAGATCCACCTCGGTCTTATGGAAGGTGTGAACCAGCGTTACGACGCGCCGTACTTTAATAACCTCAAGAACTACGCGCGCCGGCCGATTGGCACTTTCCACGCCTTGCCGGTGGCGCGAGGCAAGTCGGTCTTCAACTCACATTGGATTCGCGACTTTGGTCATTTCTACGGGGCCAACATTTTTATGGCAGAATCTTCAGCCACGACCGGCGGCCTTGATTCACTGCTCGAACCGACCGGCAATATCAAGGTTGCTCAGGAGAAGGCGGCCCGGGCCTTTGGTTGCCAGCATTTATTTTTCGGAACGAATGGAACCTCGACCTCGAACAAGATAGCAGTCCAAGCCATTGTGCGTCCCGGTGATATCGTGCTCGTGGACCGGAATTGCCATAAGTCCCATCACTACGGCCTGGTGATCTGTGGTGGGCAACCGCTCTATGTCGAGGCTTATCCGCTGACGGAGTATTCGATGTATGGCGCGGTGCCCCTAAGGACGATCAAGAAGGCCCTTCTGGACCTGAAAGCGGAGGGAAAGCTCGATCGCGCCCGGATGCTCTTACTGACCAACTGCACCTTCGACGGTCACGTTTACAATGTGCAGCGGTTCATGGAAGAGGTGCTGGCGATCAAGCCAGACATCGTTTTCCTCTGGGATGAGGCCTGGTACGCCTATAGCCGGTTCTCTCAGTTCCACCGCATGCGTTCCGCCATGGGAGCCTGCGAGGCGCTGCGGGAGCGTTATGCCTCGGATGCCTATCGCGCTGAGTACGCCGAGTTTAAAAAGAAGCACCCTAAAATCGATCCGAAGAACGCGAAGCTGCTCGACACCCACCTTCTGCCCGATCCCGACGCGGTGAAGATCCGGGTCTATGCGACGACCTCGACGCATAAGTCGCTCTCCTGTTTCCGTCAGGGTTCCTATATCATGGTAAATGACGACTGCTGGGAAAGCACGGAGGCGGCCTTCAAAGAAGCATTCTTCGCTCACACCAGCACATCGCCGAACCTGCAGCTCATCGCTTCGCTCGACGTTGCTCGTCGCCAGGCGGAGCTGGAAGGCTATGAATTGGTAGGTCGTTCAATTGAGCTATCACTCATTCTGCGTCGTGAGGTAAACAACCATCCGTTAATCTCCAAGTACTTCAGCATCGCCACAAATGCGCAAATGGTGCCCGCAGAGTACCGGGCCACTGGGTTCGAGGACTTCCATTCGGAGGGGGTGACCTGGAAGACCATCTACGATGCCTGGACGACGGACGAATTCGTCCTCGACCCGACCCGGGTGACACTCTTGTGCGGCTCCGCCGGCTTCGACGGCACGGCCTTCAAGGGGTTGCTCGCGAGTAAATTCGACATCCAACTGAACAAGACCTCGCGCAATAGCATTCTTCTTCAGACGAACATCAACAACACTCGAAGCGACATCGCCTACCTGATCAAGGTGTTGGCCGATATCTCGCGCGAACTCGATCGCAAGCTAGGGCGCGATCCGGACGAGAAGGCCGCCTTCGACGCACGGGTGAAGAGTCTTATCACCGATGTCCCCGACCTGCCGAACTTCAGCCGTTTCCACGATGCCTTTCGCGAAAATCCGCGCGGCAAGACGAACGAAGGCGACATGCGCACGCCGTTCTTCCTCGCCTATGACGCGGAGAATTGCATCCATGTGAAGCTCAACAGTAAGGAGATCGACGACTTGGTCAGGAAAGGCCAGGCGGTCTCGGCGAAGTTCGTGATTCCTTATCCGCCAGGCTTTCCGATAATGGTGCCCGGTCAGGTCATCACGAAGGAAACGATTGAGTTCATGCGCAAGCTCGACGTGAAAGAGATTCATGGCTATCAGGCCGCCTTAGGCTTGGAGCTAATTAACCCGCAGAAGCTCGGCGCGCGGGGGAGCAAGAACGGAAAGAAGAATGGAGCAAGCCCGCGTCGGAAAGCGGTCGGACCCAGCTCGCGCAGTAATGGACGGACCAACCAAGCTAGGAAGGCGACAGTATGATTGACTGGCTTTTCACAACCTTAAAGACCTACCCGGAGATTGCGATCTTCCTGACGCTTGCGCTTGGTTACTACTTCGGCAAATTTAACTACAAGGGACTTGGCCTGGGAGCGGTCACTGCCACCCTTCTCGCTGGCGTTCTCATTGGACAGATCGGGATCACTATCTCGCAGCCGCTTAAGGCGTTTTCCTTCCTCATGTTCCTATTCGCCGTCGGTTACGCCGTCGGACCGCAGTTCGTCCGCGGCGTCGCCAAGGATGGCGTGCCTCAGGCGATCTTCTCAGTCGTGCAGTGTCTCCTCTGCCTGGCATCCGCCGTCGTAATCTGCAAGTTTGCCGGATACGATGTCGGGTACACGGCCGGGCTCTACTCGGGATCGCAGACCATCTCTGCGGCGATGGGCCTTTCGACGGACGCTATCAACCGCCTGGGACTGCCGGCAGGCGAGGCGAAGGCGCTCCTCGATTCCATGCCGATTGCCTATGCCGTTACCTATATGTTCGGGACCATGGGCTCGGCGATCGTGATCGCTTTGCTCGGACCCAAGCTGCTCGGCATTGATCTTCCCGCTGCCTGCAAGGACTACGAGGAGAAACAAGGCGGCACCAAGGAAATGGGCGGCGCCGGCTCCGCGTGGCATCGCTGGGAGCTGCGCGCATTTCGGGTACGCCCGGGTGGAAAAGCGGCTGGGCAGCGAGCAGCCGCGGTTGAAGCTCTGGTGCCGGACTCGCGCGTTTTCGTCCAGCGCATCCGCCGAAACGGAGCAATCGAAGAAGCGAGCGCTGACACGGTGTTGCAGGAAGGGGACGTCGTTGCTGTCGTCGGAGCGCGGGAAGTGCTCGTCAATATTCTTGGGACCCAGGCCGAGGAAGTCAACGATCCGGAGCTGCTGGATGTGCCGGTGCTAGGGGTGGACGTCTTGGTGACCAACAAGGACGTCGACGGCAAGACGCTCACCGAACTGGCCGGCATGCCCGGCGCGCGCGGCGCTTTTTTGCGCAAGATCACGCGGGGAGCGACGGCCACGACGATCCCGATCCTGCCGAACACCAAGATCCAGCGCGGCGACCTTCTCACTCTCGTTGGCCGCACCGCAGATGTGAACGCAGCCACCAAGATGCTGGGCGTGGCAGATAAGGCGACCGATGTTACCGATATGGCCTTTGTCGGCGCCTTCATTGTGATCGGTGCGCTGATCGGCTCTCTCGTATTCAAGATTAAAGGAGTGCCGCTAACTCTCTCCACCGCCGGTGGCGCTCTCGTCGCGGGGATCGTAGGTGGCTGGCTGCGCTCGGTCCGTCCAAGTTTCGGCCGTATTCCCACGCCGACTATCTGGTTCATGAACTCGGTCGGTCTGAACATCTTCATCGCGATCGTGGGAATCTCAGCCGGCCCCGGTTTCATAAATGGCCTGAAGACCCAGGGTGTGGGCCTCTTTCTCTGGGGGGCCCTGGCCACAACCATCCCTCTGGTTCTCGGAATGTTTATTGCCAAATACCTCTTCCGTTTCCACGACGCGCTTACGCTTGGTATCGTCTCCGGCTCACGGACGACCACGGCCTCGTTAGGCATGGTGTGCGATATCGGCAAAAGCCAGGTGCCGGCCCTGGGTTACACCGTCACCTATGCAGTAGGTAACACGCTGCTCACAATCTGGGGCATGGTCATCGTCCTCCTGATGACATAAGGGAAATTTTGAAGACTGATTAGAACAAGAAGGAAGAAACCTATGGCAACGATGTATAAAGCTCCTCTCGCAGGGCAGAAGGCCACTCGGAAACGCAGCTCTCTGAAAACCAGCGGAGGCGCTGGCACCACTAACCACTCAACGCACAAGGATAAATCGATGGATCACCTAGACCTTAAACAGTACGAGAAACTAGGACCGTTCGAGATTAAGGACTTTGTCGCCAAGCTGGCCACGACATCGGCGCAGGAAAATTCTCTTTCCTACCTCAACGCTGGTCGCGGTAACCCGAACTGGGTGGCGACCGAACCCCGCGAAGCGTTCTTCCTTCTGGGGCAGTTCGCAGTCACCGAGTCCAAGCGTGTGCTTGACCTCCCGCCCGGAGTAGGCGGCATGCCCAAGGCAGCGGGGATCGCGGGCCGTCTTGCCGCCTATGTGAAAAAGCACGCCGACATGCCTGGCGCGGAGTTCCTGGGGGCAATGGTGCCGTGGGCCGTGAAGAAGTTCGGCTTCGATGCCGACAACTTCGTGCACGAGCTGGTCGATTCTATTATCGGCGACCATTACCCGGTCCCGGACCGGATGCTGGTCCACAATGAACAGATCGTCCACGAGTACCTGCAATGGGCGATGTGCGGCGACCCGCGGCCGAAAGGCACATTCAAGCTCTACGCAGTCGAAGGCGGCACCGCCGCCATGTGCTACACCTTCAAGTCGCTCAAGAGCAATCGCATCCTCAACCCGGGCGACACGATCGCACTTGGCGTGCCAATCTTTACCCCATACCTCGAGATGGCACACCTGGAGGACTACGATCTTCACTTCGTCGAAATCCATGCGAAGCAGGAGAACCAATTCCAGTATCCGGCGGAAGAGATCAAGAAGCTGCTCAATCCCAAGATCAAGGCCTTCTTCATCGTCAACCCCGGCAACCCGTTCGCGGTCGCGCTTTCACCCGAGACAATCAAGCTAATCGGGGATGTGTTAAAGAAGCGGCCGAATCTTATTTTGCTGACCGACGACGTTTACGGCACCTTCGTGCCGGGCTTCCGCTCGCTCATGGGTGAGTTCCCGAGAAACACTCTTGGCGTCTATTCCTACAGCAAGTACTTCGGCTGCACCGGCTGGCGCCTGGGAACCATCGCGATCCACGAAGACAATATCTTCGACGAAATAATCACCAAGCATCCCGAGAAGATCAAGAAGCAGCTGGATAAGCGTTATGGCACCCTCACTCTCGAGCCACGCAAGCTCGCGTTCATCGATCGCATCGTGGCGGACAGCCGCGACGTCGCGCTGAATCATACGGCCGGTCTGTCGCTTCCCCAGCAGGTCATGATGAGCATGTTCTCGCTCTACGAGCTGATGGACACCAAAAAGGCTTATCAGAAGGCCTGTCTCGGCATCTGCAAGAAACGGTTCGACGCGGCGGTCGAGGGGCTGGACATAAAACTCGGACCCAACGAGTACTTCGACTACTACTATGGTCTGCTCGACTTCGAGTTCTTCGCCCGCAAGTACGTGGGCGAGGACATCGTCAAGTGGATGAAGAAGAACGTGCATCCGCTCGATATCGTCTTCCGGCTGGCCCAGGAGTATGGGATCGTCCTGCTCAATGGGGGCGGCTTTGCCGCACCGGACTGGTCGGTGCGGATCTCGTTCGCCAACCTGGAGAATCACGTCTACGACGATATCGGCCGCGCCGCCCGCGCGATCGCGCGCGGCTACCGCGAGCGTTATGAGGCTGACTTGGCGAAGAATGGCAACGGAGCGAAAAAGAAAGTGCCCCGCGCAAAAAGGTAATTGGTCAACCTGGCGATAGTGTTAGCGGCATAACACACTAGCTTTAAGATTAGGAAAGCAGTTATGAGGAGAAGAATTTCTCTTGCCGAATGCGGGCGTGCTGTGGCGGCTTTGGTCGTCATACTGAGCGGCACCGACTCGGTCCTCGGTCAACAACCAGTTGCAGTGGAGACGAGCGTAAACGCAGACGGGGATAACATTGGCGCCGTCGCACGAGTCCCTGCAACGAGCAGCGCGCTGACATCCGTTGAGCAAGGCAAGCCGAACCTCGATCAGTCGTTTGACTGGCACCAATTCC
>DASXPA010000020.1:0-2865 GCA_036493915.1 Chthoniobacterales bacterium | reverse complement strand
GTTACCTCGAAGATCCGCTCGCCGAAGAGCTCCTCCGCGGCAGCGTCAAAGCCGGCGATCTCGTGCAGGTCACGGTCGAAGAGGGCAAGCTCGCCTTCCACGTCGCGGAGCCGCAGAGCGCCCCGGCGAGCGCGAGCTGAGGTTCGTCTCACGATCACTTGTCCTCGCTGAGCAAAGCGAAGGGTCTCACGAGCGTTTTCCGTGAGCCTGCGAGATCCTTTGCTGCGCGCAGAATGAACAAATAAGACTTGTTAGGCGCGCGGATGCGCTTCGGCGTAAGCCTTCTTCAATCGCTCCGTCGTCACATGCGTGTAGATCTGCGTTGTCGAAAGACTGGCGTGGCCTAACAATGACTGCACGCTCCGCAAATCAGCGCCGTTATCGAGCAGGTGCGTCGCGAAACTGTGTCGCAACTTGTGCGGGCTGATCGCGATGGGAATCGACGTGTGGCGAACGTAGCGTTTCAAAACCAGCCAGATCGAGCGCGGCGAAAGCCGGCGGCGCGCCTTGTTTAGAAAAAGCGGTCCGCTGTGCACATATGCCTTCGCTCGATAACGCGAAATCGCTTCGAGCGCCGGCGCGCCCACCGGACAAACGCGCTCCTTCCGACCCTTCCCGAGCACGCGCACCGATTCCGTATAAATGTCGAGGTCGTTCACGTTGAGCGCGGCGAGCTCGCTCAGCCGCAACCCGCTGCTGTAAAAAACTTCCATGATCGCGGCGTCGCGTTGCGGCATCCAGATCGGCGCGCTTTTCTGCTTCGGCGCCTGTAGGGGCGCGGTCAGCAGCTCGCTCATCTGCGCTTGCGTCAGCACGAGCGGCAACTTTTTCTCCGCTTTCGGCAACTGCACTTCGCGCACCGGATCTTTCGTTAGGCGATTCCGCGCGACGAGGAAACGATAGAAGCTGCGGAGCGCGGAAAATTGCAGCCGAATGTAAGAGCGCGCCTGCTTGCGCTTCATCAATTCGAAGAGGTAATCGCGGAAATGCTGCGGCGTGCACTTGCGCCAGTCGGCCGGGTTCGTCACCTCGCGAAAATCGCGCAGCGCATCGCGGTAAATTCGCAACGTCCGCGGCGAAGAGTTCCGTTCCACGTCGAGGAAAGTGAGGAACTCTTCAACCAGCTTGTCCCTCGCCGGACGTGCGGTCATTGGGCGAGACGCCGACTGGCTATTGCGGCTTTTCGATTTGATAACGGTTGTCACCCGCGCCGATGAATTGGCTTTTGAAAATTGGCGGCGGATTGGTCGAGATGAGCTGGTAGCCGGTGAGGATGAATTCCGGATAAAAGCCGTTGCTCGCCGGCTCGTAAACCTTGTCGCCGCTGAAGTAGCCGTAGAGCCGATACTCGTAGTTGTTATCGTAGCCGAAATTCACCTGCTCACGATCGGGCGCGAGCTTCTTGTTTTCGTTCAACATCACGAGCTGCGCGGTGGTCCACGGTTGTCGCGGCCGGCGGACGTAACCCCAGAATTTGTAATCCGGTTTGTAATAACGGCGGCCGATGAAGTAGGCGCCCGGCGGCTCTGCCTGGATCCGCTGCTCCATCGCGATGCGCGCTTGCTGAATCCCTTCCGGCATCGTTTCGCAGCCAGCCACGAGGCAGAGACTAACGAAAAGCAGAAAAGCCTTGAGCGGCGAAAACTTCATCATCTGGGACAGCGAATCGTTCCCTCTATCGCAGCTTGCCGCGGGTCGCAATCGCGCGGGTAGGAGCAGGATTCGTGAAGCCGCTGTGGACACTTCGCTGCGTGAGGCGCGCCGCGGTTATCCATTTCCCAAAATCGAGCCAACGCTTACGCCTCCCAGAGTGAAGCGTCTAGAGGCACGGTCACTCCGGCTTCTCGATCAGGAGCGGGCTGACCTTTTGCCCGTTGATCCGACTGGGGAAAATCGGCGCCGGGTGGGTCGAGAGCAGTTGGTCGCCAGTGAGAACGAACTCAGGTAGCACGCGGTTGCTCGCCACCTCGTATACCTTGTCGCCGCTGAAGTAGCCCTGAAGCCTGTATTCGTAATTGTCGTCGAACCCGAGCTGCATCTGTTCGCGATCGGGCGCGAGCTTCTTGTTTTCGTTGAAGACCACGAGCACCGCGCTGCTCCACGGTTGCCGCGGCCGGCGGACGTAGCCCCAGAAATGGTAAGGCGGCCTGGCGTAGCGGCGCCCGATGAAATAATCGCCGGACGGCTCCGCTTGAATCTGTTGTGCCATCGTTAGGCGCGCCTCGCGTACGCCGCTCGGAACCGTTTCGCAACCGCTCAAAGGAAGCAGCGCGAGGAGGCAAAGAAGGAGCGACCTCGCCGGACGATGTCTCCTCTGGCTCAAGAACTTTTGCATCGCGCGTGCTTGGCGGCTAAGGTTTTTGTCACTTTCCCCATGATCGAACTTGAAGTCTACGCGACCAGCGTGCGCGATCTAAATAAAATACTCGAGCTCGAAACCGTGTCCGGATCAGGCTGCAAGGTCGATAGCAATCACGACTTCGTTTACCTCGATCTGGGCGAGCCCACTATCATTTTTGAGGAAATTCAGGCGCTCTTTTTGAAGTTTGAGCTCGAGCCACGTTTTGTCGGCGCGATTGCACCGGAGCTGCGTCCGCGCTCGAAAACACCACTCGTCAGCACCTGAGCCACGGGCGCGCGATGCCGCGCCGTTCTCTCGATCGCGATCTCATGTTCGTCCGATTTTCTACCGCCATCGGCGCGGTCGTCCTTTCCATCTTCACCTATCTCGGCGAACTGGTTTTGCTCGCGGGAGAAAGCATTCGCTCCGCCCTCACGCATCGCATGCGGTGGCGACTTTTTTTGAGGCAAATGGTGGACATCGGTCTGCTCTCGCAGCTCGTCGTCGTCATCACCGGCGGCTTC
>DASXPA010000019.1:0-20841 GCA_036493915.1 Chthoniobacterales bacterium | reverse complement strand
ATCGTCGAAGGTCATGTCGCGCGCGGCAAGCTTCCCGGGATCGACCTTGATTCGGATGGCGCTTTTCACCCCGTAGATGTTCACTTCGGAGACGCCCGGAAGAATGTTGATCCGCTGCTGCACCTCGGTCGTGGCGTAACGATACAGCTCGCCGCTGCTCAGTGTTGCGCTCGTTAGGGCAATGTAGATGACCGGCCGATCATTCGGGTTGGACTTGGTGAAAGTAGGCGGGCTGGGGAGATCGTTAGGCAAATTTCCGCTTGCCGCCTGGATGGCTGACTGCACGTCAGTCGCGGCGGCATCGATGTTTTTGGAAAGGTCAAATTGCAGCGTGATGGAGGTGCTGCCCTGCGTGCTCGTGCTCGTTGTGAGTTCGAGGCCGGGGATCTGCGTGAATTGTTTTTCCAGCGGCGTCGCGACGGTGTTCGCCATCGTTTCCGGATTGGCGCCGGGATAGGAAACCCGCACGTTGATGACCGGGTAATCGACTGCGGGAAGATCGTTCACCGCCAGGAGCTGGTAAGTGAGGATGCCGAAAACGATGATCGACGCCGTCAGCAGCATCGTCATGACCGGCCGCTGGATGAACGGTCGCGACAAGCCGGAGGAAAATTGCTTCAGCTTATGCGGGGGCGTGTATTCCCTCTCTTCCACCGGGACGGGGCGCCGCGCGCCGTTGCCCTGACCATCGTCGCGCCCGCCGTTCCAGCCGTTGTCTTTCTCGTTCGCCATATTTCAGGCGTCAGCCCTTCCTTCCGGTTTCGTCAGTTGGCTTTTCGTTAGGCGAAGTTTTTCCCCTCTCCTTCACGACCACTTTCTCGCCGGGCGCGAGTTGCAATTGGCCGCGGGTGACGACGGTTTCGCCCGCCTCTACGCCTTTCGTGACGACGGTGAGATCGTTATCCTGCTTTTGCCCGGGCGCGACCTGTCGCAGATCGAGCGTGGAATCTTTCTTCACGACGAAGAGATAAGGTCCGTTCTCACCGATTTGGACGGCGCTATTCGGTACCAACTTCGCGCTTTTCAAAACGTCGAGAACCAGGCGCACATGGACAAACTGCGAGGGCCAGAGTTGGTGCTTCGGGTTTGGCGTGATCGCGCGCGCCTGGATCGTGCCGGTGCCGGGCTGAACGGTGTTGGCGATGAAGTAAAGATTGCCTTCCTGCGCCGGGAAACCGTCGTTCTCGGCATCGGTCAGCACCTTCAGGTCCGGCCCGTGAAGATACTTTCGGACGAGCGGAAGGTCGGGCTCCGCGACAGTGAAGTCGGTGTAGATCGGATCGAGGTTATCGATCTGCACGAGGACGGCGCTGCCGCTGCCCGCGCTGACTGTATTGCCGACATCAACCTGGCGAAGACCGGCGCGGCCGTCGATCGGCGAGCGAATGGTGCAGTAGTCGAGATTGACCTGCGCCGCCGCCTCCGCAGCCGAGGTCCTCATCGCGTTCGCCTTCGCCGTATCGAGATCCTGCGTCGCGGTCACGCCCTTTGCTTTCAACTCCTCCTGCCGCTTCAAATTTGCTTGCGCGAGCATGTTGTCCGCTTTTGCCTGGTCGAGCGCGGCTTGATACGGCCGCTTGTCGATCGTGAAAAGGATTTCGCCCTTTTTCACATCAGCGCCGTCCTTGAAATTGCGCGAGACGATCTGCCCGGCGACCTGCGCCTGTACCTGCACGCTTTCGTTCGCCGCGCAGGTGCCGATTTCATCGAGATAAAGTGGGACGTCTTTGGTCACAACTTTCGCGACTGCGACCGGCCGCGGCGGAGGTGGCGGCGGGGCTTCCTTTCCGCTGCTGAACAGGCGGTAAAGCAAGAACGCGATTCCGAGCAGAACGATTGCGCCGATGATGTAGGTACTTTTGCGGCCGACCCGACGGTCGAGATCTCCGGCGCCTTCGCGCGCGACGATGTTAGCTTTTTGTACCGTGATCATTTGGCAGCCTTGCCCCTGGTCTCCTTGGAATGGCCATTCTTACCATTGACGCCCTCCGCCGAAACTTCGACAGCTTTGCCGCGGATTTCGCTCAAGACTCGCATACAAATTTGGAGATCGCGCGCCGGGATGTCTTCCATAAGTTCGCGGCGGAGCGCTCCGGCGGTTTTCTTGATCCGTCGCAGCAAGGCGCTCGATTTTTCCTCCAGGTGCACGGTCTTACAGCGTCGATCGTGCCGTGCGCTTTCGCGTTTGATCCAGCCGCCGCTCTCGAGACTCGCGAGGGAACGGGCGAGGGTCGGCTCCTCGATGGAGAGGCGCTCGGCAAGCTCGCATTGAGTGAGGTGACCCTGCGCGAGGTGCGCAATTGTGCGCCACTTTGCCTGACTCAAACCGAGCGGGCGGAGCCGCTCATCGAGCTTAAGACGCCATGCCCGTGAGGTCTGGTGAATAAGCTGGCCAATTTTCTCGGGATCAAGCGCAGGCATCGTTAGCATGCTAACGAATTCGTTTTCACCCGAATGTCAATCGCCCGGTGCTTCGACCCGTAAGAGGATAACCTGGTGTCCGCGATAATCCTTGAGGCGAAGCACGGGCCGCGCGAACCGCGCCTCTGCCGTTTTTTCATTCGCCGGCTGGACGAGAAGGTAATGCGCGGCTGGCGGCAGCTCGGCGACCCGGTCGAGATAAACAATCGGCCGCTCCAGATAAAAGAGGTAAGGCTGATAACCCGGATCGATCGCGTAGAGCGATTCGTTAGGCGGAATCACCGCGTCGAGCTGTGCGGCGAGCGGACGGATTTTCGCGCGCTTCTCCAGAAAAGGAGTGAGCGCCACCGAATAGATCAGCATCGCGATAACGACCGCGACCAACGTCCAGGTAATGGCTTTGCGCAGCCGCTTCGGCCAAATGAGGGCATGTTCCTTGATGAAGATCGCGAGCAGCCAGATGGCGGGGGCGAAGAGTGGCATGTTGTATCGCGGGAGCGCGCCCGGCGTCAGGCTCACGAGGAGAAACGGAAGCGCGATGCCTAACGATAAGGCGCGGGAGAATCTGCGCTCCTCGTTGTCTTCGAGCAGCGTAAAGCGTGCAAATGGCAGCAGCACCGCCCACGGCAGCAGATAGGCAACGCCACGCGGAACGTTGAACAGCCAGCTCCAGAACTTAAAATCCTCGCCGCTGATCCGGCCGGAAAATTGTCGTGACCAGATGGCCGCGACGTGACCGCCGCGCAGCACCTCGAGCAGCGGGATCGCCCAGGCGGCGAAGATGCCGAGCATGAGGAGAAGCCCGACGAGATGTTGCCAGGTCCAGAGTTGCCTTAGCTCGCGCGCCTGCCAGAGAACTGCAACCACCACAGCATAGAAGAAAAGCAGGTTGAGCGGGCCTTTTGCGAGCAGCCCGAGCCCCAGGAAAATCCACGGCACCGTCCACGCGATCCAGCGCAAGCGCGGCTCGCGTCGCCAACTGAGCCAGCAGACAAACGCGAGCCCGGTGAGCGAAACGTAGAGCGCCTCGATCTCGATCATGCGGCCTTTTTCGAGGAGCCCGAAATTGGTCAGCGAGATGAGGGCAGCGATGAGCGAGCCGTTCGGGCCGAGCTCGCGGCGGGCGAGGGTGACAAAAGCCAATGCGACTAATAGGACCGATAGGACTGATGGGAGGCGCGCGGTCCATTCGTTGCGCGCGCCGAAGAGTTTGAAGGAACCGGCGACGAGCCAGTTCACTAGGGGCGGCTTGCGCAGGTACGGATCGCCGCCCACTTCGGGGACGAGGTAGTTCCCAGTCTTCAACATCGTCACGGCAGGCAGCACGCGCCGGGCTTCCTCGCTTTTCAACTCGAGCGATCCGAGGCGTGGCAGGTAGATCGCGGCCCAAACCAGCAACACCAAAATGAAAGCTCGGCTGCGCGCCATCGGCTGGATATTAAGCGCAGAGGTCGCAGAGAGCGCAGAGAAAGAATTGATTCCAAAACCACGGCATTCCCGCGGCGGATTCCGTTCTTGTGTGGGGCGGGACCTCTTTTTTTCGCCCGGTTGTCGATTGCCTTGAATTTTTCGCCCGATCCTGAAATACTCGCGTCTCATTGAGTTCGTTAGGCCAACCCTCCCCGCGCAAATTCCCGTCCAACCGCGCGAAGCTCTTGTCCGCTTCTCTTAAGCCTATGAAAACGTTCTCTCTACTCTCTTCCCTTCTTCGCCTTTTGTATCGGTTTTCTCTGCTGCTTTCTCACCCAGAATTTGTGGGCCGGCAGCGCGGCCTGGAAGCTTGCCCCGCCCGGCAACGATTGGCTCTCGGCAGATAACTGGCACCCAGAAACGGTTCCTAACGGAATTGGCGACATCGCCACCTTCGGCCTGACGACGTTGTCCTCTATTTCGATCTCCGATATGGCGCAGGTGAGCGAGATCGATTTTTTGGAGAACGCGAGCCAATACACCATTAGTCCTTCTTCTGCGCTCTATTTGAGCGAATGCAGATCGCGAATGCTTCGGGAAGACTCAGAGCTTTGTCACCGGGGGCGATGACGCAGTTCACGAACAATGGAAACCTGGTGTCGCGTGGGAGCGGAGGGAGCGGACTTGGAAGCGGCCAGTCCTGGTCAGCGGCGGCACTCTCGCTGGCCAGGGAATCATTACGCCGACAATGACGGTCGGAACTCCCGACGGGGTCAGCGGTGACTTGGCGCCCGGCGTGAATGCCCTCGGCAATTTAGTCCTACGCCGTGCTCTGACCTTTAATGGCGCGGGGAAATACGATTGTGAGCTTAACTTGCAGACGCACCGGAACGACCGAGTCACCGCAAGAGGCGTCACTCTCAACGGTAGCGTTTTGGAACTCACCGCCCTCAATCGGGGATTCGTTGCCGATCGGGACCATCTTCACGGTCATCGACACCAGCTCATCCCAACCCATCGCCGGGACTTTCGATAATCTTCCCGACGGTTCCATCGTCACTGTTGCGGCCGACAACCTGCAAGCCAACTACGAAGGCGGCAGCGGGGACGGCCTTACGCTCACTGCCGTGCCGTAATTTAGGGAGCCTTTCTTCCACCCATCTTCCCTTCGCGCTCTCTGCGTCCGCTCCGCCTAACCACGCCTTTACCTCGAAAGCTGAACGTCGGCACCGGCGCAGCTTGACTATGGGCCTGCGCAAAAGTATCGTGCGCGCCTAGTCCGTTGCTGGATTGGAGTGGGAGCCGGTGTCCCACTCTTTTTTGTCGGCGGACACCGACTTCATCGAATGAACGCTGAGTTTATCGCCATGCTGGATTACCTTGAGCGGGAACGCGGAATCAAACGCGAAATCCTGATCGAGGCGGTCTCGAACGCCCTCCTCTCGGCCTCGAAAAAGAGTGTCAGCGCCTCGCGCGATTTGCACATCGATATCGACCCGAAGACCGGCGAAATCCGAGCGCTCGCCAACTTGCTCGTGGTCGACAGCGTGAACAACCCGGCGGACGAAATCTCGCTCGACAAAGCGCGTCGAATCAAAGCTGAGGTCGCGGTGGGCGAGGAAGTCGAGGTCGAAGTGACGCCGAAGAACTTCGGCCGCATCGCCGCGCAGACCGCGAAGCAGGCGATGATGCAGCGCATCCGCCAGGTCGAGAAGGAGATGATCTACGAGGAGTTCAAGGATCGCGCAGGCGAAATCGTGAGCGGCACAGTCCGGCGATTCGATCGTTCGGACGTCATTCTCGATCTCGGGAAATTTGAAGCGATCATGCCGCAGCGCGAGCGCGTGGTGGTGGAGGATTACAACGTCGGCGATCGGCTGCGCGCTTACGTCGTCGCAGTCGAGAACGGCATCCGCGGTCCCGAAATCATCATCTCGCGCAGCCATCCGAATTTCGTTAGGCGTCTTTTCGAGCTCGAAGTGAGCGAGATCGCCGACGGCACGGTCGAGATTCGCGGGATCGCGCGCGAAGCCGGCTACCGCACAAAGATCGCAGTCTTTAGCGATAATCCCAAAGTCGATCCGGTCGGCGCCTGCGTCGGCATGCGCGGATCACGGGTGAAAAACATCGTCCGCGAACTGAACAACGAGAAGGTTGACATCATCCGCTGGAGTTCTGACCCGAAGGAATTTGTCCTCGAAGCGCTCAAGCCCGCGAAAGTGAAGAACCTCATTTTCGACCTGGAGAAAAAGAGCGCCACCATTTCCGTCGACGAAGACCAGCTTTCGCTCGCGATCGGAAAAAAAGGCCAGAATGCGCGCTTAACGAGTCGCCTGACCGGCTGGGAGATTAACATCGAAAAAGAAGCGCCGAGCACGAGCGCGGTCGAGCAGAAGGTCGCGCACGCGGCGCAGGTTCTCTCAGAGGCACTTCCGATCACCGAAGAGCAGGCGATGACGCTGGTGAAAACCGGCTTCACCAGCCTCGAGGGTTTGCGCGATGCCGAGATGTCCGATCTTGTCGACATCCTTGAGGTGGATGAAGAGAAGGCGCGCGAAATCCACGAAGCCGTCCATCGAGACACCGAGGCGGCGACCTAAGATGGCTACCCCGTACCGCTCATAGCCATGAGCAACTTTCCGAAAAACTTCCATGCCTACAAAAACGACGACGACCAAGACCAAGGCGGGCAAAGCGCCTGCCCGCAAGACAGCGACCAAAACCGCTGCTCGCGCGAAGTCGTCGCCGGGTGCGAAGTCGCCGACTAAGCCGAAAACGGCCAAGTCTGTCAAGGGCCAGGCGAAAGAAGCGAACGTCGCTCCTGTTGGGGAGAAGACTGCGTCCAAGACCACGGCCGCACCTGCACCGGCCGCGCCGACCACCCCGGCGAAAGCGTCCGAGCCAAAGCTGGCCCCTCCAGCTACGCGATCGGCCTTCACACCGATCACGGCGAAGAAACCGGCGTCTCCCAAACCTGCGCCGGCCATTCCCGCTCCGGCTCCCTCGCCCAAGCCCGCGGTCGAAAGCGTTTCCCTGATCGATCCGCAAACGCCGAAACCGAAACGTCCGGTCTCCGACACAGCCGCCACGCGTTCCGTCCTCCCTCCGATTTCCCGGATTCGTCAGCCGCAGACTACGGTCGCGCCCGAGCCGCCTCCGCCTGCTCCCGAAGCGTCGCCGCCCCCGGCCGATGACCGCGCCGAGGCTCTCGAAGAAACTGAGGACGGCCGCAAGATCATTCACATCAAACCGCCAATCATCGTGAAGGATCTGGCTAGTCAACTCGGGGTGAAAAATTTCCAGCTCATCAAAGAGCTGATGGACGACTTCAAGATTTTCGTGAACCAAAACATGACGGTCGAGCCCGAGGTCGCCACCAAGGTTTGCGAAAACCACGGATTCGTTTTCGAGATGGAACGCCGTGAAAAAGGCGGCGGTGTG
Source organism: Chthoniobacterales bacterium (assembly GCA_036493915.1). GTDB lineage: Bacteria > Verrucomicrobiota > Verrucomicrobiia > Chthoniobacterales > UBA10450 > Palsa-1392. The sequence goes on along the minus strand of DASXPA010000019.1, from coordinate 13,569 downwards.
CACAAGCAGGTCGAGGTCGTCGTCGCCCCGCCACCACCCGTCATTGAGAAGGAAGAAGAGCTCAAACTGCGCGGCCCGATCATTACTTTCATGGGCCACGTCGACCACGGAAAGACCTCGCTCATGGACGCGATCCGCAAGACGCGCGTCGCGGCGGGTGAAGCCGGCGGGATCACCCAGCACATCGGTGCTTACACGGTGGATTACCAGGGGACGCGCATCACCTTTCTCGACACGCCGGGCCACGCTGCCTTCACCGCGATGCGCGCACGCGGAGCGGATGTCACCGATATCGTCGTGCTCGTGGTCGCGTCGGATGACGGTCTCATGCCGCAGACGATCGAGGCGATAAATCACGCCAAGGCAGCGCCGCATGTGAAGATCATGGTCGCGGCGAACAAAATGGATTTGCCCGGTGCCAATATCGATCGCGTGAAACAGCAGCTCCAGGAACACGAACTGACTCCGGAAGATTGGGGTGGCGAAACGATCGTCGTGCCCGTCTCGGCTACGAAAGGCACCGGGATAGAGGATCTGCTCGAAAACATGGCCGTTCTCGCGGAAGTGATGGAGCTGAAAGCCTCGCCCACGGCCACGCCCCGCGGCACCGTCATCGAAGCGCAGGTCGAGCCCGGCCGCGGACCGACCGCGACCGTGATCGTGCAAATGGGGACGCTCAAAGTTGGCGAACCATTCATCTGTGGCGATTACGGCGGGAAAGTGAAGTCGCTCGTTGATGATCGCGGGAAGCCGATCAAATCCGCCGGACCGTCGACGCCCGTGAAGGTTTTAGGCTTCACCGGATTACCGAATGCCGGCGACGAATTCCTCGTCATGGAATCGGAGAAATCCGCCAAGACCCTGAGCGAAGAACGTCTCGCTGCGAAGCGCACGGAGAAGTTGAGCATGCCGCAACGCGCCACGCTCGAAAGCCTCCTCGAAGCCGCGGATGGCAAGAAAGTTTTGCGACTGGTCTTGAAGTGCGACGCGCAAGGTTCGCTCGAAGCGCTGGCGGCGTCACTCGGTCAGATCGAGAGCAAGAAAATTGATCTCGAAATGATTCACTCTGGCGTCGGACCAATCTCCGAGTCGGATATTTTGCTCGCGAGTGCTTCGAACGCGGTCGTCGTCGGCTTTAACGTGAAAGTCGAGAGCAACGCCGTCGCCGCTGCCAAACGCGAAGGCGTGCAGGTGAAACTTTACAGCATCATCTACGAGCTAATCGACCAGATGAAGGACGCGATGGCCGAGATGCTCGATCCGGAGCATCGCGAAACTGTCATCGGCCACGCCGAGGTGAAACAGGTTTTCCAGTTGAGTCGCGGCATCGTCGCCGGCTGTCTCGTCACCGACGGACGGATCAGCCGGAGCGCCCGAGCCCGCGTGCTCCGCCGCCGCCAGCCGGTTTACGACGGCGGTCTTTCGACCCTGCGCCGTTTCCAGGACGACGTGAAAGAAGTGCGTGTCGGCCTCGAGTGCGGCATCAAACTGGGAGATTTTTCCGAATATCAGGTCGGCGACGTCATCGAGTGTTATCTGCTCGAACAGGTCGCGCAGAAGCTTTGAAGAAGTTGAGAGCGGTTGGTTGAGAGTTGAGAGACCTCAGCCAGCTCCCTTTCTCTCAACTAACAACTCTCAACTTCCCAATGAAACATCGACTCCTGCGCGTTAACGAATTGCTCAAACGAGAGCTGAGTGCGCTCCTCGTCCGCGAAATGACGTTCGACAACTTGCTCGTGACTGTGAATCAGGTCGACGTCGCTCCCGATTTAAAGTCCGCGCACGTTTACATCAGCGTCCTCGGCTCCGAAGGTCGCAACGAGGTCGTGCCAAAATTGGAAGCGAACCGCGCCGCGCTCCAATCCGATCTGGCCAAGCACGTGGTTCTGAAATACACGCCGCATCTCGTTTTCCATCTCGACGATTCGATCGAGCGCGGCTCACGCGTCCTCGAGATTTTGCGGGAGATCGCACCTTCATCCGCGAAAGAGCCTAACGAATGAGCGCCGCCGGGATCGAACCGGCCAAAGCCGGCCTAACGAATTCGAGTTTCGCGGAGATCGCCGCGGTTCTACGGGCGCATGCCTCCTTCCTCGTCCTTAGCCACGTGCGTCCGGACGGCGACGCGCTTGGGAGCGAGATTGCGATGGGCTTGGCGCTGCAAAAGCTGGGTAAACAAGTGAAAGTCTGGAACGAAGAAGGCCTGCTCGAAAAGTTTTCCTTTCTCCCCGGCGGCGACTTGGTGACGCCACCGCCTAACGAGCCGGAAGATTTTGATGTGGTGTTTGCGCTCGACACCGCGACGCAACAACGCCTCGGTGACAACGTTCTCGCCGCCGTTGGTCACGCCAAGATTTGGATCAATATTGACCATCATCCGAGTAACCCGCGCTACGGCGATCTCGTGCATATCGATCCGATCGCGCCCGCGACCGGGCAGATACTTTTCGAGCTTCTCCAAAGTCAGGACTTGCCGCTCGATGAGGCGATCGCGGAAAACCTTTTCGCGGCCATCTCCACCGACACCGGCTCGTTTCAATATCCCAACACGACCGATCGCACGTTCGAGATCGCGGCCGACATTTTGCGCTGCGGCATCGACGTCGGCCGCCTGAGCCAGCAACTTTATGAGAGCTATCCGCGCCGTCGGATCGAGCTCCTGCGCGTCTTGCTCGATCGCATGCGCTTCGATGCCGGCGGGAAAGTTGCGAGCTTTAGCCTGCCGCTTGCGACGGCAAACGAACTCGGCGTTATCCCTGAGGATAATGAAGGCCTGATCGATCATCTTCGCGCGATCGAGGGAGTGATCATCGCGATTTTTTTCGAGGAACTCGATCATGGCAAAGTGCGCGTGAGCATGCGCTCGAAAGATGAGCGCGCCGATGTCTGTGCGATCTGCCAACGCTTCAAAGGTGGCGGCCACACCCGCGCCGCTGGGGCGCGGGTTTCGGGAAGTTTGGACGACGTAGGACAACGAGTGATCGCTGCGGCCGTCGAAGCCGTGAGTTCAATCAATGGTTAGGCGCCTTCCCATCATGCTTTTCATCCTGAGCGGAGCGCAGGACCTCACGGGCGTGCGTTGCATCTTGGCGATTGGGGACGTTGGCCGGACAATCGGGAAGTCCTTCACTGCGCTCAGAATGACCGACTTGGGAGACTATTTACGATGTCGCTGACCGCCACGCCCGATGGCGTTCTTCTCGTCGATAAAGCTGCCGGCATGACTTCGCATGACGTTGTCGCGCTCGTTAGGCGGCAACTTCAAATCAAGAAGGTTGGCCATTGCGGGACGCTTGATCCGATTGCCACCGGACTCCTCATTTTGACGCTTGGCCGCGGCACGAAGATCCAGGATTTGCTCATGAGTGAGGACAAGGAATACATTGGCACCTTGTCGTTAGGCAAAGCCACCGACACGCAGGATCGGGCAGGGCAGGTGATCGACGAACATCCGGTGCCGGAGCTCGATGAAGCGACAGCGCGCGCCGCCTTCGACAAATTTCGCGGCGATTTCTACCAGATGCCGCCGATGGTCTCGGCGATCAAACACGGCGGCGTCCCACTCTACAAGCTCGCGCGCCAGGGCAAAACGGTCGAACGGAAACCGCGGCTCGTGCACGTTTACCGCTACAGCATCGATCGCCTCGCGTCGCCGGAGATCGACTTCACCGTGCTCTGCAGCAAGGGCTTTTATGTCCGCACTTATGCGCACGACATCGGCGCGGAGCTGGGCTGCGGGGCGCACCTGAAGGAGTTGCGGCGGACACGCTCAGGACGCTTCGACCTGGCGCGGTCGGTCACGGTGGATGAAATCAAGAACGCTCCGCCGGTCGACATCTTGGAGAAAATTTTGACGCTGCCGGAGGTGTCCCGGATGCGTGGCGCCTAACGGAAAGTGTCGTGACGACGCAGGCCGCAGAACCGCTTGTGAGACTCTTCGCTATGCTGAGAATGGCAAACGAGGAATCAGCTTGCCAATGATGTCTCTATGATGCGTCTCCTGCGGTCGATCCTGGAGCTGTCCCAAATCCCGGGTCCGCTCTTTCTCGCCATCGGCGTTTTCGATGGCGTCCACCTCGGGCACCAGGCGGTGATTTCCACCGCTGCGGGCGACGCGCAAAGAGCGGGCGGGACCGCGGTGGTGGTGACGTTTGATCCCCATCCCGCGAAGATTCTGCGGCCGCAGGAGAGCCCGCGATTGCTGACCGCGACCGCACACAAAATCGCTCTCATCAAGCAGCTCGGAGTCTCGCATCTTCTCGTTCTCACTTTCAACCGCGAGCTGGCTTCGACGTCGCCGGAAGAGTTCGTTAGGCAATTGGCTTCGGCGGCGCAGCCGCTGCAAGAAATTTGCGTCGGCCAGGAATGGTCCTTTGGCCGCAACCGCGCCGGGAATTTAGATCTCTTGAAGGAGCTTGGCGCTGAGTGGGGCTTCGACGTGGTTGGGGTCGAACCGGTAAAAGCGGAGAGTGTGATTGTCAGTAGCACCGCAATTCGGCGGGCCGTGGAAGCGGGCGATTTCGCGAAGGCGGCGAAAATGTTGGGCCGCGAATACACCATCCTCGGCACCGTTGAGAGCGGTAAACATCTCGGACGCAGCCTCGGATTTCCGACCGCTAACCTGAGTGCGCACAGCGAGCAATTTCCGCCAAATGGAGTTTACGCGGCGGAGGCAAAACTCGAGGGGGAGCGCTTCCGCGGCGTCGTGAATCTCGGGGTGCGTCCGACGATTGCGGGGGGTTCGCCGAAGCGCGTGCTCGAGCTGCATCTTTTCGATTTCGACCGCAACATCTACGGCAGCGACATTGAAGTGCGATTTCTGGGCTATCTCAGACCGGAAAAAAAATTCGAAAACCTGGCAGCGCTCCGTGCGCAGATCGCGCGCGACGTGGAAAAGGCGCGCACAATTTAGGGCTGGGAGCGCATGCGCCGCGCGCCCTCGGTTACAACATTTCTTCGCGCGCCTGGGACCAGGCTGCACCCGCGGCGACCACGGTCGCGATGATGCCGCAGAGGATCGCGATCGTGCAGACCATCCAGAGCGGCCAGGTGGCCAGAGTATCGACCGCCGAAATCAAAAAGTATCCGCCACCGGAGGCGAAGTAGGTGACGACGCAGGCGAAGATGGTAATTGCGAGCAGGATCGCTCCGCGGAAGGACGGTCCGGCAGCACGCCGGGCGGGGAGCTTTTGCACGAGCTGCGCAGTGAAGCCCGCATCGTCAACATACGGAGCCTCTTCGCGTAAGCGCGCGTCCAGCCAATCTTCCTGAAGCTCTTCGTCCATTATTAGGCAGGTCCCCAAGCCGCCAGCGCTCTCTTCAACTTCTCCCGGCCGCGCAGGACATTCGTCTTCACGGTGCCGAGCGGAATGTCGAGCACGCGGGCAGCTTCATCATGAGATAATCCGTTTTGACAACAAAGCAAAATCGCAGAGCGCTCGTGGAGCGGCAGGAGTTGGAGTGCGTGCATGAGATCGTGTTTTAGTGCGGGATCGGTTGTCTGCGGGTCCTGCTGTGCTTCGAGGACGGTCTCATCGATGCCGACGAGTTCCTTGCGTTTGCGCGCTTCTTCCCGAAAACAGTTGTAGGCGATGCGGTACAGCCAGGTGGAAAATTTCGCCTCCCCGCGAAAACTCCGGATGTGCTTATAGGCGCGGAGAAAAGTCTCCTGCGCGAGGTCGTCGGCGAGGGCGAGGTCGTTACGCGTGAGCTGGCGGAGCAGACCGCGGATGGCCGACTGATGATTTCGCACCAGCTCAGCGAAAGCGTGATGGTCGTCATCGAGAAGGACACGTGCAACAAGGTCGGCATCGGTAAGCGGCACCCCACGAGCCTACACCTTGGGGGAAATATCTTCTTTCACGATCGGTTCCTTGACGACGACCTCGTCTTTGCCGACATCGAGACGCCAGAAGATGAGATAACCTGCGCCGATGAGGAAGGGGATGACGCCGAGGCTCCACGAGCCGTCATCCCAATTGTTGACGGCACCCAAGAAGATCATGATGCCGACGCCGACGAGCATCCATTTAATGCCGCGACGGAGATCGGAGCGCTGCCTCACGACCGGCGGAGGATTGAGAAGCGACTCGGGCACGGGCTGCCCTTTCTCGACCATCAGCCGCACGGTTTTGTGCATCGCGCGATTTCGCGAAAAGCTAAAATAGAGAATCGTGGCCACGATCAGGACGGGCATGCCGAAGATGGCCAGGAAGACGATAAAGACGATCGGCAACGCGATCCAGGCCGAGTCGTCGTCGTCGGAATGATGGCGGTTGGTCGTAAAGTCGAAGTGTTTGCGAATTTTCTTCTCGATCGCATTATCGATCTCTTCGTCGACGCTCGGGGTGGACGAGGAAGAAACGGTCAGTGTGACGCTGTTTGACGGAGTGGGCGTGACCAATGGAGTCGTTGTCGCCGCCGGGGCTGGGGTTGGGATAGGAGCGAGGGTCGGAATCGGCGTGGCGTAAGGCGTGGCCGCCGGCGGAACGGGCGGCGGGGGAACGGTCGCAGCTGGAATCTGGCCGAACGCGGTGAGCGCGACGAGAGAACAAAAGATGGTTACGATGCTGGTTTTCATAGTGATGCTTTTGTTTTGAGATGCGGTGAGAGCGGCGTTCGGATTCAACTTTTTGCCGAGAAAGTCGGATTGCAGTCTCAGAAGCGGCTAAATGGTCGTGCAGATCGCGCGGCACGCCTGGCAATGCTTTGAAATCTCTTCGCCGCTGAGGAAAATCGAAGGACGAGCATCTTTGGCGGCAGCGATCGCTGCTTGAAAGCGTGCCTTCGCTGGCCTGCCAAGCCGTGATGTTAAGCCGCAGGCGTGGCGGAGGTTAAAGTCTTCAAACGAGTCGGAGAAAACGAGAGCCCACTGCGTTTCGCTTCGGCGTGGCGCTCCAGCCTTCGCTTTCCGCTGCGCTCCAAACGAAGGCTGGAGCGGGTGACGAGACTCGAACTCGCGACGTCCTCCTTGGCAAGGAGGTGCTCTACCACTGAGCTACACCCGCAGTTCCGCCCGATTTGGCGGACAGCAATAATGTCCAGCGGCTCGGGAGGCGCAAGGGCTTTTCCTGCCTCCTACGCGTTCGCGCGATCGATTCGGATACTGAGATGTTGATGAGCCGCTTTCGAACACGCGGAATATGGGTTTGACCGACCATGCTAGAATCCGCCCATGCTAATTCTCCACACTTCGGTCGGAGCGCTCTTTGTTTTGCAGCTCTTCTCTTCTGCCTTTCTCGCAATTCTCTTTCTTCAATCCGGCATCGACAAGGTGACCGATCGGCGGGGCAATCTCGACTGGCTGACCGGTCACTTCGCGGAGAGCCCGCTTGCCGGGGTGGTGCCGCTTTTGTTCGGCATCCTTACCGTGCTCGAGCTGGCGGCCGGCGCGGCCAGCGGGGTCGGATTCCTCCTCGTTCTCATTCGGCGGGATTCCACCATTGCCTTCTACGGCGCGATCATTTCCGGGATCGCTCTGCTTGCCCTCTTTTTTGGGCAACGGATGGCGAAGGAATATGCCGGCGCCGCTGTGCTCGTTCCATACTTTCTCGTCATTCTCCTCGCGCTCCTTTGGCTCGCCTAACGACCGCCGCGAATTGCTCGAGCCGCCGCTCCGCGCGAGAGTCTGGCATGGTCAAGATCTCGATCGAATATATGGGTGGCTTCCACTGCGATGGAGTCCATGGACCTTCCGGCGCAAGAATTGAGACCGATGCGCCGGCGGATAATCAGGGAAAAGGCGAAGCGTTTTCTCCGACCGATCTGGTCGGAACCGCGCTTGGCACCTGCATCGCCACGACGATGGCGATTGTTGGCGAGCGGCATGGCGTGGAATTGAAAGGAACGACCGTGCAGGTGGCAAAGGAAATGGCGAGTAATCCCCGCCGAATCAGCCGCCTAACGACGGAGGTCCATATTCCGCTGCCGCAGGATCATCCGCAGCGCGAGCTTCTGGAGAAGACTGCGCTCGGTTGTCCCGTGCACCGCAGCCTGGCGGCGGAGATGGAGCGACCGACGACGTTTTTCTGGGAAGGCTAATGCGTTGGCAGGCGATGCGTCTGCCCTCACGACAATAAGTCGCACAGTTGCCGGTTTGTTCGAGACGGCGCCTCGCTTGCCGTATTTTTTACTCCCCAAGCACCCAGGCGAAGATCAAGGGCGCGCAAATCGTGGCGTCGCTTTCGACCACGAACTTCGGGGTGGAAGCCGCCAGCTTGCCCCAGGTGATTTTCTCGTTCGGGACGGCGCCAGAGTAACTGCCGTAGCTCGTTGTCGAATCGCTGACTTGGCAGAAATAACCCCAGAGCGGCACCCCGGTACGCTCCAGATCCTGGTGCAGCATCGGGACGACGCAGATCGGAAAATCGCCGGCGATGCCGCCGCCGATCTGGAAAAAACCGATTGAGCCTTCGCGGTTGCGCAGCTTCCTCGCGTTCTTCGTGTAGTAGTTGGCCAGCCAGGTCATATATTCGATGCCCGTGCGCACCGTGTGCACATTCTTCACGTCGCCGCGTATCACAGCCGCCGCATACATGTTGCCAAGCGTCGCATCCTCCCAGCCCGGCACGACGATCGGCAGATTTTTTTCGCAGGCCGCCATCATCCAGGAATGCCTCGGGTCGATCTGAAAACTCTTCTTCAGCTTCCCGCCGCGAAGAATTTTATACATAAACTCATGCGGGAAATAGTGCTCTCCGGCGCGGTCGGCCGCGATCCATTCTTCCAGCACTGCCTTCTCGATCCGCCTCATCGCTTCCATCTCCGGGATGCAGGTGTCGGTCACGCGATTCATGTGTCGGTCGAGCAGTTGCTGCTCGTCGTTAGGTGCGAGCTGCCGATAGTGTGGCACCCGCTCGTAATGATCGTGCGCGACGAGATTGAAAATGTCCTCCTCGAGGTTCGCCCCGGTGCAGACGATGAGGTGGACCTTGTCGCGACGAATCATCTCGGCTAACGAGATGCCGAGTTCTGCGGTCGACATCGCGCCCGCCAGCGTCATCAGCATCTTACCTCCGGCGGCGAGGTGTTGCTCATATCCCTTCGCGGCGTCGAGCAGCGCGGCGGCGTTAAAGTGGCGATAATTTAGCGCGATGAATTTCGAGACGGGACCTTTTTTTTCCGCGAGCGCGGCATTGACCTCTTCCGGGCTCTTGGAGCGGCGTTTCGCTTTCATGGCTTGGACAGCTTTGGTCAGGCGGGGTACAGCCAGCCCATGTAATCCGCCACGCCGGTTTCGAGCGAAAACTTCGGCTCATAACCTAACGAGCGCCGAACATTCGCCAGATCTGCCTCGGTGTGATTCTGATAATGCGCGTGTGGATTATCGAAATACTCCGGCTCGAAGTTCAAGCCTAACGAATTGTTCAAGATCGCGACAAGTTCGTTGAACGACCGCGCCTGCCCCGAACCGAGGTTGTAGATTCCGCTCTCTTTCGCAAGGACTGCCTGAATCGTGCCGGCTACGATGTCCTTCACGTAAACGAAATCACGCTTCTGTTCGCCGTGCTTGAAAATGCGCGGGCGCTTTCCTTCCTTCATCTGTCGCGAGAGATGCAGGATCATGCTCGCGGGTACGCCTTTGTGCGCCTCGCGCGGACCGTAAACATTGAAGTAACGCAGCCCGACAATTTTCCAGTCCGGATCATCCGCCGCCGCGCGGCGCGCGAGGTTATCCATGATCGCTTTCGAGAAAGCGTAAACGTTCGCAGGCGCGGCTTCGTGCGCTTCTGTGTTCACGCCGCTCGCCGCGCCGTACGTCGCGGCAGAGGATGCGTAAATGATCCGGGTTTGATTCGGGCGCGCGAAAGCGAGCAGGCGCCGGAAGCTCTCGACATTCTCATGCACCTGCTCGAACTGATCGTGATTCGTCGTGTCGGTGATCGAAGCGAGATGGAAGATCGCATCGAATTTTTCGTCACCGAATTGCGCACGCCAATCGAGCATCGCCAGATTCTGGGCGACGAAATCTCCGCGGTAACCGCGCAGGTTTTTGAAATCGCCCGAGCGGAAATCATCGATCACGGTCAGCCGCGCGTCTGGCCGCTGCTCTTGGAGTGCGAGGACGAGGTTGGAGCCGATGAAGCCCGCGCCGCCGGTTACGAGCAAGTTGTTAAAGGAGCTTTTCAAAGCAGAGCGAGGAACTTTCCAAAGGCTGACAAATAAATCTTGAGCCGGGAAGCGCAAGCGGCTACTTCTGCCGGCAGTTCTTTGCGAGTTTGATCCGTGGATCGGCGCGAGAAATCCCGTGTGAATCGGGAGCAGTTGCGCTGCTGTAACTGGATACGACTTCCCAAGAGCCAATCGTTAGGTGTTCGTTAGGCGAGCGCGGGCGGTGAAGGCGGGAAGAAGGTGTGCGTGAGTCGTCAGGCCCGCGCCGCAAGCCAGGAGCCAGAATATTTGCCCGCTCCACCTCATTCGTGCCGCCGCGGGTGCGGGCCGGCACGACAAAACTTCTTCGCAAAAAGAAGAATGAGAGTCGTGGAGGAAGCGCCGGCAGGTGACGAGTCCGCCTCTCAAAAAAATGGAGGTCACTTGTCATGTTGAGTTTGAATAATCGTGCGGAGTCGCGGTGTCTGCCGGGGAGCGCACGCGCCTCGCGTGCTGGCGATGGCGCCCCGCCGTCGCGAACTTTTTTTGGCGGTCTTTTGGGAAAAAATCGGTCGCGCTTTTCTTCGTGTGCTGCAGAGCAAAACTTTGCGGCGGGGCGCCGCAAAGAGCACGCGAGGCGCGTGCGCTCCCCGGAACTCTGCTGCGTCAGCGTTGTCTTGTTACTTTCGTCGTTAGGCATTTCGCATGCGCAGGACACAGTCACTCCGCCCGAGAGCGCCGAGATCGTTGTCAGCGCCACTCGTCTTCCGCTCCCGGAAGATGAAGCGCCGGCCAGCGTGAGCGTCATCACTTCAGGCGACTTCGAGCAAAAACAAACCGAGCGCGTCGCCGACGCGCTCCGCGAAGTGCCGGGCCTTTCCGTCGTCCAAACCGGTACGCCGGGTCAGCTCACCTCCGTTTTCACCCGCGGACTTCGCAGCGAGCACACACAGGTGCTCATCGACGGCGTGCCGATCAATCAAGGCCTGCAGGGTGCGTTCAATTTCGCCGATCTCACCGTGGACGACATCGCGCGCATCGAAGTCGTGCGCGGGCCGCAGAGCACCGTTTACGGACCGCGGGCACTCGCCGGCGTGATTCAGCTCTTCACGAAAGTCGGCAGCGAGACGCCCGAGAATTCCTTCAGCGCCGAAGGCGGCAGCTATGGCACGTTCCGCGAAGCGTTGAGCAGCGCAGGAAAATACGGTCAGTTCGACTATTCGTTAGGGGCGAGCCGTCTCGATACCGATAACGCGCGGCCGAACAGCCAATACCGCCTCAGTAGCGGGGTCACGAACATTGGCTGGTCGCCTAACGACACCCTGCGCCTGAGCACCCTCTTCACCTACTCGCTCGCCGACACCGGAAATCCGAATACGATTTTCGATCCCAAACCGATCGATAACTTTCTCACCGAACGCTGGCTCATCGCGCCGCACATTGACTGGCGCCCCTCCGACCAATGGGAGCACAAGCTCGTCGTCGCCTACGATCACGAACGCCAGATCAACGACCCTAACGAAGATGGTTTCGTCGGCCCGACCCGCGCCCTTTTCAAACGCCTAACGATCGATTATCAGAACAACTTCCGACCAGTCACGTGGCTCACGCTCACCTCCGGCCTCTTCTACAGCGAAGTCGACGCGGGTGAGGAGCGGCCCTTCGTTTCGCAGGCTTTCGGTCCGCAGCCGACATTCCTGAGCGATCACACCGAGGAGCGGGCCATTTATCTCGAAGCGAGCGCCATTCCTTTCACTGGACTGACGCTGGTCGCTGGCGGCCGCTACGATCACTTTAACCAATTCGGCGGCGTCGCCACCTATCGCGTCGCCGGGAGCTATCGCGTTGCGCCGACCGACACCGTTTTGCATGCGAGCGTCGCGACCGGTTTCAGCCCGCCGAGCAGCCAGGACAAGATTTTCGGGAACAACTTCAATCTCAATCCGGAAAAGGATCTCGGCTGGGAGATCGGCCTCGAGCAACGCGCCTGGAGCGAGCGGATCAAATTCAGCGCAACCTATTTTCACAACGACCTCTCGAATCTGATCGGCTTCAACGGCCTCTTCGATACCCTCAATCTTGGAGCTGCGCGCACCGAAGGGATTGAGACGGAGCTGGAAGTGCGGCCGATGACCGATCTCGTTTTCAGCGCGAGTTACACTTATCTGGAAGCCAAGAACACCGGGAGCGAAGACATCACGCAACTGCCAGGCGCGCGGCTTCCGCGACGTCCGCGAAACGAATTTTACGTCTCCGCTTCCTATCTTTGGTTCAAGAAATTGCGAACGACCGCCGAAGCGAAATGGGTGAACGCGCGTGAAGAACTGAACTTCGGCGGTCCCAATTTCGACATTGAAGATTACTCGTTCGCAAACTTCGCCGCCGAGTATGAGGTGAATTCGCGCCTAACGATCTTCGCCCGGATCGATAACCTAACGGACGAACATTATTCGGAGGTCTTCGGCTTCCCGACGCTAGGCCGAGCGGCGTATGGAGGGATTCGCCTGCGGTTCTAGAAATCGTTGTAACGCGCGCTGTCCTCAGCGCACCTTCCGTCCGCTGAGACAGCGGACGCTACAAGTCGCGATCAATCGCGGCCGGCGATCACGAGCGTGATCTCGCCCTTGGCAGGATGCGCCTCGTAATGTGCAAGCAGGTCGGCGGCTGTGCCGCGCCGAAATTCTTCGAATTTCTTCGTCAGCTCGCGCGCGACGCAGAGCAGGCGCGACGGCATCAACTCCGCGCAGGCGGCGAGCGTTTTGTTGATCCGGTAAGGCGACTCGAAGAAAATCGTTGTCTCCGCCCGTTCAGCAGCGTCGGACAACTCGCGTGCGCGTTGCCCGCTCTTCACCGGCAGAAAGCCGCGATAGCAAAAACGCTCCATATCGAGGCCGGCGCCAACCAGCGCGGTTGTGACCGCAGACACGCCGGGGATAATGGTGAAGGGCAGATCGCGCTCGACGCACTTGCGGATCAGGCGCCCGCCGGGATCGGAGACGCCGGGCATGCCGGCGTCCGTGATGAGCGCGACCGTTTCCCCGGCGGCGAGGCGTTCGATCAATTCGGCGGTGCGCATCGCTTCGTTGTGTTCATGGTAACTGACGAGCGGTTTCCGGATTTCGAAATGCCGGAGCAAATTGCCGGAGTGCCGGGTGTCTTCGGCCGCGATGAGGTCGACTGCCCTGAGTGTTTCGAGCGCGCGGAGGGTGATGTCCTCGAGGTTGCCAATGGGAGTTCCGACAACGTAGAGCATGGGAAATTATCTCCCGGGAAAGGCGACGGCGCGAATGTTCGACCACTTTCCCCTCGTTAGGCGCGTCGCTCTGTTGTCGGGTTTCGGGAATTATTGCAAGAAGTCGAGCAGGCGCTGCCCGACCGCGAGCAAGCCAAGGCCTCCCGATGGGACCAGGATCGCGCGGATGAAAGGCTGTTCGCTCAAGGGCGCGAACGCTCCTTTTTTTAATCCCCGAATTTCCTCGA
>DASXPA010000018.1:0-11260 GCA_036493915.1 Chthoniobacterales bacterium | reverse complement strand
CCCGGCATTGTTAGGCGTGGGCTACATCATCGGGCCGCGAATCGCTTCCATCATGTGCGGCGGCGGGGTTCTCGCCTATCTCGTGCTCATTCCCGCGATCAAGTTTTTCGGTGAAGGCGCGACCGGGATCCTCGCGCCCGGCACGATGCCGATCAGCCAAATGGCACCGGATGATATTCGCGAGGCCTACGTCCTTTACATCGGCGCGGGAGCGGTTGCGGCCGGCGGCATCATCAGCATGGTGCGTTCGCTGCCGCTCATCTGGCACGGGATGAAAAGCGGGTTTGCCGATCTGCGGAAAATGCAGGGCGAATCCGTCGGCAAAAGGGAGCGGACCGATCAGGACCTGTCGATGAAGTTTGTCATCGGCGGCGTCATCGCGCTGCTTCTCGCGATCATCATCGCCCCGCAACTGCATCTGCAATGGAATCTGTTAGGCGCGCTCCTCATCGTCGTGATCGGATTTCTCTTTGTCACTGTCTCGTCGCATCTGACCGGTGAGATCGGTTCTTCATCGTGTCCGACTTCGGGCATGACGGTGGCGACGCTGCTCCTCACCTGTCTCGTCTTTCTTATCGTCGGCTGGACCGGGCCGCATTACTTCGTCACTGCGCTTTCCATCGGCGGCATCGTCTGCATCGCTTCCTCGAATGGCGGAACGACTTCACAGGATCTGAAGACAGGATTTCTCGTCGGCTCCACGCCAAGACTTCAGCAGATCGCGATCCTCGCCGGCAGCCTCGCTTCTGCCCTCGCCCTCGGTCCGATTCTCCTTGGGCTGAATAATTCCTACACCGTCTATGTGCCGCCGACGACCTTCCAAAAAATCGAAGCCGGCGCGACTCCGCCGCGAGTCCAGGCTGCGAACCTCCCGCCGTTTCAGGAGAAGATAAAACCAGATACGACGGGAAATTATCGCGTCCTGCACAACGAAAAGGGCGGCGTCAACTCAATCGTTCCGGGGCTCAATCCGGGCGATTATCTGGTCAATGGAAAGGGCGAAGTCGTTTACAAGCTCGAGCATAATTTCCCGGCCGACCTGCGCGCGCCTAACGACGCCGAGTTGGGTCCGCCGGAACATGTCAAAGGCGCACAGGCTAACATGGATCCGCAGCTTTATCGGTCCTGGCAGCGATCAGATCCGAGCGGAGGCGCGGCTCAGCGTTTCCTCGTCAACGACCAGCGCGAAGCAATCTACCTCGTCGATCCCGGCATAAACGGCAGGCACAAGGTCCGGCCCGACGGCTCGACGGTGACAAAGTTCGACGCGCCGAAGGCGACGCTGATGTCCTATATCATTAAGGGAATTCTCGGCCACAAACTCCCCTGGGCGCTGGTCTTGTTAGGCGTGATGATCTCGATCGTGCTCGAGATGAGTGGAATTCCTTCGCTCGCTTTCGCGGTCGGCGTTTATCTGCCGCTCTCTTCGTCCACGCCCATCTTCGTCGGCGGGATGATTCGCTGGCTGGTCGATCGCTGGCTGCGTCGTCACAAGTTCAAAGAGCACGATCTCACTCATGACGAACTCGTCGCGGAAGGCGACAAAAGCTCCGGCGTTCTACTCGCCTCCGGTTACATCGCAGGGAGCGCGATCACCGGCATCATCATCGCGCTCATGAACCTCGTCCCTAGTCTCGCGGCGACGAGCGATCGACTAACTGCGTGGGCGACCGCGCACAATCCGTTCTTCGCCGGACCGCACGCCGACTGGCTCGCGCTGATTCCGTTCGTCCTCCTCTGCCTGTTGCTATATCTCGTCGGGCGCGACGTGCTTCTCGCGCCGCGCAAGAGAGCGAACTGATACCACGGCCGCATCTTGCCTGCGGGAATCAATCGTCATCATCGCCGCCAGTCGCGGGATGAAAAAATTTCAGCGGGAACGGAACACCCGGCTTCTGCGAGAGCCATGCTGCCCGCGCCACGATCGCGGGATCAGCGCGGTCCGCCGTCGACCAATCCAGCCGCAGCGACTCCCGCGCCAAGTGTCGGGCTTCGCCGTGGGAGGCAGTGAGAGGCGGGTTCAACTCGTCCAAGGAAATGTTATTGGGAAGATGATTGTAAGGAGTGAGATCTGGCTTTGAAGTAAAGCAAGCGGTTAAGGGCGTTGCGGTGCGATCGAACCGAGTCATGGCAGGCAACCCCAGCACCAAACCGATCGTGCGGACAAAAGAGGTGTGGTTGTATGGCTCACTTACGACCGCTCCCCGTCGAGTATAGGGAGAAACGCAAAAGGCAATTGTGCGATGTCCATCGACGTGATCAATCCCGAAAAGTGAGTCATCTTCGATCACGAGAATAAGGGTCTCGGGCCAGAAACGGGAATGAGAGATCGCATCGACGATGCGTCCCAAGGCGAGGTCGTTGTCGGCGACAGCCGCGGCGGGTCTCGGCAGCCCAGGAGCCACGCCGGAAGTGTGATTATCGGGGAGCAATAGAATCGAGAGCGACGGCATTGAATTCTCCTTCTCGAAAGTCGCGAACTCCGCGAGAAATTGGCTGGCTCGCCATTGATCCGACACGACCAAGGGAAAGCCAACGTAGTGCGAAGCCAGGCAAGGGCGCAAAGCCGCGTTATCGGTCGCGGCCGTGATTTGGTACTTCTTGCCTCCCGATTTGTAATCCTGCCAAAGCTCCGACCAACTGGGATGGACCGTCTTACCCGCTTCGGTGATCGCAGGTCGGTCAACGAATTCGCCATAAATCCGCACGCTCTTGCCGGCGTGCATCGCCGCATTCCAGAGGAAACCATTAGGGGAATAAGCCAGCGAATCTGTTCCATTGAAGGGATAACTCCGGGCATAGGAAAAGTAGTTTTGCTCCACGTAGGCGTTGGCGATGGCGGAATCGGTCCATTGATGACCATCGGCCGAGTTAGTGCCACTTGCGTAAGTGTTATCGAGCAAAACAAATTTCCTGGCCAGAGCATGTTCATTAGGAGTGACGCGTTCGCCGAAAGCGCAGAGTACTGTGTCGCCGTTGCCTTCGGAGATATCGCCGAGGTCGAAGTCATAGCTGTGATTCTCTTTAAGAATATAGACGACATGTTTGAAGAAAGACGGCTCACCTACTCGCTGTGGCACGGGGACGGGAGCAATGCCGGAACGCGGTCCCAGTTCCGGCGTGTTCCAGTGATTGTTCGCGGCGACCTCTTTCGTCAGCTTCGCGAGGTCTTCCCGATCCTTCTTTCCAATGAATTGGACTATGCTAGTGCTGCCATTGGCATGATAACCGCCGGGGTTGAACAGGGTCGGAAGACCGGGAACTGACACAGCTCCAGCCCGAGATTTCTGCCTCGCCCCGATTCCTTTACTATCGCCGACGAATAGCCTGCCGTTGCGCTCGGCGATCGCGATCGGAAACCAGGCGGTGGGCAGAAAGCCTTTCAAAGCAAACTCCGGCAAAGTAACCACCGCAATCGCGTTTCCGCCGCCACAGGCAACGTAGAGTGTTTTTTTGTCATCTGAAAGCGCCACGTCGGTCGGTAACTGGCCCAAACCAGGGTCCTCTCCCGGTTGCAGACTTAGGGTGCGACGCACTGCGTGATTGCCTACATCCACAGCTGTCACCGTGTCTTCGTCGGAGTTGGCCACGTAGAGGGTCCTCCAATCTTGACTAAGAGCCATTCCGGTTGGTTGCCTCCCTTCATCCATCTCGAAGGTCGTGAATGTTCTCGCGTCGATAAAGGAGATACTGCCGTGCAACGCGGCGTCCGTTCTCGGATCGATCGCCAGGGCAGTCCCGGCAGACCTGGCGACGTGAGGATCGCCCTTGGCTGGATGCCGTCCACCGCGATTGGCGACGAAGACCGTTTTGTTATCCGGCGACACCAAGACGCGAAAAGGGGCCACACCTACTGGAACTGTTGCGACTACCGTCTCGGTGGCGACATCGACGACGGTGACAGCGTTGCGTTTGCTCAACGCAATGTACAGCCGCTTGCCATCTGGTGCGACGGCGAGTCCGGTGACTTGCGGATCGCCGGTGAACTGTGTCGGCTTGGCAAAACGCTTGAGGAGATACCTGGCGTTCGGGTCAGGGCGAAGCTCAGTCTCCCCCGCGGGCGAAGCGGGAGATTTATCGGCCTGGGGATTGGTGCTCAAATTGTCGACCACGAATGAGGTTAAAGCGGTCCAACGCCCTTTTACCGTCTCCGAAACGTGGTAGACCTGACCCTTCGTCCCAGAAGCGAAAAGCGTGCGACTATCCGGCGTCCAAGCGAGCCCGAGCGGGCCAGCGGCCAGAGCGAGCGCATCGACCGCCTTTCCCTCTGGAGTGTAGAGAAGAAGCCGGGTGTTGGTGAGAACTGCCAGCGTCTTGCCATCGGGCGATAGCTCCACATCCTTCACGCGCGAGCCATCGATCTGCTGAAGGTACCCGATGGGTGTGATCGTTTGGTTGGTGGGGACAAGGGCTGAGCCGTTGACCTGTTCTCCCATCGTCACACGCGAAGTCGCCAAAACCGGGCCACCGAAGAGAAACGCCAGGGCAGAGAGCGCAATCGGAATCAAGTTTTTCATTAGCGGATCTCCAGAGTTCTTGCTCAAGCCTAGTCAGGTTGAAACATCGACCATTCGCAACGCTATTCGTTTAATCTCTGCCTGGCCGTCCGAACGAAATGATCGAGATTCTGGTGCCTCTCGGCGAAAAGCAAACACGTCGGTAAGCTAAGGCGCACGGCGACGAGGGCTTCACGCACTGTTGTCCCAGGGGTGTTCCAGTCGGCGTGTGGCCCCGTGGGAATCGGATCTTCGTCGCCGGCCGAATGTCCGCCTTGAGATGCTTCTTCATCAGCTGGAGCACGTGCCGGTTTCTGCTTCTGTGTTCGAGAGCACGCAATCCGCCGGGACAAGTAATTCGTCGTCGCGCATGTAGCGTCGTTAGCCGTGAAAAGAACGCAGAAGTTGTCCCCGATCCGGGTAATAAAAGCCGCTCCGCGTCGAGATAGCGCAGCAAAGTTGGCAGCGTGCTGGCGAAGAGTACCGAGTGCTTTCGGTTTCAAAACAAAATAGTCGCGCTTGTTCGGTTGCAACTCTTTTACCATCTTTCGCCCCCGTGACTCGAAAGCCAGACAAACATCAACTTGACCGCGAACCTCGGAACGCCAGCGGCCAAAGTTATCGTTCAGGTAGATCGTCGCGAGGCCAGCCTTCTGTGGACGCTCCTTCAGTCGGCTCAGCATGCCCCTCATCCCGAGGGTATAGCGCAAGGCGGAGCCTTCGGGCAACGCAGCGGGGTTGATTACATCGACCAAGAGCAGCGCGATCGCGGACCTGTCCGCCTGGACCTGTGCGGACTGTTACTTTCAATGACACGTCTGATCCATATCGCCGTTCGCCCGCCGCGGTTTAGGAGTATTCGTTCTTGATCTTTGGGGCTTGAACACTCGCGGTGGCGCCTCTGGCACCCGGCCACATGCGAGCCTGGCATAATTCAAACGTCTTTTGAAGCGAGTCTGGATGGTTGGACAAATCGTGGGATTTGCCTTCGCTCTTTCGGACTCGGGACGTCGCCAGGTTGCAGTCACCGAATTTTCTAGCGGAGGAGCCAACCCCGGGCTAGTTATCATAGTTCGTAGCGAGGATTTTTTTGCCATCCGCAGATAGTGGAATTACGATTCTTATCTTACTTGCCGATGAAAAAACCGTCCTGTAAACGCAAGAGGACTCGAGTGCGGGTCCCCGGGCGAAAGGAAAGCAGCAGAAAGAAGGCGCCTCGAAGGGAGGAGCGTGGGTTATCCGCAATCGCATGGGATGCCGAACCTTGGGGCTCGGAATCTGAAGCTCTGGGGCAGACTGAACGTCTCCTCCGGGCCGCTTTGCGCGTGTGGGAAGCAAAGAGATGCGGGGGCATCTAGAACTCCCACCATTTGCGCGGAGCGCACCCCCATTTTATTCGGTCTCGCTGGTGGCCTTGTCGCTCTCCCCGAGCGGCTTCGACTCAGCCGATACTTCCTGCCGGAGAAAAATGCTCAGAATAAGAAATACTGCGATGACGCCGAATTCCGCCTCCACGTTTGCAAGGACCGGAACCGAAATGTCGCCGATCACGCGTAAGCGGTGATCAAGCGAGGCGTGCCTATTGAGAAGGGGCGTGTTCGTGATAGACCCATGAAGACCGCTTCCCTTTCTTGCCTTTGTCTTTTGCGCCGGTGCCCTTTGGTTCGCTTCACTTTCTGCTTCTTGGTGTTCTTTTCGGAGTCTCCTTCGGGCGGGCGAGAATAGGATGCTCGATTCTGCCGCAGGATTCCGGCGAAGATGATAAGATAGGCGAACTGGAGAATCGCTGCCTGCCAATTAGAGAAAACGCCATCGAGAGAGTCTCCCGTGGCGAGATACGTTGTGTAGCCGATCGGGAGGCGGCCGAGTGTTCGCAGAACGTCGCTATAGCCAAAAAGCCCGTGTAGCTCTGAAGCGAAAGGCAGAGGACAAAGAGGCTCAAGAATCCAACCGAAAGACTATTATCCCGCAGCCACTTGCAAAACGTTCGCAGAAGATAGCCTTTGAAACCTGCCGTTCGCTCGATTCCAATGCCGAAAGCAGCTGCGTCCTCGAACGAGAACGGAGCGCCTTCGTAGATTCAGGCTCGGCAGGCCACATTACCACCCGCGGAAGCGCACTTATCTGCTACCCACCGAATCTTTTCGATGCCACGAAAACATAAAACAGTCCGTAAGCCGCGACTGGAAGTGCGCGCCGCTTTGAAGGTCCGTCGTTCCGGGATCCACGGGACAGGTGTTTACACGACCCGGATGATTCGCAAGGGCACGCGCATCATCGAATACACCGGCGCGCTCATTCCGGCCCGGCAGGCGAAAAAGCTGGAGCCGCACGACCCGGACAATCCATATCACACCTTTTATTACCTATTGGACAACGGCGATGTCATCGATGCCGGCGTGGGCGGGAACGCCGCGCGCTGGATCAATCATTCATGTGACCCGAACTGCAGCACAGAGGAGGAAGCCCACCGCATTTTTATCTACGCGCTGCGCACCATCTATCCCGGGGAAGAACTCTTTTACGATTACTCACTCGAGCCCGGCGAGCGGCGGACAAGAACGTTGGAAAAGGCTTACGCCTGTTTTTGTGGCTCGCCCCGTTGCCGCGGTTCGATGTTGGAGCCGAAGTAACTTGGTGATGCGCGTCGGTGACACCCTTCCCGCCTGCTTTGCGCGAGCATGGGAAAAAGGAGCCACAGTTCCAGGAGCACCTCGCCTTTTCCCGATCCAAGACCCGGCGGTCGCGCCCCCCTATCACCCTGGCGCCGAACGCCGAGCTTGGAAAATTCCTCAGGTGGCGGGCGTGTTGGTGAGGTCGAAATGGACGAGATGGGTCTCGCTCTCTATGACCTTGGCCCGCAAGGCGCCCATCCCCCCGTGATAAAACCAGTCGCGTGGCGTGCCGGGACAGCCGGGCGTCGGACAATGCAGCCGGTAGACCCCGTGGCTGTCCTGCCAGACGTCGATCATGCGACCTGTGATGACCTTCTCGCACAGAATGCAGACGCGTCGTTCGTCGAGCGAATCCCATTTGCGATGGGTGTCGCTCTCCTGCAACGCGGCCAGCTTCTCATCGAGGGTCACGTGCTTATTCATCGCAAAGGAGAAAACCAAGGGAGCGCATCTGCCGCAATCCGAATGCCGCCGCAGCGCGCTCTGCGAAAATTCCCTAAGCCACACAAACGTGCCATTAGTAACTTCGTGGCTGCGATCACGGAGAAAATCATGACTTTCCTCCAGGACGACGCGAGCGCAGATAGCTCCGATAGATCTCGTCGAAAGCATGCAGCGCTGACGCCACGCTGGTGCCGAAGCCGAGAACGCCGCGATTTATGGAGCGGCCGATGAAGGCGACGTAGCGCCCGCGATGCACGACGACGCGCGGACGCTTCAGCGCCGTCGCGCCGAGCGGATGTGCCTGGCAATATTTCTCGAAGTCACGCTGCATGGATGGCGTCATCATGGTTTAGGAAGCAAGGGCCGTCTTCGATTGAATGACCCCAAAGCTTGGTGCATGGCTATTTCGATTGACGTGCCTGCTCATTGCAAAAGAGAAAGCGAAGGAGCGCATCTCCGCAATCCAAACGTCACCGCAGCGCGCTCTGCGAAAATTCCCTAGGCCACGCAAACGTGCCGATAGTAACTTCGTCGCCGCGAGCAAGGAGGAAATCATGGCTCTTTTGCAGCACGACGCGAGCGCAGGTAGCTCGGGTAGATCTCGTCGAAAGCATGCAGCGCTGACGCCATGCTGGTGCCGAAGCCGAGGACGCCGCGATTCATGGAGCGGCCGAGGAAGGCGACGTAACGCCCGCGATCCAGGACGACGCGCGGATGCTTCAGCGCCGCCGCGCCAAGCGGATGGGCCTGGCAATATTTCTCGAAGTCGCGCTGCATGGATGATGTCATCATTGTCCAGGAAGCAGGAGCTCTGTTCGCTCTAATTGGCCCCGAAACTGGCGGCCTGGATATTTCGACAGGCGAGAACGCAATCCGTTCGCTTTTTCGTAAAAAATCCGCGGATCCCTAGGCTGAGCCAGAAGCGGCGAGAGCCGCCGTTAGCCTAGATATTTGACCTACTCAGCGATTCACCTACACTCCGCTTGTGGGGGGAAGGAGCGATACCGTAGCCTCGCATAATGCTGCCCAAGGACGCTGATTTTTCTCCCGGGAAGAAGCTCGAATCCCTGCGGGCGGTGGACATTTTTCATCCTTGGGAGTCGATCGATGAAAAGCGACTATGTCTGCGCTGTGGCCAGATCATTAGCGGCCGCGAAATCAAAGTGTGCGGCGGCGAGGGGGGCCGCGGGGCTTTGCGCTTGGAATGTCCCACTGAAGGTTGTCCGGCGGTGCCGATCGAGTGGGTGATGTTGGATTGCTCGACGGAACTGCCGGCCGCGAAAGCCGTCGCGCCCTCGCCACCGGAGGCGCCGCTCCCGCCACTGGACGACAAATCTGCACCGCGCCGCCGGCCGCGCCCGTCGCTTTTTAAATTCTTGCGAGTGGCGCCCGTGTTCGTCTAGCGATAAACCGGTCGAGCTCGGATCGACGGAGGAACAGCAACGACGGAAGAGGGTTACGGTTTCAAAACAACCTTAACGCAGCCGTCTTTCTTGTCGTGAAAGGTCTTACATAATTATGGACCTTCTTCCAGCGGCCCGTTGTGGGTAATAACAAAGGAGGGATCTATCTCGCCCGGCTTCAATCTTGTCGAGCAAAGGCTGCGTATAACGCTTCCTATGCGTCTGACCCGTCTTCAAGGTGAGACCTTTGTTCATGAAGGCGCCCATTGGAATTTTGTCGAGGAACCCGAAATACACTCCGGGCATGGAAATGGTCCCGCCTTTCCGACAGCAGCGGATCGTTTCGCGCACGACATGGGCCCGATCGGTCGCGAGATAGACTGTCGCTTTGGCCTTGTCCATGACCGCGTCGAAGCTGCCGCTGCCGTGCGCTTCCGCCCCCCGGCGTCCTCGCGGCGGAACATCGCAAGATAGGCGAACCTCTCGGTGCGAAGAAGTAGGAGTTAGATTTAACTGCGGTCGCGTTTCGCCCAACCCCTTAATTCATCGAGCGGAAGGAAGTTGATGATTCGCTCTTTTGGAATTCTGGCTTTGAGCGCGGCGGCGAGGCCGAGCTCGATGAATTCGAGCTGCCACGGATGATGCGCATCCGTGCCTAGCGAGACAACGACTCCCTCCTCGCGGGCAAGCTCGAGGAGAGACAGGTTCAAGTCCTGCCGGTCGGGATAGCTATCGATCTCGATCGCCTTCCCCAGCCGGGCGGCTTCGGCAAAGACGCGCGGCCAATCCGCAGTAAGGCCCAGGCGATAATTGTAAATCCTCCCGCGCGGATGACCGAGAATGTGAATGTGCGGATTGCGAATCGCAGCGAGATAGCGCTCGGTTTGGTCTTCCGTCTTACGCAATGACGAGTGGAAGGACCCGAGGACAAAATCCAGTTGGCGCAGGGCAGCAGCTTCCATGTCGCCGTCGCCGCGCGGGTTAAGATTCATCTCGATTGACCGCAGGACCGTGAGCTTGCCACCAGCCGCGCGAGTCCTTTGATTGACTTTCGCGATCTTGCCCGCCTGTTGCGCTAAAGCTTTCTCGTCAATCCCGCCGGCAATCTTCAGACCCTTGGAATGGTCGGTGATCGCGATGTATTCATATCCCCGCTCTTCCGCAGCAGCTGACATCTCCGCAATGGTTCCCGAGCCGTCGCTCCAATTGGTATGCATCTGTAGATCGCCGCGCAACTGCTCCGCCCACGATGGTTGCGTCGCGAGAAGCGCACGCGCATCAGCAAGCGCGAAGAAATCGCGCCGTAAGGGGATCGGTGAAACTTTTGCCGGCGAATTTTCGAGCCACCCGCGCAAGCGTTCTGCGATGAAAGGACCTACACTCTTAAGCTCGAGAAGCGAGCGCCCTTCGTCAAAGAGATCGCGCGCACTTTCCAGCCAGAGAAAGGCGCTCCGCGCGGCGCGCTTGTAAGCTCGGTGCCGGATGCCCTCGTGAAGCTCCGCTTCGCGCGCGAAAAGTTCGGCGATCTCCGCATTGGACAACTTAGTCACGGTGACGCACCTGCGGCCGCCGAAATCTGATCTTTGTCGACGGCCGAATGTCAGCCTTGAGATATCTTTTCATCAAGCGCAACGCCTGGCGATTTTCTGCCTCTGTATTCGAGACCGTGCAATCGGCCGGGACAAACAATTCGTAATCGCGCATGTAAGCATCGTTAGCGGTAAAGAGGACGCAGAAGTTGCCGGCAATCCCGGTGATGATAAGTCGGCGCGCCCCGAGGTAGCGGAGCAAAGTCTCCAGCGTGCTGGCGAAGAATCCGGAGTGCTTTGGCTTTAAGACGAAGTAATCCTGCTCCTGCGGTTGTAACTCTTTTACAATTTCGCGACCGCGTGACTTTGGAGAGAGACAATATTCCACCTGCGCCCGAAAGTCCGATCGCCACCGGCCAAAGTTGTCGTTCACATAGATCGTGGCGACGCTGGATTTGTGTGCGCGCTCTTTCAATCGCTGCAGCTTGCGCGTCATGGCCGCGGTATATCTCAACAGTTGCGGCGCCTCCGGAAAGTCGAGCGGGTTGATGAGGTCGACAAGCAGCAGGGCGGTGTCGCACTTATCTGGCACGATACTGCTGTGACTCTGGCGTTTTGCGACCATGCCTACTTAAACGCAACGCGCTTCGGGAGTGGATGCACAGAGCGTTTGCTGCGGCTTACGCATCGCTTCTTTCAGCGGAAGCGAAAGG
>DASXPA010000017.1:0-54642 GCA_036493915.1 Chthoniobacterales bacterium | reverse complement strand
GTCCTTCTTCTTCCGCGTGCGGCGCGGCGGCGGCCTGGAGAAGATCGCGGCGCGAACAGCTGCAGCGGTAAATCAGACCGGCGGCGCGCAGTTTCTGCCAGGCCGCGAGGTAGAGATCGCGGCGTTCACTTTGCCGATGCGGACCTTCGTCCCAGCGGAGGCCGAACCAGCGCAGGTCGTCGATGACAGCTTGCTCAAATTCCGGACGGTAGCGCGCGCGATCGAGGTCTTCGATCCGCAGGACAAGCTTGCCGCCGCGTTCGCGGGCCCGGGTTTGCGCCCACCAGAAAGTTGCGGCATGACCGGCGTGCAAGTAACCGGTCGGCGAGGGCGCGATCCGGCCGCGGTAACGCGGGAGCGCTTGAGCAGATGGCAACATCACGGAGTATTCAACGAATGGACAACGGCAGAAAGCGTCTCCTGCTTTTCGATATCGACGGCACCCTGATCGATTCCGGCGGCGCGGGTGTAGCGGCGCTCAAAGATGTCTTGTGGGAGCAGTTCGGCATCACCGACGGCCTCGGCGGCGTCGAAATCGCCGGCCGGACCGATACGGGAATCGTGCACCAGATTTTGCAGAAACAAAATATTAGCCTAACGAATGAGAGGGTGGCGGCGTTTCTCGATCTCTATGCGGGATTTTTGGGGCGCGAGCTGCCGCGACGCCCGGGGAGGTTGCTCCCGGGCGTCGGGGCGTTGTTGCCGCGTTTGCAGGGGCGCCCGCAGAATGTGCTCGCGCTCCTCACAGGTAACATCAGGCGCGGCGCCGAACTCAAGCTCAGTCATTACGGCATCTGGGATTTCTTCGAATTCGGCGCGTTTGCGGATGATCATCACGATCGGAATGAGCTCGGGTTTTTTGCGCAACGGCGGGCGCGGGAGAAGCACGCGATCGATTTTCTTGCAGAGGAGATCGACGTGATCGGCGATACGCCGCACGACATCGCTTGCGGGAAGGCGATCGGGGCGCGCACGATCGCGGTCGCCACTGGCAGCTTTTCGCGCGAGCAACTAGCCGCGCATGATCCGGATCGAATCATGGATGATTTTTCCGAGGTCGACGCGCTGATCGAAGACTTGGGTTGGTGATTCCCACCCGCGCTCGTGCTCATAACGTGCTCGAAATTGAAATCACCGAGCACGAGTAAAATTGACGGCAGGCGCAAGAGTGACATCATTGCCTCGGCCATGACGGAAAACCCGCTCAACGTTCTGCCGCTCGGTGGCGAAATCGACCTCCATGTCTCGCCGCAAATCAGCAACTCGCTCAGGACGATCATCAAAAAACAGCCCACTCACGTGGTGGTCGATCTCTCGCAGGTCACTTATATCGACAGCTCCGGGCTCGCGATTTTGATCGAGGCGATGCAGGATGTCGGCAAATACGGCGGCAAATTCGCGCTCGCCGGGCTTCAGGAATCAGTTCGGCCGATTTTCGAAATCGCGCGGCTCGATCAGATTTTCAAAATCTATCCCGACACCGCGGCCGCATTGGCCGTTTGATGGAGAATCGCGAGCGTGTGCTTTATGTTGCGCGCGATGTCGAAATGACTGGCGCGCTCAAGGATGATCGGGCGCGCGTCGCGGCGTTCCTCGGGGTCTGACCAAAAGCGGAGCGCGTCTCCTAATGAGGCGATGTCCCAGGCCCGCTCGATGATGGAGCCGTGGACACCATTCTCGATGATCTCGCTGAAGCCGTTGGCGCGGGTGGTGATTACGGGAAGGCCGGAGGCGAGCGCCTCAAGGCAGGCGTTTGAAAAGGGGTCGTAAAGAGTCGGCAGCAAGAAAACATCCGCCGCGGCGTAAACCCCCGGAAGATCGGAGACTTCGCCAAGGAATCGAACATAACGGGTCTCTTCGAGGCGCCGATGTCCACGGCCCGCGATGAGAAGGCGAACATTTTTGCCTACCGACTCGACCGCGGCGATTGCATAACGCAGCCCTTTGCGCTCCCAGCCTGAGCCGACGAAGAGAACAGCGACATCCTCTTCTCCCAGCCCGTAGCTGTGTCGCCACTGCCGGCGGACCGAGGGGACGAGTTGGAATTCCGCGAACGGCACGCCGTTTGGCACCACCTCAATTCGCTCAGCCGGATAGTCGTAAAATTCCCGCGCTTCCGCTTTCACCATCTCGGAGTTGGCAATGACTCGACCGGCACCGCCGCGAAACAGCGCCTCTTCCAGTTCGAAGATGTCCCGATGCGAGCGGCCGAAACGGCGGAGCAACTTCTGCTTTGGCGATGCCGCGGCGGCACGGCGGCGCAACCAGGCACGATGAATCCCGTCGCCGGCGCGATACACATCGCACCGCCACACCCGCTCGAGACTGAAGAGCAGATCACATTGTTTTTTTGGCCGCACCTTTTCCAACTCATCGGCAAAGCGCTGGGCCGTCTCGCCCCGCAAACGCGTCATCGGTCCCGACGGCCAGGCTGAGCTCGGCCAGCTCGCATCCGTATAGAGATGTATCGTGTGTCCGACGCGGCACAAACCGCCGGCCAGCCGCTGGAGATAAACCTCGGCGCCGCCGGTTTTAGAATATCCGCGACGCGCCAGGCCGATCGTTAGGCGGGAAGCGCTCATGCGGGCCGATGGGAGGGAGTTCGACCTTTACTTGGAGGCATTCCAAAGAATAGTGAGAGGGTCATGGTGGGTGAAACTCTACACGCCCCGCCCCTTCTTGCCTCGAGCACAAACGGCCTCGGACCTCTGCCGAAGCGTCTGCTCTATTCGATTTTCGCGCGGATTGGGGGTTCTGGGTTGGATACGGATGCGTTCGAGACCTTGCGCGCCTCCTATCGCGGCGGATTCCTTGGTAAGGCGGTCGCTTACGATAATCGGCAGAAGGAAATCCCGACGGCGCGGATCGATTCGTTGCGCTGGCATCCAGTGCGGCTGCTCTCGTCGATGGATCGCGCCTATTACTACGGGGCAAAAAAGAAATATCTCGATTGGATTGCTTCGCGGCATCTCGCCACCGGGCGTTACGATTTGTTTCACAGCTGGTCGGGCGACTGTCTGCTGACCTTGCGAACGGCCCAGAAGCTCGGGATTCCTTCCGTCCTCGAGATCCCGACCTGGCATCGCGATCGGGGGAAGATCAAACGAAACCAATCATCTGCGGCGGAGGGCCGGCGATTCTCTTGGAAACGCTGGAAAAACGATCTGCTCCTCGAGCGCGAACGTTACCTGGAGGAATACGATCTCGCGAGCCTCATCCTCGTGCTCTCCGAAAAGGCCGCGGAGACTTTCCGAGTCCAGGATTTTCCGGAGGAGAAACTTTATTACCTGCCGCGGGGGGTGGATGTAGAGCGCTTCACGCCGGGGCCTAAACCGCCGCTCTTCCGCGCGATATTTTCCGGGGCGCTGATCGAGCGCAAGGGCATTCACTTTTTGCTCGAAGCCTGGCATCGCCTCGCGCTGAAGGACGCGGAGCTCTGGCTCGTGGGCACGGTGCACGACGAGGTGAAGCCGTATCTGGAAAAGTTCGCGCTCCCGAATGTGACGACGATCGGCTTCGCGCAGGAGCCGGAGATCTATTTGCGGCAATCCACCGTGCACATTTTCCCGTCGCAATGCGAAGGCAGCGCCAAGGTGACCTACGAGGCAGCGGCCTGCGGGCTCCCACAAATCACAACGCGCGAAGCGGGCGACGTGGTCGAGGATGGAGTGCAGGGGATCGTCGTACCGGCGGGCGATGTCGATGCCCTGGCCGAGGCGATTCAGTATCTTTACGATCATCCGGAGATCGTCGAGCGGATGGGCGTGGCGGCGCGCGAACGGGTGGTGGAGAATTTTACCTGGGACCATTTCCGCATGCGCTTGCTCAAAGCTTATCGCGTCGCCATGGGAATGGCTCGTTAGGCCGGTTGAACGTCCTTCTCGTCCAACTCAAACGGATCGGCGACCTGATCCTGACCGTGCCGGCGGTCGCGGCAGTGCGAAGGAATTTTCCGGAGGCCCGCATCACTCTCCTCGTGGCGCATGGTTCGCGGGAACTGCTGCCGGCGATTCCCGGAGTCGATCGCGTGCTCGTCGCGCGCGGCGGCGCCGCCGACTTCGCGCGCTGGTGCGCCGTCGCGGCGGCGGATTTCGATTATTGTCTCGATTTTTCGCGAACCGATCGCTCGGCTTTCCTCACCTGGCTCTCAGGCGCCCGTGAGCGCATCACTTATGACACCGCCCGGCGGGAACCGATCCGGCAACTTTGCTACAATCAATTCATCCCGTCGCGGGTCGGCAGCGTACACACCGTCGATCATCACCTCATGCTGCTCGCTCCACTTGGGGTGCACGACGCGTTGCTGGAGATTCATCTCGTCCTGCCGCGAAGCGCGGAAACGCGCGCCGACGAAATCGTCAAGCAGCAAATCGGCGAAGACTTCATCATCCTTCATTCTGGATCCGCGCGAGCCGAGAAGTTTTGGGTGCCGGAACGCTGGGCGAAAATCGTCAGCCGGCTCAGCAAAGCCCATGCTGCGGGCTTCGTTCTCACCGGCGGCCGCTCTGGGCTAGAGCGCAAGCATGTCGTGGAGATCAAATCACAACTTGATCAGCCAATCGTTGATCTCTCCGGAACGCTCGATCTTCTTACCCTCGCGGCCCTGATTCGTCGCGCGCGGTTACTCGTCACCATCGACTCTGCGCCCATGCATCTGGCCGCCGCGTTCGGCACTCCGCAGGTCGCGCTCTTTGGCCCGACGAATCCATTCCACTGGCGCCCGCGGACAACGCCGGCGCTGATTTTGCAAGGAAATGCCTCCGCTCCGCTACGTGTTTTCGATCCGCAGCTGCCGCCCGCCGCGATGAACCAAATCTCGACGGAAAGCGTGATCGATGCTATGCAGTCGCTGCTGTCGCAGCCGGCAGCGTCAGTCTCATGAGCGACGAGAAAGCGCCCAAGAAAAAGCAATCCATCTGGACCACCATCCGCATCGGGTGGCGACCGTACAAGCGGCTCTATTCTTATGCCTTGCCCTACAAATGGAGGTTTCTCATGGGCCTCGGGTTTGGCTTTCTCTACGGCGGCGTCACCTCCTGTCTTCCCCTCGTTATGGCGAAAGTGACCGGCATCGTCTTCAAAGGCCACGCTGTCGCCCCGACCGCGCTCGCCTCGCATCCGGAATTGCTCAAGCACGGTCCGAAGATCAACAACCTCGTCGTCCTCTGCCTCGCGATTCCCGCCGTCATGACCGTGCGCAGCCTCTGCTCTTACTTGAACACCTATTACACCGTTTGGGTGAGTATGAAGGTCCTCACCGACATTCGCAGTCAGCTGTTCAACAAAATGATGCAGCACTCGATGGACTTCTTTAACAAGGCGCAATCGGGCTTTCTCATGTCGCGCATCACGAACGACACCCGCCTGATGCAGACCGCGCTTTCCAGCATCAGTAGCGACCTTTTCAAACAGCCCGTCACGCTCGTCGGCGGCATCAGCGTGCTTCTCTACATGGATTGGAAATTTACCATCGTCACGCTGGTCCTTTTCCCGAGCTGCCTCATCCCTCTGCGGATGTATGGCAAGCGCGCCCGAAAAGCCGTCGCGAGCGAGCAGACCGGCATGGCCGAGATGGTCGTGACGATGCAGGAAACCTTCGCCGGCATTCGCGTGATCAAATCTTTCGCGCGCGAGGATCACCAGGAAGGGATGTTCAAGAAGAGCAATGACTCGCAGTTCTCGAACGGGATGCGACTCATTCGCTCGACGGAAGCGACCGGGCCGCTGATCGAGACGATCGCGGCCATGGGCGTTGGCCTGGCGTTGCTCTACGTCTATGCGGACAACCTGCCGGCGGCGAAGTTTATCGCACTCATCGGTGGCATCTTTCTGCTCTACGATCCGATCAAAACGCTCACCCGCATCCACATTATGATGCAGCGCTCGATCCAGGCGACGGTGGAAATTTTCCGCATCATCGACTCGAAACCAACCGTCAAAGATCGTGCTGGTGCGGTCGCGCTTCCTCGCTCCTCAGGGCTCATCGAACTGGACCGCCTCACCTTTCGCTACGAGGGCGGCGTCACCGACGCCGTGCAGGACTTGAGCTTGCGCATCGAACCGAGCCGGAGCTATGCGCTCGTCGGTGCAAGCGGCGCGGGCAAGAGCACGATTCTGTCGCTCATCCTGCGCCTCTACGATCCGACCAAAGGCGCGGTCCGGATCGACGGCCACGATTTGCGATCCGTGACGCAGAAATCGCTGCGCGCGCAGGTCGGTCTTGTTTCGCAGGATACCTTTCTGTTTCACGACAGCATCTTTAACAACATCCGGTTTGGCCGGCTTGATGCGACGAAGGAGGAAATTTACGCCGCCGCCACCACCGCTTACGCGCACGATTTCATCATGGCGCAGCCGCAAGGCTACGAGACCGTGATTGGCGACAAAGGCTGCCTGCTCTCCGGCGGTCAGCAACAGCGGCTCGCGATCGCGCGCGCGCTGTTGAAGAATGCGCCCATCCTTCTCCTCGATGAAGCGACCTCCGCGCTCGATTCCGAGAGCGAACAACAAATCCAGATCGCGCTCGAACATTTGGCGAAAGGCCGCACCGTCATCGCGATCGCCCATCGCCTCTCGACGATTTTGTCCGCCGACCAGATCGTGGTGATGGAAAGCGGACGCATCAAAGAGATCGGCACCCATGCAGAGTTGCTCGAGAAGAGCGGCTACTATCGCCGCCTTTACGATCTGCAATTCAATCGCAATCCAGAAGAGCCCGGCGCTGAAGTCGAGATGCTCGCGGCGGCTACGGCGTAATCCATTCATACCTCCACCCGCGCCCCCAGCTCGACGACGCCGTTCGGGGGCAGACAAAAATACGAAGTGACATCGCCGGCGTTGCGCGTCATCCACGCGAAGAGGGAGCCGCGCCACGGCGAGAGCCCCAACTTGCGCGTCGCGAGGATGGTTTCCCGCCCGATAAAATAGGTCGTCCGCATCGGCTCGAGCCGCAGCCCAGTTTGATGAACACTCGCCAGCGCCGCGGGAACGTCGGGTTTCTCCATGAATCCGAAATGGATCTGCGCGCGCCAGAAACCATTCCTCAGTTTCTCGACCGTCACGCGATCACGTTGATTGGCGAGATACGGAATCTCCTCCGTCCGCACGGTGAGCAGGAGGACCTGCTCGTGCAGCACCTTGTTGTGTTTCAAGTTATGCAGCAACGCGAGCGGTGTCCCCCCGCGATTGCCCGACATGTAAATCGCCGTCCCCGGCACCCGACGCGTCCGTTCGCTATCGAGCTCCGGTAAAAAATCCTCGAGCGGGAGACAAACGTCGCTCAAGTGACCGCGCAAAACTCGCCGACCTTTCCGCCAGGTCAGCATGAGGAAGAGAATGACCGCGGAGGCGAGCAGCGGAAACCAACCGCCATGGGTGACCTTGAGCATGTTCGCGCAAAAGAACGCGAGATCGATGATGATAAAAAACGTCGCTACCGGCAGCGCCGCGGCCGTCGGCCAATGCCATCTGCGGCGCGCGACGAGATAGAAGAGAATCGTCGTGATCAGCATCGTCGTCGTGATCGCCACACCGTACGCGGCCGCGAGATTACTTGAGGTGCGAAACCCGAGAACGAGTCCGATGCAGCAAAGCATCAACACCCAATTGATCACCGGAAGATAAATCTGCCCGATGATCCGCGCCGACGTGTATTTCACCTTTAAGCGTGGACTATAGCCGAGCTGGATCGCCTGCATCGTAAGCGAGAACGCGCCACTGATGATCGCCTGCGAAGCAATCACCGCCGCGGCCGTCGCGAGTACGACCATCGGGTAAACCGCCCAGGGAGGCACCATTCGGAAAAAAGGATTCACCGCCGCTGCGGGATCGCGCAGGAGGAGCGCGCCTTGGCCGAAATAGTTCAACGTCAGCGCAGGAAGAACGATCGCGAACCATGTCAAACGGATCGGCGCGGTGCCGAAGTGGCCGATATCCGCATAGAGGGCTTCGCCGCCGGTGACGACGAGAAAGACCGCGCCAAGCACGACAAAACCGCGCGCGCCGTTGTTGATGAAAAAGAGAACGCCATGCAGCGGATTCATCGCCGCGAGCACCTCTGGTGCGTGAACGATGTGGTGAACACCGAGCGCGCTTATCGCCAGAAACCAAAGGATCGTCACCGGCCCGAAGACCTTACCCACGCCCGTCGTCCCTCGCGACTGAAAAAGAAAAAGTCCGATCAAAATCCCAATTGCCAGGGGCACCACCCACGGGTCGAAAAGCGGCGTTGCGATGTGCAACCCCTCGACCGCGCTCAGGACCGAGATCGCGGGCGTAATCATGCCATCGGCGTAGAGCAGAGCGGCGCCGAACAGCCCGAGGAGAAAGAGAAATTTCCCTTTCCGCACCACGTCACTGACCAGCGTCGCGAGCGCCAGAATGCCGCCTTCGCCGCGATTGTCGGCGCGAAGAATGAGGATGAGATATTTGACGGAAATGATGAGGATGAGCGACCAAAGGATAAGCGAAAGAACGCCGAGAATGTTGGCGTGGCTCGGCGGTACCGCATGCTCGCCGTAGAAGCATTCCCGGAGCGCATAGAGCGGACTTGTCCCGATGTCGCCATAGACGATCCCGAGGCTGGCAAGGCAGAGGAGGACGAAGCGCCGTTTGCCCGCAGGGACATGAGCGGGAAGAGATGCTGGAGCACCGCCCGGGGCAGCGGGAATCAAAGTGGCAGGGCCTGGATTCACTCCCGTTAAGCTTAGGCTCGGCGCAAATCGGGCAGTAATTAAAACGGTATTAAAATTCGCCGCCGCCGCTTTGCCCCTCAACCACCTGCGCTACAGTAGTCGGGTGCTGGAAACATCCAGTTCGCATGGAGTCGAGCAGCCACCCGCTTCCTTCGCGCCTCTTCGGGAATACCTCGGCGCGATGATTCTCGTCGCTGCGCTGACGATT
Source organism: Chthoniobacterales bacterium (assembly GCA_036493915.1). Lineage (GTDB taxonomy): Bacteria > Verrucomicrobiota > Verrucomicrobiia > Chthoniobacterales > UBA10450 > Palsa-1392. Next base: position 45,741 of record DASXPA010000017.1, on the reverse strand, counting down.
GGCTCCTGGCTCCTCACCCCGCATACCGGCTATGGAGCCATCTCACTCATCTTTCTCCTCGGCGTTTTGCTCGCCGGGATGGTTTTGAATCGCGGGCCGGTCTTGCTCGTCGCGGCGCTCAGCGCGCTCTCCTGGAATTTCCTCTTCATTCCGCCGCTCTTCACTCTCCACATCGCGAAGGTGGAAGACGCGCTTACCTTTGCGACCTATTTCATCATCGCTCTCACCGTCGGCAGTCTCACGGCGCAACTAAAGGCGCGCGAACACCTCGCCGCACAGGTGCAGCTCGCGGAAAATTCGGAGCGTCTGCGCAAAGCGTTGCTCGACTGCGTTTCGCATGAACTCAAGACGCCGCTTGCCGCGATCGGCGCCGCCAGTCAGGAACTTGTCCGCTCCGCCTCGGCTGTGCGCGATCCGGAAACGTTGCAGCAACTCGCCTGCGAAATTCACGACGGCTCGCGGCGGCTCAATCGCGTCGTCAACAACTTGCTCGACATGAACCGGCTCGAAAGCGGCGTCATTCGACCGAAACAGGAATGGTGCGATGTGCGCGAGCTCCTGCAATCGGCGGTCGAAATCGAGCGCGAAATGATCGCCGCGCGGGAGGTGCGTCTGGAGGTGCCGGAGGAGATTCCACTCGCTTTGCTCGATTCCACTCTGATCGAACAGGCGGTCGCGAAGTTGCTCGCCAATGCCGCCAGTCACGCCGCGGCGCGGTCGCCGATTGAGATCGCCGCCGAATACAAAAATGAGCGCCTCCTCATTTCCGTGAGCGACCGCGGGCCTGGCTTGCCGCCGGAAGTGGCGGAGCGCGTTTTTGAAAAATTCTATCGCGGTGACGATCGAAAAACGGGCGGCCTCGGTCTCGGACTCTCGATCGCACGCGGCTTTGTCGAAGCTCACGGAGGCACACTCACCGCTGAGAACCGCGATGGCGGCGGCGCGCGTTTCATCGTCAGTCTGCCGGTGCGAGTCACTGACGCAAAAACTCTCGAGGTGAGCGCGTGAAGGCCAATCGCGTCGCCCTCATCATCGACGACGAGAAGCAGATTCGCCGGCTTCTGCGCCTCGCGCTCGAAGGAGCGGATCACCAGGTTTACGAAGCGGAAACTGGGGAAGCCGGGCTCGCGGAAATTGTCTATCGTCGGCCCGACATCGTTCTTCTTGATCTTGGTCTGCCCGACATGGAAGGCGTGAAAGCGTTGCGCCGTCTGCGGGAATGGTCGGATGTTCCGGTGCTGATTCTTTCCGTGCGCGACGACGCCGAAGAGAAAGTCGCGGCGCTCGATGCGGGCGCGGATGATTATGTGACCAAACCTTTCGATACCGCGGAATTATTAGCTCGGGTGCGCGTCGCTCAACGGCGCTCACTCACGGAGACGGGCGATCCGATTTTCAACTCTGGCGCGCTCTGCGTCGATTTCGCCGCGCGCCAAGTCAAGCTGAACGGCATCGAGATCAAACTCACGCCAACAGAGTATTCGCTTCTCCGAGTGCTTGTGCAGAACGCCGGGAAGGTTGTTACTCATCGGCAATTGCTGCGAACCGTGTGGGGCGAGAAAGCGGAGAGTCAGGCGCAATATCTGCGCGTGTATGTGACTCACCTGCGGAAGAAGCTGGAGGCGGACACAGAAGCGCCCAGTCTGATCAAGACTGAAGTCGGGATCGGCTATCGCCTAACGACTGAGAAACTCTGACCGGAGCGACGCTCTCCCGTGCGTCCAGAAAATGCGGGAGCATATCCTTCTGGAGACTGAAAAAGTTTTAACGCTCTTTTAGCGTTTCCCACCGGAGTTTTAATTCACGCTGACCGGCGCGCCGGCACCATCTTCGGTCATGCAAGCAATCGCGGTGCTGGTCGTGGCAGAGCGCAAGATTCATCCGCCGCAGAAACAGATCGGAACAAAGCGGCGCCTTTCGCCGGAGACGTTCGCTGGAGCGCAACCTGGCGAACTGGACAGCGATGCCGCAGAGAAGCCGCCGCCGTTCTGGACCTGGTTCGTCGAGAATCCCAGGCCGCGCTCTTTGCGTCACCCGTTAGCACTCCCCTAACGACGGTCGTCTTATTCGCTAACTCTGGAGCAAGATCACTGCGTGCATCCGCGCGACTGGCTACAGCTCGGTCTATTCATAGTTGGACTAATCGCGATCACTCCGCCGCTTGGGAACTTTCTTTTCCGTGTTTTCTCAGGCGAGCGTCATTTTTTCGCTCGAATCCTCGGCCTGGTCGAGCACTCGATTTACCGGCTTGGCGGGATCGATCCCGAACACGAGATGTCCTGGCAGGAATACGCCGTCGCTCTCTTACTCTTCAACATCGTAAGCGGGGCGCTTCTGCTCGCTCTCGAACTGACACAGGCGTGGCTCCCGTTCAACCCGCAGCATTTGCCGAACGTTCCTTTCCCCCTCGCCTTTAACACCGCAGTCAGTTTCACCACCAACACCAACTGGCAGGCCTATCCCGGCGAGGCGACCCTGAGTTACTTCACCCAGATGACAGGACTCGCGGTGCACAACTTTGTCAGCGCGGCGACGGGCATGGCGGTCGCCGTAGGGTTGGCTCGCGGATTGGTGCACCGACGGGCGACAACCATCCTCGCCCCAGGCGAAGAGGCGAAAGTCCTCGAGAAATTCTACCGCGGCGCCGGGAAGGCGGCCGGTGGGTTGGGCTTCGGCCTCTCTTTGCCCGTCACCTGACCGAGGCTCAACACGGCACCATCGCCGCCCAAAAATCGGCCAGATGGCGGCGCCGCTTTTTCGATTCGTTTGCCGCTTCGAACAACCGACGCCAGCATTCTGGAAGGGAACGGGTGAAACCGAGTCGATTGCGCCCTCAATTTCGGTCTTCAACAGGGAGGCGTGAAAATGCTGCGCAGTTTGCGCGAACGACAAAACCTTTGCCTAACGAGTGAATTACTCTTATCTCAGCCAAAGACCCGGCGCAGCGATATGGTAGAGTCCGCTGTCTTAGCGGATGCCGTTGCGGTGAGGGCAGCGCAAGAATTCGGCGGGCCCAGTTGGGGGGCCCGCCCTCTCTGTAAACTAACTCAGGTTAGTCTTACTTTGCCTGGTCGAACTTCTCGATCCTCTGGAGATGGTCTTTCATCGTCTCCGTGCTGTTCGAGATAAAGCTCTTCAGGTCGTCGTTTTTTACCTCGTTCTTGGCCTGCTCGAATTCGGCGATGTCCTTCTTGTGGTCCTTGACCATTTCCTTCACGTAAGCCTTGTCGAAGGCCGCGCCATGGAGGTTCGACAACCTTTCGATCACGGCGTGATGTGTGGCGCTCACTTTGCTGGGCACGGTGACGTTCATTTTCCCCGCCACATCCTTGAGGTTGTCATTGATCTTGCTGTGATCGTCCACCATTCGCTTGCCAAAGTCTTTGACGTCGTCACTGCCGCCGTTTTGCTGCGCGACCTGACCGAGCTTGACCTCGGTCATGCCGCCGTCGGCTGCTTTCTTGATGAACATTTTCTCCTTCATCGTCGCCTTACCGGCGGCCTCGTCGGCAAGAGATTGTTGCCACGGCGCGCAGACTGCGACTGCCAACCCTAATGTGATGACTGCTGTTTTTAGTTTCATAGTAAGAAGGGATCGCGGTTGGCGCGGGGGACGGATGCCCGGCCGTTGCCGCGACCGCCCCCCAACTTGAAGTGAGAATTTACTTGCCGGTCCTTCCGATGCGTCCGTAACTGCCACTCCTTTTCCATGGCAGAACCTCTTATCGAAGCGCCCGGTGTGCACCGTCCGCGCAACGTCGACTGGAAACGAGCGGCCGCGCTTCTCTACGGCGACTGGGGCACGAGCAAAGCTTACGTCATCGGTCTCGCTTTCGTTGCTGCGGGCTTCGCTTCGTTTCCGCTCATCCTCGCGGTTTGCGCGCTCACGGCGGTCGTCGGTTTTAACTACATCATCATCTGCGCCCATTTTCCCGACGGCGGCGGCGTTTACTCGGCGGCGCGGGAACAAAGTCGCTTTCTCGCTTCGGCGGGCGCGCTCCTCCTGGTGGCAAATTTCATCGTCACCGCAGCGTTGAGCGGCTGGGCGGCGGTGAGCTATTTCGGCGTCTCCGCCAGCTACGCGCGCCTGGCCACGATGGGACTCGTCATCGTGGTCGGCGTGATTAATTATTTCGGGCCGAGGCATAGCGGGAGCGTTTCGCTTTATCTCGCGATCCCGGCCGTGCTCACGGTGCTCGTGATTATCGGCCTGAGCAGTGGCTCGCTGAACACGGCGCATCTCGAGCCGACGCACGAAAATCTCGGCATCGCCTGGACGCAATTTGTCGGCGTAATCCTCGCCCTCAGCGGCGTGGAAGCGGTCGCCAACATCACCGGAGTGATGAAGCTCGACCCGGGCTCGACCCCGGAAAATCCGAAGGTCACGCGCACCGCGGCAAAGGCGATTATTCCGGTCGCGATCGAGGTCGTGATCGGCACGGCGCTGCTCGGCTGGGCGATGTTGTCATTGCCGAAGATGTATCGGCCAGAACTGACCCAGCACTCGGAGGATATGCTTCGTTTTCTCGGCGAACATTATGGCGACACGGTGGTGGCGCCATGGTTTGGCAGCGCCTTCGGTCTCGTCGTCGGCATCGTCTTCGGTCTGCTGCTTTTTAGCGCAGTGAATACCGCGGTCGTGGCGCTTGTCGGCGTCATTTACATGATGGCGCAGGATGGCGAGATGCCGCGCCAACTCGCGCGCCTCAATCGCCACGGCGTTCCGCGCATTCCACTTTTCGTGGCGGTTGTAATTCCGATCCTCGTCCTTGCGGTGACGCGAAAGTTCGAAGCACTCGCCGGTCTCTACGCGATTGGCGTGGTCGGCGCAATCGCGGTCAATCTCGGGTCGTGCACCTTCAACAAACGCCTCGGCCTGCCCTGGTACCAACGCCTGCTCATGGGCTCGACCTTCCTCGTTCTTTCGGCGGTGGAACTAACCATCGCAAAGACGAAACCAGACGCGCTCTTCTTCGCCATCTGCGTGCTCGGGATCGGGCTCACTCTCCGCGCTTATTCGCACAAACTCTCCGGATTAAAGACCGTCACGATGACGAAAGAAGTCGCCGAGATGGTCGCACCGAATCTTCCCGCGACGATGCAGCCGCGACTCGAAGAAGGCCAAAAGATCATGGTCGCGGCGCGCGGGATCAATCCGGTTTTGAATTTCGCGCTCGAGGAAGCGCAGTTGCGCAAGGCCGTTCTCTGCGTCGTTTACGTGAAGGAAATCTCGATTTATTTCGCGGGCGCACCGGCCGCGCTCGGGAGCACGAAATGGAAAGACGACCCGCAAGCGCAGGCGATCATGTCGCTCATGATCAGGGAAGGAGAAGCGCGGGGCGTCTGTGTGCAACCAATCTTTGCCGTAAGTGAAGATGCCGCGGCGACGATTCTCGATCTCGCGGCAACGTTAGGCGCGGACTACATCATTCTTGGCTCGTCGCAGCGGCGCTCGCTCGCTGATCTGCTGCGCGGGAGCGTCGCGACCCAGATTGCGCAAAATTTGCCGGAGTCCATCCGGTTGATGATCTACGGGTAGGTCCGACCTGACCTGTACGACTTATACGACCTATGACCACAGCGCCGCCCAAAGTTCTCGTTGCGGATCTCATCGCGGCCCGCGGCCTGGAGGCGCTCGGAGCGGAGGGCGCGCTGGAAGTCGTGATGAAACCCGGCCTGAGCGAAGCACAACTCATCGAGGCGATCCCGGAATTCAGCGCTCTGGTTGTGCGCAGTCAAACCAAAGTGAGCCGCTCCGTCCTGGAGGCGGCGACTCGCCTCAAAGTTGTCGGGCGCGCCGGCGTCGGCGTCGATAACGTAGACGTCGAAATGGCGACGCGGCGCGGTGTGATCGTCATGAACACGCCCGCGGGCAACACCGTCTCGACGGCAGAGCACGCCTTCTCGCTGTTGCTTTCTGTCGCGCGCAAGATTCCGCAGGCCCACGCCAACTTGCAGGAAGGAAAATGGGATCGGAAGAAATTCGAAGGCGCCGAGCTTTATAACAAAACGTTAGGTATCATCGGCATGGGACGGATCGGCTCGGAGCTGAGCCGGCGCGCGATCGCGTTCGGCATGCGGGTGCTCGCTTACGATCCTTTTCTTTCTTCCGCGCGCGCTCGTGCGTTACAGGTGGAATTGCTGGAGGAACTGGATGAGCTGCTGCCGCTCTGCGATTTCCTCACCTTGCACACGCCGCTCACTCCGGAGACACATCATCTTCTGAACGCCGCTCGCCTAACGAAAACGAAACGTGGCGTCAGTCTGATCAACTGCGCGCGTGGCGGATTGATCGACGAAGCGGCGCTCGTGGAGTCGTTAGGCAACGGACAAATCGCCGGCGCGGCGCTCGATGTTTTCGAAACCGAACCGCTGCCCGCGGATTCGCCGTTGCGTGGTCTTCCCAATCTCATCCTCACGCCCCACCTCGGCGCGTCCACGGTCGAGGCTCAGGAAAGCGTCGGCATCGAAATCGCACAGGCGATCCGTGCGGCGCTGCTCGAAGGCACGATTCGCAACGCCGTCAACATGCCAAACCTCGACGCGAAGACGCTCGCGATCGTCGGTCCGCATCTGCGCTTCGGGGAAAAGCTCGGCTCGTTCCTGTCGCAGGTCGCGCCGCGCCGGGTCGAGAGCGTGCACATCAACTACAGCGGCAAAGTCAATGAAGTCGATACGACAGCGATCACGCGTTCGATTTTGAAAGGGTTCCTCCGCATCGCCGGCGGCGACAACGTGAATGAAGTTAACGCGCCCGCTTTCGCCGAGGCGCACGGAATTAAAGTGACTGAATCGCGCCTCAGCGCAGCCGGCGATTACACCGATCTGCTCGAGTTGAGCGCGCTCGCCGAAGGCAAAGCGGTTTCCGTAGCGGGCGCGTTTTTTGGCGCGACGCCGCGTATCGTCAGCATCAACAGCCGCCCCGTCGAAGCGCGCCCGCACGGCGTGATCCTTGTGCTCGAAAACACCGATCGTCCCGGCATCGTTGGACGCCTTGGAACATTGTTAGGCGCGCACGGAGTGAACATTGCGACCATGTCCCTAAGCCGAAACCAGGCCGGCGGCCGCGCGCTTACCGTGCTCAATCTCGACACCACGCCCCCACCCGAGTTGCTCGCCGAGATCAGCGCGAGCGAAGACATCCACAGCGCACAAGCGGTGGAGATCTAGGAAGCAACTCGCATCACTGCCGTCCGTCAAGGAATCAAAGGATGCGCTCGTTATGTTCTTGCGCGTCGACGTTGTCCAGCCCCAGAAAGAGCTAACGTCAGCGCTGCGGCCAAAGGCCATCTGCTCGCGCGCGGGCGGAGAAATGAGCCATGGTTTTGATTATTCATAACGCGCCTCAACACTCATTTCGTAACATTTCCGTCGTGATCTCTCAGTAAGTGAAGGACTCAATCTGAGTCACGCCGGCGTCCGGTCCATCGACAAAGCCCAGGCGCGCGGCAGGATTGAGAGCGATGTGAACCGGGACGACGTTGGAAGCGTTGGAGAAGCTAAAGCCGTTCAGCGACTCGATGAGATTACCTGATATGTCGTAAACATGAATACTGCTGCCGCCGGAAGAGGTGCTCGAATGTGGCTGGGCTACGAGGAAGAGCCGGTTGATGGGATCGAATTCCACATCGGCGCCGCTGAAGAACTGGTTGACCGCACCTGGCAACCGCTCCGCGAATCCGCTCTGGGTGGCGATGTTATAGAACTCCACGCTATAGTCGATCTCGGTGGTGGTGCAGGCGGTCCCGCTGACCGGGTCGTAGGCGATGCCGTTGACGTCCCCGTCGCCGACCCCGGTGAACTTGGTGAAGAGCCCACTCGCCAGATCGACGGTCGCGATTTTCCCGGGTACAAAGGGATTGCCCAAAGTGGCGACACCCAGGATGGCGCGGTTATTCACCGGATCATAGGCGAGTGCGGGGCAGCCGTTGGTGAACTCGTCATCAGTGAGGGTAATCACCGGTCCGAAGGTATTCGCCGCGATATTGGAGCTGAAGATGGTGGGCATGAAACCATTCGCCGAGATGTCCAAGGTGAGGACGGCGTTGTTAGGCGTCCCCTGGTTGCGGCTGATGACACTGACCAGATGATGCGAGTCGAGCGGCGGAGTCCAGCGCCCGTTGATCCGGCCGCGGTCGAGTGGATTGATCGTCCCGAATCTGCGGTTGGGACGGAACGAGCCCCTTACCAGCTCGCGTTCGATCAGGCCGGCGGAAGTCCCGGTCACGCCTAGGGTGATGAAGTCGCTGCCCTGTCCAACGGGCATTCGCGCGACGACCTTAAGAATTTTGCCCGTATTTTGGTCAAACGTCTCCACCGCCGTCACCCCACCATTCTGCAACTCGCTCAACACCCCGTCGGTGCCCGTTGCGTCAATATCGAAGCCAAAGATCCGGCCGCCAAACATGCCCTGCACGATGACTCCGGTGATGCCGACGGCCGGTCGGCCTTTCCCTTCGCCGGCGCGAGAAAGCGGTGGCGGGAAAATGACTCCGGCCGTAATTAGATTAACCGCGACAATAATGTCGCGTGATAAACTTCCTTTCCTTTTACGACTGACAAGCATGCGTGCTCCTTGTCCTTAACTTCTCGGCGACGGTCCGATGCGCGGGGCTGCCAATGACATCGCTTCGTGCGCATTTATTGGATTCTCCAGGGTACCGCCCTGGGAAGGCCAATTTTGTAACGCTGCTGTTACCGTTGTCATACCTGCGACGCAGCAGGAAAGAACAATGACGGAAAAGCGCGCCAAAGCTCGGGTTTCGGCGGCGTTATTTTGCTCACGCGTTGGCCGAGAGATGAGCCATGTTTTGATTGTCCCTAAGGATGAAGTTATTGGCAGGTGAAGTGTTCAATCAGTGTTCTGCCGAAGCCTGCCTGTCCGCCCACGCTCCAGAGCTCAGTCGAAGATATAGCCGCCACGCCTAGAAGTTCCGCGGTATTACCCGGCGTGGGGCTGGAAAAACACTCGACCTCGTGCCTTCCCAAATGTTGGATTATGGAGGTGAGCACGGCACCTGGAGCCTGACTCTGAAAAGTGCCCACCGCCAAAACCTCGTCGGAGCTGATCGCCGTGACGCCGGAGAACAGAGCAATGCTATTGCTCGGCCTCGCACTGGGCACAATGCTCCAGCTTCTCCCTTGGAAGACGCGCACATTAGCTACGGCGGCAAAGTGAACGAGTCGATACCACGGCGATCGCGCGTTCGTTTTGAAAGGGTTCCCCCTCATCGGCGGCGACAACATCAACGAAGTCAATGCGCCGACTTTCGCCGAATCGCACGGAATTGAAGTGAGAATCGTGGGCCAGAACGCGACCACCCCGATCTGCTTGAGCTCTCCGCGGTCGCGGAAGGGCAAATCCGTTTCCGTCGCGGGCGCGTTTTTCGGCGCGACGTCACCGGATCGTCAGCATCAGCGATTGGCCGGTCGAAGCCCGGCAGCGCGGCGCCGTCCTCGTTCTCGAAAACACCGATCGCCCCGGCATGGCCGGGCGAATCGGAACATCCTTAGCCTGCACGGCATAACATCGTGACGATGCGGTTGACCCGGAATCAAGCCGGGGGACAGGCCCTCACCGGGCTTAAGCTCGACGCCATGCCGCAGGTGGTCGAATGATTGGCCGACAAAAGCATTGCGGTGCGATCCTCCCAACGGTTAGCCTAGCGACTACTTATGGGAGCAATTCTTTGGACACTTATCATCGGCCTCGTCATCGGTGTGATCGCCAAACTCCTGATGCCTGGGAAAGATCCTGGCGGTTGTATCATCACGATACTTATCGGTATCGCGGGGGCGTTCGTTGCTGGTTATCTCGGCCGCCTGGTCGGTTGGTATCAACCGGGTCAGCCGGCGGGCTTCATCGCGTCCATCATCGGCGCGATGCTGCTTCTCTTGATCTACCGATTGATCATCGGCAAGCGCACCTGACGCCTAACGAACGCCGTGGAATGGAGGCACGGGCTTTGACAGCCCGGCCTCATCGTCTGCGCCGCCTGCGTTATGGGTCCAGTTCGAGATCGATCAAGGGACGACACAGCGGTCGTCCCTCTCCATCACTCTACGGTGACGCTCTTCGCGAGGTTGCGCGGCTTGTCGACATCACGCCCGAGGGCGACCGCGAGATGGTAAGCGAGAAGCTGAAGCGGAATTACCGTCAAGACTGGCATCACGACATCGGCCGCGTCCGGCACGACGATGATGTCGTCCGCGATCTCTTTTATCTTCCCGGCACCCCTCGTCGTCGTGAGCGCGATGATCGGCCCTTTGCGCGCGCGAACTTGCTCGATGTTGTTGAGATTTTTTGAAAAGAGCGCGTCATCAGGGGTGATGAAAACCGACGGAAGCTCCGGCCGGACGAGGGCGATGATGCCGTGCTTCAGCTCGGCGCTGGGATGACCTTCGGCGTAGAGGTAGGTGATTTCCTTTACCTTTAAGGCCGCTTCGAGCGCGATTGGAAAGTTGAGCTGGCGACCGAAAAAAAGCACGCCCGTGGCGGCGACGTATTTCTTCGCGATCTCCTTCAGCTGATCACTCAGCTTGAGCACTTCCTCGATTTTCTCCGGCAGCGTTTCGAGCGATTCAATGATGCTCATTCCCTCGGCCGTCGAGAGATGACGCATTCGGCCTAACAATAAACCGATCAACGTGAGGATGACGACCTGGGAGGTAAACGACTTCGTCGCGGCGACGCCGATCTCCGGACCGGCGTGCATGTAAACGCCGCCGTCGCTCTCGCGTGCGATCGTGCTCGCGACGTTGTTGCAGATGCCTAACGTTCGAAAACCTTTGCGCTGACTTTCGCGGAGCGCGCCTAACGTGTCCGCGGTTTCGCCGCTCTGGCTGATGGCGAAGACAAGCGTGTCGCCGGTCATTGGCGTGTTGCGATGACGAAACTCACTCGCGTATTCCACTTCGGTCGGAATGTGCGCGAGTTGCTCGATTAAATATTCGCCGACCATGCCAGCGTGCAGCGCCGTGCCGCAACCGGTCAGAACAACGCGGCCGACATCGCGCAACTGCGCCGCCGTCATGTTGAGGCCGCCGAGTTTCGCGGTGCACTCTTCGAGGCTCAAACGACCGCGCATCGCATCGCGCACCGAGCCGGGTTGCTCAAAGATTTCCTTGAGCATGTAGTGCGGATAATCGCCCTTCTTGATGTCCTCGGCAGTGAACTCGACCTTGCTGATCGCATGATGCCCGCTCTCGCCCGCGAGCGAGCTGATCTCGAACTTGTCGCGCTCGACGGCGACGAGATCGAAGTCGTTCAGATAAACGGCATCGCGCGTGTAAGCGACGATCGCGCTGACGTCGCTGGCGAGAAAGTTCTCATCCTTCCCCACCCCGAGAACGAGCGGACTGCCGCGGCGGGCGCCGACGATAAAATCGGGAATGTCTGCATGAACCATGGCGATGCCGTAGGTGCCGATGACCTGCTGCAGCGCGGTCCGCAGGGCCTCGACGAGCAAGGCTTTGTGCCGGCGCGGATCGAGCACCCCAACGGCCGAGTCGTCGTAGATTTTTCCGACTAAATGCGCGAGCACTTCGGTGTCGGTCTCGGAGATGAAATGATGCTCGCCCTCGCGCAGCAGCATGTCCTTGATCTGCTGGTAATTTTCGATCACGCCGTTGTGCACGAGCGCGAGCTTTCCGCTCTCGTCGAAATGCGGATGCGCATTTTGGTCAGTCGGTTTCCCGTGCGTCGCCCAACGGGTGTGACTGATGCCGTAGGTCCCGGCGGCCGGACTTTCCGTCATCAACTTCGTGAGACCTGCGATCCGGCCGGCGCATTTGCGCGTCTCGACGTGATCGCCATCGACGATCGCGACTCCCGCCGAGTCGTAGCCGCGATATTCGAGCCGGCGCAGCCCATCAAGGAGGATGGGGGCTGCTTCCGCGCCGCCGACGTATCCGACAATGCCGCACATAAATCGAGGCCAATCGTGCCACCGACCCCTGCCCTAAGCAAGAACCGGCAGCGAACGACCTAGGACTCGTAGTCGTAATCGACGGCAAGCATTTCGACCACGATCAGGAGCAAGTCGTCTGCGATACAACAGCTTTCCCTGCGCCGCCCGAATCTGTAGGCTAACTTCGCTACCATGCCGCAACCGCCCGCACTGCCACCCGGCACTACCCAACGCACCCTTTCCATTATCATGGGCGGCGGAGCGGGCACCCGGCTTTACCCTCTTACGAAAGATCGCGCGAAGCCCGCAGTGCCGTTAGGCGGGAAATACCGGCTGGTCGACATCCCGATCAGCAACTGCCTCAACTCCGGCATGCGCTCGATTTATGTGCTGACGCAGTTCAACACCATGTCGCTCCATCGCCATATCCAGGCGAGCTACAAGTTCGACAACTTCTCGCGCAGCTTTGTCGATATCCTCGCCGCGCAACAAACGCCCGCGGGCTCCGAGTGGTATCAAGGGACGGCGGACGCGGTGCGGCAGAACCTGCGCTACTTCCTCGAACAGCCCTACGAATATTTCCTCATCCTGAGCGGCGATCAGCTCTACCGGATGGATTTTCGGATGCTGCTTCATCAGCACATTCGCTCAGGGGCTGAGATCACGCTCGCGGTCACGCCGGTGCAACGCGCGGCCGCCTCCGATTTTGGCATCATGTTGAGCGGGCCGGATCATCGAATCACGCGCTTTGAAGAGAAGCCGAAGGAAGCAGCGGTTCTCGATGAGTTGAAACTAAATCGCGAGCTGCTCGAATCGATCGGGCGTACGCCTGACGACGAACTTTTTCAAGCCTCGATGGGCATCTACGTTTTCAATCGCCAGGTCCTGATCGATTGCCTCGCTGGGGACCTCGACGATTTCGGCAAACACGTGATCCCAAAAGCGATCGGGGAACGGCAGGTACTGGCTTACATTTTCGAAGGCTATTGGGAGGACATCGGAACGATTCGCGCCTTTTACGAGGCGAATCTCGACCTGACGAATCTCGTCCCGCATTACAGTTTCTTCGAGGCGCAGGCGCCGATCTACACGCATCCCCGCTTTCTGCCGGGCAGCAAAATCAACGGCGCCACGCTCCGGCAGGCGATCATTTCCGATGGCTGCATCATTTCCGATGCGCACATCGAGCGCAGTGTCATAGGCGTGCGCAGCATCATTCAAAGCGGTGCGACGATTCGCAACAGCGTCGTCATGGGCGGCGATTACTATGAGGTCAACAAGCTGAATCCGACGCGCGATCTCCCGCCGATTGGGATTGGACGAAATTGCGTCATTGATCGCGCGATCATCGACAAAAACGCCCGCATCGGCGACGGGGTCGTGATCACGCCGGAAGGAAAACCGGCCGAACTTGACGCAGATAATTATTTCATCCGCGACGGCATCGTGGTGGTGCCAAAGGACGCCGTCATCCCGGTCGGATTCTGGATTTAGCCGAGCCGAAAACTAAGCTCCGCTAATAGCCACGGCTGGTTTGCTGTCCCCCGCCGAACGAACTTGCACCCGTATCGGGAAGACCTTCACGGCCTTCCCAGCTGGCGGGCCTATTCCAGGGAATGGCCGAGTCAGGGTGCGCGTCAGGATCGCTCACCAAGGCCGTCTTTGGCGCCTGACTGGCACAGGAGGAAAGCGTGGCCGACGTGGCCATCAGCACGATCGTTAGGCAACCGACTGTCAGGCAACGCTTGCCGCGACAGTTACGAATGAGTATTTCCAGCATACACAACGGTATCTCCAGCCTGCACCTGCACGCCGCGCGCCAAGCTGTTGCTGATAACATCGCCTATCGAAGTGGTCGGATCAACTGAGGAAATGCGCAGTTTTCCGATGAAGGAGCCGTCGCGCATGACGAGCAATTCGGAGTTGGCCTCGACGCCTTGGTGTTCGCCCACGCTCAGGACGACAAAGTTGTAAGCCTGATTGACCGCCAGAACGACGCCGTGGATTCCGACGGCCTTCGCGCTCTTCTTCCGTCGTTTCTGTTTCTCCATCGTGGCGACCCGGTCCTCGGCCGCTTGCACCTTGTCGGCGAGAAGCGTTTTTTCTTCCTCCGCCGCTTTTAGTTGCCGCTTTGTCTCGTCGAGCTTCGCTTTGAGGTCGTCAGGCGAAACGTTTCCGGCCGCGCCCGGGAGCGCGACCGCACTGGACGTGGCCACTTGCTTTTGCAGATCAGCGATCCGCTCTTCACTTGAATGAAGTTTCGCCTCGAGCGCGGACTTGTCGTTTTGCGCCCGGCTTAGAGCCGCCGTTGCCGCGGCGGCTTTGGTGTCTGCCTCCGCCGCTCTCGCTTTCGCCGCAAGCAGATCTTTGCCGTGATTTTTAAACTTCTGCCCACTCGCCAACCGCGCATGTTCCGCGAAATCACGCGCCGTAGTGGTCGCGAGCAGTTCGCTTCGCAAGGTTCTTATCTTGTTGGTGTTCAGGAATCCGAAGAGGAGAGAAAGCGTCAGGAGCAGGAGGGAACTACCAATAAGAATCTTGGGCATTTTTGGGGAGCGCCAGCCGTCGGATGGCAAAGCAAAGGGGAAACTTCTTTTAGCCGCATTCATCCTCGAATGGCAACATATTTACGCGAAGGAAAGCGAAATTCTCGCGTCCAAGAGAGGACGCCGCGCCGAGAACCGAGAGTCGAGACGATTTGGAAATTGCGTCCGCTCTTCTCCCGGCCTATAGGGACTGCCTCATGGGTCAACAACACCGAGTTACCGTCAAGCGGAAGCGTCGCCAAGCCTATCTCGAACGCAAACGCGTGGCTGCAAAAACGCCTCGGCGCGCGCCGGCAAAGTCGCGCTCCAAAAAGACGGCCGCGGCCGCCTCGTAGTTGTAGCGGGGGCGTTGACCCCGGTGAGAAAAAAGTGGCCGCCTCACCGCCGAGACTCCCGCCACCGGCTGCAAGTCCGGCCATTCGCCATTTGCCTCCGTCGCGCCGTCCGATTTATCGTGACCGGTGCGACCGCAATATCTTCTGGTCGACGGCCACAGCATCATCTTTGCCTGGCCGGAATTGCGTGTCCTGCACAACCGCCGCACCTTGCTCGCCCGCGAAGCGCTCACCCGTCAACTGCGCGATTACCAGGATTGGAGCGGCGTCCATGTGGTCGTGGTCTTTGACGGCCGCGGGTCAGCCGTCTCCCAGGAGGCAGAGCCGGGCGAGATCCAGATTTTTTACTCGCGCGCGGGTCAAACCGCGGATTCGATCATCGAGCGCCTGGCGAGCAAATACGCCGAACGCTTCCGCCTCGTCGTCGCGACCGGTGACTACAAGGAACAGGAAACAGCCAGCGCAAGTGGTGCGGAAACGATTTCCCCCGAAGGCCTGCGCGAGTTGCTGGAGGAAGCGCGGCGGCGGTAAGCGAGTTCGTTAGGCGGCGCCGAGCAATGCCGGGCAATTGCGGGTTATCGCATCGCGGCGGGCTCGCTCCCGACTGGTCGCGAGAACACGGGAGAGCACGCAGTAGAGTTGTTCAACCGGCAGGTTCTTGCTCACGTAACCGTTCGCACCGGCACGGAGCGCACTGTGCATTTTTTCCTCTTCGTAGCCGACGCCGGTGAAGACGATGATCGGCAAATTTGGCCGGATCTCGCGAATGAAAGTGATGAGCGAAATCCCATCGACTTTCGGCATGTTGAGATCGACAACGACGACTTCGCAATCCTGCAGTTCGAACCAGGTTGCGGTCTGAAAACCGTCCGTCAGTGTAGCGCAGGTATGCCCTTTTTGCGTCAGATAAGTGGCCAGAAACCTGGTGATGGCGGGATCGTCATCGATGATGAGGAATTCGGCGCAATCGCGGTCGAGAATTTTCATGGGCATGCAAAAATGTTAATGTTCGGGGTGGCTTTATAATTTCCACAATAGCTAAAGCACTAAGCTTGCCACGAAGCGCAGGCCGCCGATCTTTCTGAAAAGCAATTTGCTAAAAGGATGCCGGACCGCTGTGCCTAACGAACTGCCGCCCGACCGCTGATCACTTCCTGAACTTTTCGTTGAAGAGCCGCAACCATCGCTCCAGCGTAGTCCCCCAATGTCCCGCGAATACACGCTCCAGCGCGCCCCTTCCAGCGCCACGATCAGCATTGATTACGCAGGCGAACTGAACGAGCAACAATACGCCGCGGTGACCGCGCCCCCCGGTCCGCTTCTCGTCATCGCAGGCGCCGGCTCGGGCAAGACGCGCACCCTCACCTATCGCGTCGCCTACCTGCTCGAGAACGGCGTCGACCCGCGCAATATCCTCCTCCTCACCTTCACGAACAAAGCCGCGCGACAGATGCTCGACCGCGTCGCCAACCTCCTCCCGGTCGACGCCAGTGGACTCTGGGGCGGAACGTTTCATTCCATCGGCAATCGCATGCTCCGACGCCACGGCAGCGCGCTTGGATTTTCCAGCGGATTCACGATCATGGATCGCGAAGATCAGAAGGATTTGCTCAATTCCGTGGTCGCGAGCGCGGGTATCGATCCGAAGGAAATGCGGTTTCCAAAAGGCGATGTCCTCGCCGACATCTTTAGCTTCGTCGTCAACACCGAGCGGCCGCTCGAGGAACTGCTCGCGGAAAAATTTCCCTATTTTCTCCCCCTTCTCGAGCAAATCAAAGACGTGCAAGCGCGTTATGAGCGGCGAAAGAAATCGACCAACTCGATGGACTTCGACGACCTCCTCGAAAAGGCGCTCCGCATGCTCAAGGAACACGACGAGATCGCGGCGTTTTATCGCCGGCAATTTCAGTTCATCCTCGTCGACGAATATCAGGACACGAACAAAATCCAGGCCGACCTCATCGACCTGCTCGCCGCCGATCATCAGAACGTGATGGTCGTGGGCGACGACGCACAGTCGATCTACTCCTGGCGCGGCGCGAACTTCCAAAACATTCTCGCCTTCCCGCGCCGCTATCCCAACGCGCAGGTCTTCAAGATCGAGCTGAACTACCGCAGCGTGCCCGAGATTCTGCAGGTCGCGAACGCCTCCATCTCGGCCAACGTCCAGCAGTTTCGCAAAAATCTCAGCGCGACTCGCCTCACGAAAACTCTCAAGCCGGCGGTCGTCGCGCTCAACGACGGCGGCGAGCAGGCTCAATTTGTCGCTCAACGGATCCTCGAGTTGCGGGACGAAGGGATCGACCTCAATGAGATCGCTGTTCTCTACCGCGCACACTATCACGCCGTCGAATTGCAGCTCGAGCTTTCCCGCCGCGGCATTCCGTATCAGATCACGAGCGGCATCCGCTTTTTCGAACAGGCGCACATCAAAGACGTCGCCGCCTTCATCCGCTTCGTCGCCAATCCGCGCGATGAAGTTGCCTTTAAGCGCATGGTCCGATTACTCCCCGGCATCGGGGGAAAGAGCGCGGAAACCTTGTGGCAAGGCTGGGAGAAATCGTTGGGCGCTGAAGTTGTAGCCGGGGGCGCTGACGTCAGCGAGGAAAGCATCGCCAACCCAACAGCAAGGGTCATCGTTCCCGCATGCAACTTTGGCGAGAAGCTACTATCCCTCTCCGTCCCCGCGCGCGCGAAAAAATCGTGGCAGCAACTTGCCAACACTCTCGACGAAATCGCTCCAAACGGTCAACCGACGCAGCCAACCTCGATGATCCTGTCGATCGTTGAAGCGATCTACGATGACTACGCGAAGGCTACCTTCGCCAACTACGAACTGCGCAAGGAAGATCTCACCCAGCTCGCCGCCTTCGCCCGACAATTCAAAGACGCAAACGAATTCCTCAGTCAGCTCGCGCTCATCAGCAACGTCGACGCGGAACCGGCGGTGAATCAGGCGGGCGAAAAAGAAGCGGTCAATCTCTCCTCCGTCCATCAGGCGAAGGGCCTCGAGTTTCACACCGTCTTCGTCATCTGGCTAACGGACGGCATGTTTCCCAGCTCACGCTCGCTCGAAACCCGCGACGCGATCGAAGAAGAGCGCCGCCTTTTCTACGTCGCCATCACCCGCGCCAAAGACGAACTCTATCTCACCTATCCGCATATGCGCCTCAACGCCGGCTACGGCGACATGTTCCAGCGTCCCTCACGTTTCCTCAAAGAGATCCCGGCGCAGCTCGTCGAGGATTGGAACGTGCGGCGGAGCTAAAAAAGAACCAAACCCGAAGAACGAATGCCGACGCGGAACTTCTTGTCGTTAGACAACCGTTCGTCATTGCCTCGTGATTCGTCCTTTTCCTCATGACTCTCTCCCCTAGCGAGCGCATCGCCGGCTTGCTTGCGCCGCTTTTCGCCCTCCGGCGCGAAGACGATCTTGGCATCGGCGACGTCGAGGCTTTACGCCAATTCATCGCCTGGTCGCACGCGATCGGTTTCCGCTTGGTCCAGCTGCTCCCGATTAACGAAACCGGCGGCGACAACAGCGCCTACAATGCGATTAGCTCGCGCGCGATCGATCCGACCACGCTGCAGCTCGCGCCGGGTTCGCCGGAGGATTTGACCATAGAGGCTTTTGCAGAAGTCACCCGCGAGATCGATCTGCCCGCGCTCCGCCGGGGCGCCGTGAAATATGAGATTGTGAAGCCGCTCAAGAAAAAACTCCTCGAGCGCGCGTTTACCCGCTTTCGGGAGCGTCCGCCTAACGAGAAGTTCACAACCTTCTGCGACGCCGAAAACATTTGGCTCGACGATTACACGCTCTTTCGCGTCCTCATGGAAACGAACGGCGAACGTGAAACCTGGGACACCTGGCCGCAATCCAGCATCACCGCCGCGCGCGCCTGGCTCGACTCGTTAGGCAAGGACGCTCGCGGCGAGGTCGAAGAGCGGCGGCAATTCTTCCGCTATGTGCAATGGGTCGCGCATGAACAGTGGCGCGCAGTGAAAGATTACGCCGAAGAAAAAGGCGTCGCCCTGATGGGAGACATCCCGTTTGGCGTCAGCTACTACAGCGCCGACGTTTTCTCGCAGCCCGATCTTTTCCGGCTCGCATGGTCAGGCGGCGCGCCGCCGGAACCTTATTTCAAGGACGATGAGTTCACCCAAAAATGGGGCCAGAACTGGGGCATCCCGCTCTACGACTGGACGCGGATGCGCGCGCGCGATTTCGATTGGTGGCGCCAGCGCGTCCGCGGTGTGAAACAGATTTTTCATCTCTTCCGCATCGATCACATCCTCGGCTTCTATCGCATCTACGCCTTTCCCTGGCGGCCGGACCGCAACGCTGAATTTCTCCCTTTGAGCTGGGAAGAAATGCGCCAGCAGACCGATGGGCGCGAGCCACACTTCGCGCCGCGCGACGATCACACCGCGGAAAACTGCGAAGCCAATCGCCGCGAAGGCGAAGAATATCTCCGCATCGTCCTCGAAGAATCCGGCGCCGCCCGCGTCGTCGGAGAAGATCTCGGGACCGTCCCCGATTACGTGCGGCCGAGCTTGCATTCGTTGGGCATCGCCGGTTTCAAAATCCCGCAATGGGAAAATTATCCCGACCAACGCTCCATTCCGGGCAGCGCCTACGAGCGGCTTTCGGTCGCCACTTTCGCCACTCACGATCATCAGCCGGTGCGCGCGATTTGGGACAAGGCCTTCGTCGAAGGCCGACACGCGGACCAGGCGCGACGCGACCTGGCCAAAATCGGTGAGTTCGCCGGATTCATGCCTCACGATTCGATGGATTATCTCCACGATTTTTGTCCCGCGATTTTCGAGGCGCTCTTCCGCTGCGAATCGTGGATCGCGATCGTCATGATCACCGACCTGCTCGGCCGCAAGGATCGCTTCAACGTCCCCGGCACAGCCGGCAGTTCTAACTGGACACGACGCCTGCACACCACCGTCTCCAAGCTTGGTCGCGGAAAATCGCTCCGCCGACAGCTCCAGTTGGTCCGGCGATTGATCGAGCGTAGCGGGCGATTGT
The DNA here is from genome assembly GCA_036493915.1 of Chthoniobacterales bacterium. Classification (GTDB taxonomy): domain Bacteria; phylum Verrucomicrobiota; class Verrucomicrobiia; order Chthoniobacterales; family UBA10450; genus Palsa-1392. The sequence goes on along the minus strand of DASXPA010000017.1, from coordinate 25,913 downwards.
CAGGCGCTGAATCCGCGGCTAAGGAAGGGAAATGAATTCACTCATCAAAGTCGCCGTCACCGGCGCGGCGGGCCAGATCGGCTACTCGCTCCTCTTTCGCATTGCCTCGGGATCAATGTTCGGCCCGGACCAGCCGGTTCATCTGTCCCTCATCGAAATCCCACCCGCGCTCGGCGCCCTCGAAGGGGTCGTCATGGAGTTGCACGACTGCGCTTTTCCGCTCCTCAAAGGCATCACGCCGACGACTGATCTTGCCGAAGGATTTCGCGAGGTGAACTGGGCGTTGCTGGTCGGCAGCGTCCCGCGCAAAGCCGGCATGGAGCGCAAGGAATTGCTCGGGATCAACGGCAAGATCTTCATCGGCCAGGGACAAGCGATCGAGAAAAACGCCGCCTCGGACGTGCGCGTCCTCGTCGTCGGCAACCCCTGCAACACCAATTGCCTGATCGCGATGAACAATTCCAAATCCGTGCCTAAGGACCGCTGGTTTGCCATGACCCGTCTCGATGAAAACCGCGCCAAAGCGCAGCTCGCACAGAAAGCGGGTGTCGATGTTACCGCGGTCACAAACATGACCATCTGGGGGAACCATTCCTCGACGCAGTATCCGGATTTCTACAACGCCAAGATCAACGGCCAAAGCGCCGACCAAGTCATCACTAACGAAAGCTGGCTGAAAGAAACCTTCATTCCCACCGTGCAACAACGCGGCGCTGCGATCATCAAAGCGCGCGGTTCCTCCTCCGCCGCCTCCGCCGCGAATGCCATCGTCGACACCGTCCGCAGCCTAACGACCGAGACAACCGAAGGTGACTGGCACAGTGTTTGTGTCGGTTCCGATGGCAGCTACGGCGTGGAGCAGGATCTCATCAGCTCTTTCCCGGTCCGCGTTGGCGGGAGCCAGTGGCAGATTGTGCAGGACGTTCCGCTGAACGAGTTTAGCCGGACGAAAATTGACGCGTCAGTCAACGAGTTGAAGGAAGAGAAGTCGCTCGTTGCCGACTTACTTGGGAAGTAACGCCGCCCGCTTTCGCCGAAGGATTTTCACCGATTTTGGAAGGCTAGCACACTCGACCGGCTCGAACTCTTCGATCAAATCCCGCCAGACGAGAGCGTGCGTGGCCGAGAAACGTAAATCCTCGCGCTGATCTGGCACCGCTTCAGAAATAATCGCCCAGTTTACACCTCTTTCGCTCAAACGGCGGATCATTTCCACCTGTCGCGCGGCCGGAGCGGGGGTGTAGAATGCAATATCCCATAACGGCGATTCGTGGCCCAGAATCGAGTATAAAGCGGGCGTAAAGGGCGCGATAAGGACCCCATCTCGCGCAGGAATATTTTCCCTCGCAAAATCTCGCAGAGAGGTAAGGAGACGGCTGACACTAGGCGACAGGAAAATCCTATTCCCGGCATCGAATGGCACCCAACGCTTAGCCGACACACAACGTTGATAACGCGGACTCTGCCTGCCGATCGTGAATACGGCAAGAACAAGCAGAGCTGCGAGCGCGCCCCAACGACACAGTGCGCTCTCGTCCAGAGCTCCAGCCAAGGCCAATACAAGAAAACTGAATGGATGAATAGACTGAGCGAGGTGACTAAGATCCGGCCGGGAAAAAGCATGATGGAGATAGAACAGGCCAACAAAGGCGCATCCAATGAAAACAGCGTGATTACGAATCGCCGCCGCATCCATCGAGATGGAAGCCATTACTCCGGCGAGGTAACCCAGAGGCAAAGCAACAAACAAAACTCCGACAAGGAATCGAGTCGCCGCGATAGAACTCGCGAAGGGCGAAATCCGCCACGGCCAGGCCACCGGAATAGAAAGATTCGTGCCATGCCGAAAGATCGCCTGCACAGATTTGATATAACTAGATGAAAAGCCGGTTACGCAAAGCAACATGCCCATCGTCGGAATGAGACCGATTGCGATGCCCGTTACCCACATTTCGACCTGCTGAAAAGAAAGCGGAGAAGACTTCGCGTGCAGGAACATTAAGAGCACCGCCTGCGCCAGCAAATTGTAAAGCGTGTGATTTCTTCCAAAGAAGAGGCTAATACCGACAAAGGCTCCGGCGATGAAGAGTCGAGAGGGCGAGGGCTCTTCAAGCAGGCGAACAGCAACCCAGATTCCCCAAAGCAAGAAGGTGTGATCGAATAGCTTGAAAGATGGAAACATCCAAAGGACAAGAAGCACTCCGACGGCTGCGAGAAACCATCCGTCCTGCATGATGCGGCTCGCGATAAGTAGGCCAACCCAAAGCCCCAGAATTTGGAAAAGGGTTTCGGAAAAGCGGAGCGCGACGAGACCCCGGCCGAACAGACGTGCACCCAGTGCGCTCCAATAGTAACGCCCGGGATCATAGGCTTGAAAGTCGCGCAGCGGCACTGCGCCGGCGAGCGTCCGCTGCACCCCGTACCAAAGGAATCCTTCGTCCGCAAGATTGATTCCCTCCCGACCTTGCAGAACGAACCAGGAGAGGGCCAGGACGACGGCCAACAAGAGCGGTGTCCACAACGAATAAGAAAGATAGCTGCTCGCGTTCACGGCTCAGCCCTAACAGCGAAAGGCAGATACCGTAGCAATCACTTCCGCCTGGTCTTCCTCGGTGAGGTCGTTAAAGAAAGGCAGGCGAAGAAGCCGGTCGCTGACACTCTCGGCCACGGGGCAGTCACCCTCTTTCCCACCAAACCGTCGGCCCATGACGGAGAGGTGAAGTGGGAGGTAATGGAAGACGCTATAAATCCCGCGAGCCTTCAGATGGGCTATCAGAGCCCCGCGCACTTCCAGCGAAGGCAAAATGAGAAAATACATGTGGTATGGCTGCTCGCAGTGCGCCGGAACGAAGGGCACTTGGACGCATCGGGCAGCCGCCCACTCCCCAAGGCACGCATCATAGTATTCCCACACGCGTCTTCGTTTCGCTTGAATCTTGTCGCGGCTCGAGAGCTGCGCGTAAAGAAAAGCCGCCAGAATATCGGCAGGAAGATAGCTGGAACCCACATCCACCCACGTATACTTATCAACCTGGCCGCGAAAGAACCTGCTCCGATTCGTTCCTTTCTCCCGAATAACTTCAGCTCGCTCGACATACCGGGGATCGCTAATCAAAAGAGCGCCACCTTCTCCGCAGCTAAAGTTCTTGGTCTCGTGAAAACTTTGCGTAGCGAGGCAGCCCAAGGTCCCTAGATAACGTTCCCTGTATCTGCCAAACAAGCCGTGCGCGTTATCTTCAATTACCGGCACGCCGTTACGTTGGGCAATCCGGAGAATCGCCTCCATTTCGCACCCCACTCCGGCATAGTGCACGACGACGATCGCCTTTGTTCGCGACGTAATGAGACCTTCCAGTCTTGCTTCATCAAGATTAAGCGTGTCTGGCCGAATATCGGCGAACACCGGCCGGGCCCCTCGGAGGACGAACGCGTTGGCCGTCGAAACAAAGGTGAAGGAAGGCAGAATCACTTCATCGCCCGGCTTAATGTCCAAAAGCAGCGCCGCCATCTCGAGCGCATGCGTGCAGGACGTCGTCAGTAACGCTTTGGAAACACCCAGATTCTTTTCAAGAAACTCGTGACATTTCTGCGTGAAGGCTCCATCTCCCGAGATCTGCCAGTTGGCGATGGCCTCCTGGATAAACTCGAACTCTCTTCCAGAAAGGAACGGTCGGTTAAATGGAATGTGCAATTGAGCGAGCCTCCCCCGTGGTCACATCGCCGCCGGCACTTAACCGCGGCTCCCCACGACGATACCGGCAATCACTAAGAGAACTCCTACCACCTTCGGAAACGTAAGCGTCTCATGAAACAATACTACGCTCAGGATCAGCACGAGGAGAAACGACAAGCTCATAAAGGGATACGCATAGCTTAGCTCGAACTTCGTCATCGCCGCCATCCAGCAGAAAAACGCGAGAAACCCGGCACCGATACCAATCAGGATCCACGGATTCCACATGAACCGGACGAGAAAAAGAATCTTCTCGAGAAAACCGGCGGGAAGCGCACCTGCTTTGCCGACCTGCCATTTCAGCACAATCTGTCCGAAAACGGTAAACAACACGGTCCCCATGATTGCGGCATAGCCGGAAAGCACGCCCGGTGTTGATTGAACAAATTTGTTCATCCTTCTGCGCCATTACAGCACAGCGCCGTTGTAAATCAACACACCTTCTCTTGTGCTGAGGGCATAAGGACTGCACGAATGAAGGCTGCGGAGATTGGTTTATCCCCGTCGTTGCCCTCTCTACCACAATTTGGCCAATTCCTGTTGCGAGCTCCCTTCGGGCTTTGCGCTTCGCTGCACGATGTTCACCCAGTTGAAGAGAAGGTTATCCCTGAATAGCGACCTTGCACACTGTAAAAGTCTTTCCTTTAAACACCGTCCTTACCAAGACTTTCTCGTGGTAGTGCTCTTGAATGTATTTCTCCAGAAGCTTCCTCTTCCTTGGAATACAAATCAGGAGAACATCGTTCCGCTGGTAAAATGCTTGATACAGATCGTTGATTCCAAACGATCGCAAACGGTTCTGCACAACGGGCTCATGATTCCCAACTCCCAGCCCAAGAAACTGCATTTCCTGGGACGCCGGCGTTGCCTCGTCGGGGAGTTGAAACGTCTGATAGGGAAAGTCTCCGCCCCAAGTCACGAAAAGCTGGTCAGCCCGCGGCTTCAACTCCTCCAGGTCGTGCCGAAACTCCCTCTGTAATAACCGGTACCTGTTACTCCGCTCCCAGTTGATTTTTAGTTGCCCCACGCATAAAGCCAGAAACAACGCCACAATCACCCTGGAGAGGATCGGCAACCTGTGGGTTGGCCGCGCATCCTCAGACCCCTCCGGCATCTCCTCTCGGGCCTGACACCATAATACCGCCTCCGTTGCGTAAAAGCTGCAGAGCATAACCAACCACACCCGGAGTGGAAGATGACGTTCCACGAGGCTAATCCCGGTAAACAGAATTCCGTACCAAACCAGAGCGAAGACAGCGAATCCTTGCGTCGTCATAGGATTCCTTGCCAGAACAACGATACACAATAAGATTCCCCCCATTCCGCTATAGGATCGTAGCGATTGTAGAAGATTGGTGAAAAGAGAGTCCCAGTCGATCCCTGCCTTTGGTAAGAGTTCGCTGTTTTGGGATATGAATACCAGGTTGTTAAAGCTATAAACGTTCGGATCGAGATAGAACCACGATGTCAGCATCTCAAGGTCATTTCGGCTCCATCCGATCCGCTGAAATAGCGGAGCCGTGCTCTTATTCCACGCGATCTTGTGCCGGTCAATATATTCGGCGCGCACATTGTTGTAGCGGTAAAACTGCTCCCATCCCGGCGAGTGTTCGTAATAGAACACCTGTGTCCAGTTTAGGAATACCGAGGCCAAAGCGACGAGAAAGAGAATCGGAAAGAGTCCCCGCCAAGCGTCGGCGCGCCGTCTGACGAAGGCAACTCCATAAAGAGGCACCATTGAAAACATGACCAGGAGCAGGCTGTAAAAGCGCACTAGACCCGCCCAGATAAGCAGCATCATCCCGAGACAAAGCCACCAGCGGTTGGCATTGCGCGAGGCGTACGGTTTGGAAACAGCCGAGTAGAGCACAAGGATTCCAGCGATTGCCAGATAACCTGCGCAGACAGTAAATTGAGGACTCACAATGACCTGCAAGTAGAATATAAGGAAAAGTGCGACCCAGACGCCCGCTGTACTCAGGCGATCATGCATGCGTAGGAGGGCGTACCCTATGAGAAGGCTGCTTACAAAAAGGTAGATATACAAGAGTGCACCGTACCAGGGGACTTGGGGGCAATGTTCATAGAAAAACTTTAAGCCGAGTCCGATAACGAAGTGCTGGAAGAGCAGGAATTGACTCGGCTTCTGGCCCAGATTCTTTCCCGCCGCGTACATGTTCATAGCCGCATCGTCATTCGTTTCATACTGAGACGACAACGAGATTAGGGCGCCCGCGAATAAGATGAGCGCCAGGAAAAGAATGATTAGGAAGTTTCCTCGCGCGTTTCCCCGGAGACGAAGTGCTTTGGTCACGGTTGGTAATCCATCCAACTGTTCAGAACCCCTTTAGCGAATTGGACCGCGTCTTCTTCATTGCACCTTCGCCTCCTCTTAGTCTATTCGGGCATGCTCTTTTCGATCGCCCCGACCATTCGCCCCCGTTCATCCACCGTTTATCAAGTTCCCTCCGAACGCCGACGATAGAGAAATTACTGCACGGGTCGACAAGTATTCAGACTGCTCCGCCAGCTATCGCCTCCCAGAGTGCTCCTCTGCACGCGGGGGACCCGCTTGTTTTTCGACCAGGATCGGCTAAGAAAGGCAGGAATTCGACGACGAAGGAGTTTTTGTTAGCTTCCGAAGTTCTGCGAGCAAAATTTGAAATCCCATTAAGTCTAAGAACCTGCGGTCGTCCTCTAACGCGTTGGTTTCCGAGAAGCAGTACCTATCGAGACGGGCAGCAAAATACGGCCACGGCGAGTTTCAAGAGGGGAAATGCAGGGACAATCATACACGCGGATGGATCAAGCGCCCATGGCGTTCTTCGGCGGATGAGATCGCCACTGAGGAGAAGGAATTTTTCGAATGGATGAATCAGAGAAAATAATGGCGGGGGTCCTCATGTGCGAACTCGGGAGTCTACCGCCCGAGGCGACCGCTTTGCGCGATATTAAAGGCTGGGATTCTCTCAAACATGTTCTGCTAGTCGTCGGACTCGAGAAACATTTGAAGACGAAATTAACCGCGCAAGAAATTCGAGAACTCGTCACGCTGGCCGACATCCGAAATATCCTTAGGGAAAAGGGAGTAAATGCCTGAACGGACCATTCTCATCACCGGCGCAGCCGGTGAAATGGGTGGGTATCTCGTGGATCGCTTTCTGCAAGATGACTGGGCGGTCTGCGGACTTGATCGCAAATCTCCCGCGAATGTGGATCGTGTCCGCTTTTCTTTTCAGGTGTGCGAACTTTCTGATGGCGCGGATACCGAGGAGAAAATTGGGCTTCTGCACGAGAACCATGGCGCTTTTGATGCCGTCATAAATTGTGCCGGGCTGATTGCAAACTCGCCCCTCGTCTCCTTTGTCGATGGGCGTCTCGCACACCATGATTTTACGCTTTGGGATCGCATTCTCTCGTCATGTCTTACGTCGGCATTTCACGTCACGGCTTGCACCGCGCCCCTGATGGTCACCTCAGGAAAAAGCGGGGTGATTGTTAACATTAGTTCCATTTGCAGTCGCGGCAACAGAGGGCAGGCAGCCTACTCCGCCGCGAAGGGAGGGTTGAACAGTCTGACGTTGGCTTTGGCCAAGGAACTAGGCTCCTTCGGGATACGGGTCGTCGCCGTGGCGCCCGGTTATTTCGACACCACATCCACACGTAACAACGTGCCCCCGGAACGACTGGATGAAATTACCGCCTCTGTTCCGCTGAAGAGGCTCGGAAAACTTGAAGAAGTGTTCTCCGCCGTAAACTTCATTCTCGATAACGCTTATATGAATGGAACTGTGCTTGAGCTCGACGGAGGCTTGACGCTTTGAGCGTCTATCCACACAACGTTCACGATCTTTTCCGCAAGACCGTTCGCGCCGGACACGATCGCCCCGCTCTCCGCTGGTCGGAAAGCGAAGTCGTAACCTTTTCCGAACTGAATCTATTCTGCGATAGGGTGGCTGCCTTTCTCCAGCAGCACGGAATCCGGAAGGGCGACCGAGTCTGCATTCGTCTCGACAAATGTACGCTCGTTTATGCTCTGATCATAGCGTGCCTGAAGCTGGGCGCTCCCTATTTTGTCGTCGATCCTCTAAATCCTCTCGCCCGCGTCCTGCACATTCTCGCAAAATGCGAACCACGCCTTGTGTTTTCGGCGAAAGAGATACCTCTCGACCTGCCCGGGTATCATGTTGTACTGATTGATCGTAACGATCAGTTCCACGGTATGGAAGGTTTCCCCGATCGGTCTGGGCCGACCGATGCCGATGTCCTCGGAACAGACGCAGCCTACATCATGTTCACCTCTGGCTCGACTGGTTTGCCTAAGGGTGCCGTTATGTCCCATGCAAACGTGCTTAACTTCATTCAGTGGGCGCGAGCCGAGTTCTCGGTCACACCTGACGACACTTTCACAAACCTCAACCCGTTGTTCTTTGACAATTCCGTGTTCGATTTCTACGCCAGCATAATGAACGGAGCGTCTCTCGTTCCGTTCGACGCGTCGACCATGCGCGATCCATATCGCGTCCTTCAGCGAATCGACGAACTACACTGCACAGTCTACTTTTCGGTGCCTTCGCTTCTTATCTATTTCCAGACTCTGAAGATAATTACGCCCGCCTCGTTTGCGCACGTGCGCACTGTCATTTTCGGTGGGGAGGGCTACCCCAAAACCAAACTACGGGATTTGTTCGACTGCGTTTCTCCTCGGATTGAATTGATCAACGTCTACGGTCCTACCGAGTGCACCTGCATTTGCTCTACCTATCAGATAACTGATAAAGATTTCGAGACGCTCGACGGATACCCTCCGCTGGGTGGTCCCGTTGCCAATTTCTCCTTCATTATCCTCAACAAAGCAGGCGAGCCGGCTGCCCTCGACGAAGCGGGCGAGCTGCTTCTCGGCGGTCCCTGCGTCGGATTGGGATACTATGACGAACCGGAGTTGACGCAGGTCGCCTTCCGACAAAATCCGCTGCACAAGGCTTACCACGACCGCACCTACGCCACCGGTGACCTTGTCATGCGGTCGCGAGCCGATCACAAGGTTCATTTCGTCGGTCGCAAGGACAGTCAGATAAAGCATCAGGGCTATCGCATCGAACTGGAGGAAATTGAGCACGTCCTGCGGGGTGTGCCTGGAATCGACGAGGCCGTGGCACTGCATTCCGAAAAGGACGGTTTTAGCACGATCGTGGCCGTAGTCGCGTCGACCGCTGGATCAAAGCCTGAGGCGATTCGGCAAGAAGTCTCGGCCACTCTCCCTGGCTATATGGTACCCTCGCGCATCGATATCCTCGCGCGGCTGCCGAAGAACGCCAACGGGAAGATCGATCGCAGCCTCCTCAAGAGCCGCTACTGCTAGAATGGAAATATCGGTCATCGCTACCCTATACAACTCCGCGCCGTATATCGTGGAGTTTGTAGAGAGGGCTCGGGTGGCCGCAGGGAGTCTCGCAGATGATTTTGAAATCATCCTGGTCGACGACGGCTCTCCAGATGATTCCTTGGATGTCGCTCTTTCTCTTCTCCCGGGACGCCCATTTCTCAAGGTGATCGAGCTATCACGCAATTTCGGGCATCACAAGGCAATGATGACCGGCCTCGAACACGCATCAGGAGACCTGATCTTTCTCATCGACGTGGACTTGGAAGAGCCGCCGGAGCTTCTGAACGAGTTTTCGGCAGTTCTGGAGGCCGGCAGATGGGACGTCGTTTACGGACTCCAAAAGCGGCGTAAGGGCGCTCTCTTCGAGCGGGTGGGAGGGTATCTGGCGTGGCGCTTCTTGAATGTTTTCCTCGCCGTTAAAATTCCACACAGCCATAGCACCGTCCGGTTGATGACACGCGACTATGTGAGCGCTCTTCTTCTGCACAAAGAGCACATGACCGCGATTGGTGGCCTTTGGGTTATGACCGGCTTCAAGCAGAAGGGCGTTGAATTCGAGAAACGCTCTCGCGGTCAGACGAGCTACAGCTTCGGTCGTCGGTTGATCGCTCTTTTGGACAGCATTACTTCGTTCAGCGAACTGCCCCTCTATATTGTTTTCTATACTGGATGTTTCGTCCTGCTCGGCTCGTTTATCATGGCGGTGTGGTTGGTTATCCGTCGGCTCCACGGCTATCTTCTTGCCGGCTGGGCCTCCACCATCGTCTTGATCACCTTTTTCGGGGGATTGATCGTCTTCTCCGTCGGGGTTGTCGGCCTCTACGTTTCCAGGATTTTTATCGAAACGAAGGGCCGGCCCTATACATTGATCCGCAAGATCCACGGCCAGGGTTAACTCACGATGTCTGACGCGAATCCAGAGCAGGAAGAACCGTCGATTCCCAAGCACTACGCAGACTTTTACGCGGAACGGCCGTTCACGAACGTGTATCCAGTCGAATTCGTCGTCCGCACTCTTCTGGGCACCTATCCTCATCTCAAGCTTGATCGGCGAACATTTACCGGCGCTCACATTCTCGACCTCGGCTTCGGCGATGGCCGCAATATGCCGCTCTTGCACAATCTCGGCTTCAGCGTTCATGGAGTCGAGATTTCGGAAGGAATTTGCGAGTTGACCCGGACGCGCATGCGGAAACTCGGTGTTCCCGCGGAGTTAAGGACTGGATCTAACTCGCAAATACCACATCGGGACCGGACACTGGACTTCCTGCTCGCCTGCCATTCCTGCTATTACGTTCTCCCGGGACAGACTTTTGCTGACAACCTCCGAGAGATAGCCCGCGTCTTAAAAGAAGGTGGCCGCTTTATCTTCTCCTTGGCGAAAACGGACAGCTACATTCTGGCGGACGCGGAAATCCTCGGGAATGGGCATTACCGAATTAGGCAGGATCCATACCGACTCCGCAATGGTGGTCTTTTCCGCGCATTTGCTTCAAAGGAGGAAATCGTCGATGAGATGGAAGAGAGCTTTGAAGATTTTAGGCTGGGTCTCTGCGAGAATGACTACTATGGTATCTATGAGAAGGTTTGGATCGGAACCTGCCTAAGAAAAGCGAGCCGATCTTAGTCAAACATGTCAAAAATTATCGTTTTTGGAATCGGACGCGGTGCGAACATCGCTACCCGGTATTTTTCCGACGACAGCCCGCACCAAGTCGTTGCTTACACCGCAGACGACGAATATGTGGAGTTAGGCGCCAACTTCTTGGGACGGCCGGTGATCCCTTTTTCGCGGATCGCGGATGAGATTCCACCCGAGAAGGCGCAAATGTTTATTCCGTTGGGCTTTCAAAGGATGAACGCGCTGCGCGCGGAGAAATTTGTCGCCGCCAAGAAGAGGGGCTACAGGCTGGCGAGTTATATCAGTTCTCGTATTCTCGCGTCGGGCATGCCCGAATTTGGCGAAAACTGCCTTATTCTGGAAGGAAACGTGTTCAACTACGACGTAACGATCGGCAACGACGTTGTCATGTGGTCGGGCAATCATGTCGGCGATCTTTCCATGATTGAGGATCACGTTTTCATTTCGTCGCACGTGGTGCTCTCTGGAGAAGTAAAAATCGGCGCCAACTCATTCCTGGGGGTCAACGCGACTATCTCCAACTACGTCCGGGTCGGCGAACGCTGTTACATCGGTGCGAACACGCTCGTCGCGCAAGACATTTCAGCCGACAGCGTGGTGGTCGCGAAGGGCACGGCAGTTCTGGAGAGCATTGACAGCACGCGGTTCCTGGACGTGATCAAGTCATAGAACTACCGTAGCAATTCTGATGAACCGAAGGCTGCTGAACGTTTATGTCTGTCCTATAGGTCAAGGCGCGTTGCAGACTTCAGCCCCAGCTGAGTCCGATCAAATCACTGAAGGTGTGCTGGTGAGCGAGTCCGGATTCCGTTATCCGATCCGTGACGGTATACCGGCTTTTCTTCCCTTCGATCTTCTGAGTGAGACAGAACGGGCGACGCAGGCCGAATACGACGAGACCGCCGAGCAAAAATATGACGCAGCGGTCGATTGGCTTTTTCGCAGCTTTTACGAGGATGAAGACAAGGTTCGCGAGGGTATGCTCGATCTTCTTTGCCTTGCCCTCGACTCACGTGTCCTCGAGATCGGCTCCGGCACGGGCCGCGACTCCTTTCGCATTGCGCGCCGACTCGGAGAGAAGGGCGAATTCTTTGTACAGGACCTCTCTGAGCAAATGGTGCGGCAGACTCGCAATCGACTGGAAACGGAGAAGAATGAGCGCGGCCTGAGGCCGGCGATCAATTATTTCGCGGCCACCGCTCGCTTGCTTCCGTTTCGGGAAGGATTCTTCGATGCAGCCTTTCACTTTGGCGGGTTTAACAATTTCAGTGAACCGAAAGCAACCTTGGCCGAAATGACCAGGGTAGTAAGACCGGGCGGGCGAATCGTCTTTGGCGATGAATCCCTTCCGCCCTGGCTCAGTGGCACTGAGGTCGGCGAGATGATTGTGACCAACAATCCCCTCTTTCGGCATAAACTGCCGCTGGAACACCTTCCGATCAATGCGCGTGATGTGACGGTACGCTGGATCCTGGGCGGGTGCTTCTATCTGATCGATTTCAAGGTCGGCGATGGGCCACCACCACTCGATATCGACCTGCCTCACCAAGGATGGCGCGGCGGCACGCTTAGGACGCGCTACTACGGCCGCCTGGAAGGGGTTACTCCGGAAGCTCGGCAATTGGCCATCGCGGCGGCCAAAAAGGAAGGCGTCAGCGTTCACGCCTGGCTGGACGCGATCGTGCGCCGCGCGACGCTTCCTGTGGATGAGAATTCAGGCAGAGCGAAACCGCCGGACGGCTTGAGATGACTTGGCAAAAGCTGGGGAGAATCTTCTGTCCCTCCGGCGAGCTCGTTTGGGCGCGCTCTCACGCTGCGAACCCCACTCCAGAGCATGTCACAGGCGACACCTTCCGCATCTACTTCAGCGCACGCGATGAGAAGAACCGCTCTAGCATTGGATATGTAGTAGTCGAACTAAAGGACACCATGCGGGTTTTGGAAATCCCCGGCAAACCGGTTCTTCCTCCGGGAGATCTCGCCATGTTTGACGATTGCGGAGCCTCCATCGGCTGCATCGTTCGCAGCGGTGGCACTCGTTACCTCTATTATATGGGCTGGAATTTATCGGTGACTGTCCCTTGGAAGAACGCTATCGGACTGGCTGTGAGTGATTCTCGCGACGCACCCTTTCGACGCCACTCTCGATTTCCGATTGTTCCTCTCGACGAAGTAGATCCCTACACCATCTCCTACCCTTGGGTGATGCATGAGGATGGACGATATCGCATGTGGTATGGCTCAAATCTCCGTTGGGGAGCGGAGAAGAAAGATATGCTGCATGTCATCAAGTACGCCGAGTCGATTGATGCGGTGCACTGGACGAAAACCGGTAAGGTGGTGATCGATTCCAGTTCCGCTCCCGAAAACGCCATCTGCAAGCCGTGCGTGATAAAGGATCCCGACGCTTATCGAATGTGGTTTTGCAGTCGAGGAGATAAGTATCGGATTCAGCATGCTGTTTCCGAAGACGGGATTAACTGGAAACGGCTCGGTAAGGACAAGGGGATTGACGTCTCGCCCGACGGCTGGGATTCCGACATGATCGAATATCCGACCGTTTTCGATCACAACGGGAAGCGCTTCATGTTATATTGTGGCAACGATTTTGGCGCAACCGGATTTGGTCTGGCCGTTCTGGAGCCGTAATAAAGAAAGATTGAAGCGACCGTCTTATCCAAAAAAGCCAAACGTGGACGTCCTACTCGAAAAAACAGAGCCACTGACCAATAAGGAAAAGAAACTCTTTGGCCGTTTCGGAAGCGGCGCCAAAATTCGGCCGCCCTTTCGGATTCTCAACCCCCATCGTATCTTTGTCGGAGACAACGTCAGCATTCGTGAGGCGTGCTATCTCCACGCCTACGAAGATCTCACGAAGCTACATGCTTTCATCGACGAAAGGTATCAGAGCGACTTCGATCTTTCCCAGTATGAATACGATTCTCGAATTGAGATCGGGCGCGAAGTCCAAATAGGCAGGAACTTCTTCATCTCCTGCACAAACTCAGTCGAGATAGGGCGGAATGTGACTATTTCTGAGCGTGTCTTCATCGGCGATAACAACCATTCATTTTCTCATCCGCACGTCCCCATCATGCAGCAACCAAACAAGGTGGGGCGACCAATTGTAATTGGTCCGGGGTCGTGGATCGGCGCTGGCGCCTCGCTCTTGGCCGGCACGAGTTTGGGAAAAAATAGCGTTGTCGGGACGCTCTCGGTCGTTAAGGGAGAGTTCCCTGATTACGGCGTCCTTGGACCGGAGCCGGCGAAGCTCCTTTTCGTGAAAAATCAGGGTCCTGCGCGAGGCAAAGGAAAAAAACGCTGATCGGCTAATCCAAAGGATCTGCCGGTCCACTTTTGAGATACTTTCTCGCGTTAGGCCCTTCGTTAAAAATCAGGTCAATAACGCTCACCCTCGGCTCGAAGGGCGGATGAAGCTGGGCATAATCAGGATAACCGGAATAATCCATATAGGAGACGCTAATTCCTTCATTCTGAAAGAGAGCTTCCTCCAGATAAGCCTTTGCAGCCGGCCCAGAAAGGTAAGAGGTCGCACCGGCCTGACGACAGAGGCTGACCAGCCGTTCGGTCTTGTCGCCGACCAATTGGTAATTCATTGACCAGGTGAGAGGAGTGCTGATCCCCAAGACCTGGCAGAGCGCCTGAAGAAAGCGATGGTTAATACTCGATAGCATTTTTTCTTCACTCCCAAGGTAGAGATTCTCAAAGAGCTCCCGATAGGTGGAGAAATGAGGCGCTCGAGAATAGCTGTGAACGATCGTCGCCCAATGTTTCCGGGCCCAATCCGAGTCATTGATAACGGTGTCCTTGATCTTTTGGTGGTATCTTCCCTTCACCTCGACCGCGATGGTCAGCCACTTTGGTCCCTGCGGCGTCTTGATGATATTTCGATTCCGCCAATCTCGAATCGTGTATTGGGCGTCGTCGTAAAGGATGAATTCGTCAACGGAGTTGATCAGATCAAAGTAGCCCCGCCATGGGATATAGTTGGACTGAACGATCGCGACAGACTTGCTCATGCGGCTTGAGCCATTGTCCGAAACGTGGATTTCTAGACAAGTTGCCTGCTGGTCAACCGACGAAACGCGTCCAGATACTTCGAAGACGTCTTTTCAATAACTTCAGGCGGCAACTTGGGGCCTGGCGCGGTCTTCTCCCAATCAAGCGTCTCCAGAAAGTCGCGCACGAATTGCTTATCGAAACTTGGCGGGCTTTTCCCGGGCGCGTAACTGTCGGCTGGCCAGAAACGGGAGGAGTCGGGGGTGAGGCATTCGTCGATCAGGAGGAGGTCGCCTTCGTTCGTTAGGCCAAACTCGAATTTGGTGTCCGCGACGATGATCCCGCAGCTCGCGGCGTGCGCTTTGCCGGCGCGGTAGATTTCCAGACTTCGGGTCCGCACGCGCTCCGCAACTTCGTTGCCC
The DNA here is from genome assembly GCA_036493915.1 of Chthoniobacterales bacterium. Taxonomy (GTDB): domain Bacteria; phylum Verrucomicrobiota; class Verrucomicrobiia; order Chthoniobacterales; family UBA10450; genus Palsa-1392. The sequence goes on along the minus strand of DASXPA010000017.1, from coordinate 10,710 downwards.
ACCATGTCGCAGCATTGCGTCCAGTCGATGTTCAGGTCGTGACCGGCCTCGCTCTTGGTCGCCGGAGTAAAAATCGGCTCCGGCAGTTCGGACGCGAGTTGCAGACCGGGCGGAAGTTTGTGCCCGCAAACGGCGCCGGTTGCCTGATAATCTTTCCAACCGGAGCCCGCGAGATAACCACGCACGACGCACTCGACCGGGAGCGGTTTCGCTTTGCGCACAATCATTGAGCGGCCCACGAGCTGTTCACGAAATGACTGCAGCGCTGCCGGAAATTTCGCGAAATCCGCGGTCACGAAGTGGTTAGGCACGTCCCGAAATTTCGCGAACCAAAAGGCTGAGATTTGATTCAAAACCGCGCCTTTATCCGGGATCGGATCGGGCAGGATGACGTCGAAGGCAGAGAGCCGATCAGTCGCGACGAAAAGGAGCGTCTCGCCGAGGTCGAAAACTTCGCGCACTTTGCCGCTGCGCAGCTTCGTTAGGCCAGGAAGATCGAGAGAAGCGATAGTCGGATGCGGCATTGGGCGCGGGTCGAGAATTGAAGTCACACCATAGCGCGCACCGTGAGACCGCAACAGGCGCGATGCAGTTGCCGTTTGATGGCGGCCTTCTTTTTCGACAAACTGCCCCATGCTCATGGTCACTCGTCGTTTTCTTTTCGCCGCGTTCGTCTTTGCCCTGGTCGCCAATTCAGGCACGGCGCAGGAAGCGACTCCGACTCCCGCGCCGACTCCTGAACTCTATTCGACGCAGACCCTCGCGGAGATGAAGAAGTTGGATGAGGCCGCCCTAACGAGTGACTACGCCTATCGACAAGTCGCACATTTGAGCGACAACATCGGCGGCCGTTTGAGCGGCTCTCCGCAGGCGCAGAAGGCAGTTGAATATGTCGCCGGGGAAATGAAAAAACTCGGCCTCGAGGTGCAGCTGGAGAAAGTGATGGTGCCGCATTGGGTGCGCGGGGAAGAGACCGCCGCGCTGACGCAGTTTCCTGGGCAGGCGGAAAAGACAACGCAGAAAATTGTCCTCACCGCACTCGGTGGCAGTGTCGCGACGCCGCCAAATGGGCTCGATGCCGACGTCGTCGTGGTGCGTGATTTCGACGAGTTGAAATCGTTAGGCAAAGCCAAGGTCCAAGGTAAAATCGTTCTCTTCAATCACGCTTTCGACAAGAAGATGGCCGCCACCGGGCATGGAGGGGAAGCCTACGGGCAGGCGGTGATTTACCGCGGCGACGGTGCGAGTGCTGCCGCGCGACTCGGCGCCGTCGCGGCGCTCGTGCGTTCGGTCGGCGGCGCGGCTTACCGGTTACCGCACACCGGCGCGATGCATTACGCGGCGGACGCCCCAAAGATTCCGACCGCGGCCGTGACCGAAGAAGACGCCGATCTCATGGCCCATCTCGCGCCCCAGGGAACGGTGCGAATGCATCTCCTCCTCACGCCGCAGACGCTGCCCGACGCCCCAAGCGACAATGTCATCGCCGATCTCAAAGGCAGCGAGCATCCCGATCAAGTTGTCATCGTCTCGGGCCATCTCGATTCCTGGGATCTCGGCACCGGCGCAATCGATGACGGCGCGGGCGTGGGCGTCGCGATGGCGACAGCCCAACTCATCAAGCAACTTGGTCTGCATCCGCGCCGCACGATCCGCGTCATCGCCTGGATGAACGAAGAGAACGGCACCGCCGGCGGGAAGGGTTACGCGAAGGATCACGCCGGCGAGATCGGCAACCAATTCGCCGCGATGGAGACCGATCTCGGGGCCGATCATCCCGTCGGGGTCAACGTCGTCGGCAAACCGCAGCTAAAAGAATTCATCAAGCCGATCGCGAAAGTGCTCGAAAATTCTGGCGCCGGACTGCTCGCCAGCCGCACGGAAGCGGGCACCGACATCGGACCGTTAACGAAGCGGGGCGTGCCCGGTTTCAGCCCCATCCAGGACAGCCGTTTCTATTTCAACTACCACCACACCGCCGCCGACACCCTCGACAAAATCGATCCGCATCAGCTTGCGGAAACGGCCGCGATCAACGCCGTCCTCGCCTACGCCCTCGCCAACATCGAACAACCTCTCCCGCGCTAGCGCCGGCGTCGAGATCGTGCCGCTGGGGGACACCGCGGTCGTCGTGCGGGTCGGCGACTCGTTAGGCAAAGTCCTCGCGACCGCGCGCAAACTGGAGGCGGCGCGGCTCCCCGGGGTGGTCGAGATCGCGCCCGCTTTTGCCAGCGTCGCGCTTTTTCTTGAAACGCCGCAGCCGTTCGATGATTTCGCCCACACAATTCGAGCGGCGCTCCGGCGTCGACTGCCGGCGGCAAAGCTCGACCGGCCGTCGCGTTTGCTCGAAGTGCCGGTTTGTTACGAACCGGAGTGCGGACCCGATCTCGCCACTGTCGTGCAACATTGCCGGCTTTCGCCTAACGAAATCATGCGATGTCACTGCCGCCCCGAATACCGTGTTCGCTGCGTCGGGTTCAGTCCCGGTTTTCCATATTTGAGCAAGTTGCCAAGAGCGCTCGCCACGCCGCGCCGCGCTTCGCCGCGGACCGAAGTGCCCGCCGGGTCGGTCGGGATCGGCGGCGCGCAAACCGGAATTTACCCGCTTCCTTCGCCGGGCGGTTGGAATATTATCGGCCGCACCCCGCTGCGCCTCTTCGACGCCAGCCGCGAGCCGGCGGCCCTCCTGCAAACGGGAGATCGCGTCCGCTTTTTCGCGATCGATCGTGCGGAATTTAAGCGATGGGAAAAGTAACCATCCTTCGCGCTGGTCCTCTCATGACGGTGCAGGACCTCGGCCGGGCGCACCATCGCCACGAAGGAATCGCAGGTGGCGGCGCGCTCGATCTACACGCCGCGCGCGTCGCGAATCTCCTCGTCGGCAACGCGGAAGCATGCGCGCTTCTCGAAATCACCCTTGGCCCGACCCGCCTCCGCTTCGGTGACGAGCGCGTCATCGCCTCCTGCGGCGTGGATAACGGCGTGTCGTTAGGCAAACCGCTTCGCGTGCAAACGGGTGAAGAATTGGAATTGCGCGCGCCACCGATCGGTTGCAGGTCATGGCTCGCCATCTCCGGCGGGATTGTAGTGCCGCTGGTGCTGGGGAGCCGCGCGACGGATTTGCGCGGTCGTTTCGGGGGATGCGCAGGTCGCGCTCTACGCGACGGTGATGAACTTCCGCTCGGCAGGGCGACTACCCAGCTGGCTTTCGCTGGCCGCAGCGCGAGTTGGTCCGCGCCTAACGAATGGGCGCAGACGGCGTCGCCGCACCCAATCCTTCGCATCGTCCGCGGCAGTGAATGGGAAACGTTCGCTGACGAAGCGCGGTCTGCTTTTCTGAAGAGCGCGTATCTGGTCAGCAAACAAGCCGACCGCATGGGCGCGCGCTTGGCTGGCGCGGGGTTGGCGCGAAAGAAGGAGACCGAACTCATCTCGGAAGCCGTGGTCCCCGGAACGATCCAGGTGTCGAATAATCGGCAGCCGATTCTGCTCCTCGGGGATTGCCAAACGATCGGTGGCTACCCCAGGATCGCGCACGTGATCACCGTCGATCTTCCGCTCGCTGCGCAGCTCCGACCTAACGATCACGTGCAATTCGAGGCGGTCACCGTGGAAGAAGCGCGAGCGCTTTACTGGGCGCGAGAAGCGGACTTGGAACGCTTCCGCGTTGGCCTGCAACTTCGCTCCTCGTGAATCTGAGCGTCGATCTCAATGCCGATCTTGGCGAGGGTGTGCCTAACGAAGGTGCGCTCCTCGCTCTGGTTAGCTCGGCGAGCATCGCTTGCGGATTTCACGCGGGCGATCCGCTCTCGATCACGGAGTCGGTCATGAGCGCTCGCGAAGTTGGCGTTTCTGTCGGCGCGCATCCGAGCCTTGCGGACCGGGAAAATTTCGGTCGCACCGAACTTCCGACGACTGCGCCGGAAGTCTTCGCGCTGGTCAGCTACCAACTGGGAGCGTTCCAGGCCATCGCAACATCTCTCGGCGTGCGACCAAATCACGTGAAGCCGCATGGCGCGCTTTACAACATGGCGGCGCGCGACCTGGCGTTGGCCGAGGCGGTCGCGCACGCAGTCCTGGCGGCCGATTCTTCTCTCATCCTTTTTGCGCCGGAAGGAAGCGCGCTCGCCCGTGCGGCCGCGGCAATCGATCTGCGAATTGCGCGCGAAGTTTTTGCCGACCGCAACTATCTCGCTGACGGCTCCCTCGTTCCGCGTTCTCGACCGGATGCCTTGCTGCACGACGCGGAGGAAGCAGCGAGGCGCGTGCTGCGGATGTTACGCGAGAACGTGGTCACGACCGTCGAGGGCGACGATCTCGTGATTCATGCCGACACGATTTGTGTGCACGGCGATACGCCCGAAGCGGTTGCGTTTGTCGGGGAACTGCGAGGAGAACTGGCCGCGGCTGGGATCAAAGTGGCGGCGCCGCTCGCTTCACGATGAGTTCGCCTAACGACAAGTTGCTTCGCGGGCTCGGTCCGCTCGATGCGACGATGATCGTAATCGGCTCCATGATCGGGTCGGGCATTTTTATCACCTCGGCGGAATCGACCCGGCTGGTGAGCGCGCCCGGCTGGCTGCTTCTCGCCTGGGTGATGGCAGGCATATTGACCATCGCGGGCGCGCTTTGTTGTGCCGAGCTGGCCGCGATGATGCCGCGCGCCGGCGGCCAATACGTCTTCCTCCGCCAGGCTTACGGACCATCGCTTGGTTTTCTTTTTGGCTGGACGCTTTTTCTCGTCATCCAGACTGGGACGATCGCGGCGGTCGCGATTGCCTTCGCGAAGTTCGCCGGAGTCTTTTTTTCAGCGATTGGGGCGGAAATTTATCTCGTTAGGCCGATCCACCTTTTCGGCGCGTATGCGATCAGCCTCTCGAGCGAACAGCTGGTCGCGGTGCTCCTGATTCTATTCCTCACCTGGATCAACACCCGCGGCCTCGAGCTGGGGAAGCTGGTGCAAAACACTTTCACCTTTGCGAAAACAGCGGCGCTGCTCGCGCTCGTGGTTGTCGGCTTGTCGTTAGGCTGGAAAGCGGGCGTCGCGGCACGCGCGGCGGACTGGTGGAACCCGTGGGCAAATGGCTGGAGTCCGACTGCGGTGCAACCTGGCCTAACAATGATGGGCGGTTTTGCGCTTCTCGTCCTTTTTGGGAAAGCGATGATCGGCCCGCTCTTTGCCCAGACGGCCTGGACGAACGTCACCTTCACCGGTAGCGAGACGCGCGATCCCGGACGCACCTTGCCGCGGGCGTTGCTCATCGGTTGCGGCTTGGTGGTGACGCTCTATGTGCTCGCAAACCTCGCCTACGTGGCGACACTTTCGTTAGGCGAGATCGCCCGCGCGCCGCAGAATCGGGTCGCCGTCGCGGCAATGCGCGCGGTCCTCGGGCCAGCGGGCGCGAGCACGATGGCGGCGGCGATCTTGATTTCCACCTTTGGCTGCGACAACGGACTCATACTCGCCGGCGCGCGAGTTTATTACGCGATGGCGCGGGATCGGTTGTTCTTCCGCGCAATCGGCCGGACGAACGCGCATCATGTCCCGGCGGCAGCGCTGGTCGCGCAAGGTGTCTGGGCAGCGCTGCTGACTCTGCCACGAACAATGAGCGTAAAGCCGACGACCGGCGCGATTCGTTACGGCAACGTCTATACGCAACTGCTCGAATACATCGTCGCGGCGGATCTGGTGTTTTACGTCCTGCTCGTCGCGGCCGTGATGGTGATGCGCCGGAAGAATCCGGAGATGGCGCGACCGTACCGCGCGTTCGGTTATCCAGTGGTGCCTCTGCTCGCGATTGGTCTGGCTCTCGCCTTGATCGCCGATCTCGCGCTGCTTGCGCCGGCGACCTGCGGAATCGGTTTCGCGATCGTGCTCAGCGGTCTTCCGGTTTACCTGCTCTGGAGAATTCGGCCTAACGAGTAGGGTCGCTGGGGCCACGGGACCCGGCACAACGAACCTAAGGCACGTTCGGCTGCACCTTTTGCCCGCTTTGCTCTTGCACACGGTTGCGCACCGTCATTTTGAAATCGCTCAGGGAAAGCGCATGCCGCCCCTGACCAGCCACTTGCTGTTCGTTTTTTCCGAGCTGGTTTACGTCTGTGAGTGGCTGGTCTTCTCCGGTCATAAGCATGTCGCCTCCGGTCTCGCTTTTTTCGATCTTGAAGCGCCCATGTTTGATTCCGACGAGCGGCACGAACTGGCTGCCGTTGTTCTCGACAAAGAGCAGGTCGTGATCGCCAACTTTGAATTTGGGCGCGTCGGTCACCTGCATCGTCTGCCCATCGACGGTGCCGCCTAACATTCGCATCGTGTAGGTCGTCCCGGCGTCGCCTTTGAGCGTGTCGTCGACTTTAAAAGTCACGAAGGTGACGATGCGATGCTGCGACCCTTCGCCGATCCATTGCGATTGCACGTGGGTGCACTCGCCTTCGAAGATGACCTGCGCTCGCTGCACGAGATGGTCGAAATCGGGCGGAATGACGGTGGTAGCGCGCGCGCTACCGAAGGCGACGAGCAACGAGATGAGGAGGAGACGGAGGTGTTTCATTCTTCCAGGGAGCGGATTGCTGATGGGTGATTTTAAGCGAGCTGCGTTCATTTTCAATTGCCGGCTTGGCTAAAGATCGAGGTCATAGATTTCAATCAGGCCGACGCCCGTTCCGCCATCGGCGCCACGAACCACGGCGGTGTAGTTGCCCGGACCGAGCGCGGTGATGAGCGCGGCCTCACGGGAATCGGTCGGCGGAATACCGGTCGCGCGGATGGCACCTGCCCCGGAACCGTTCTGCCAGTCGTCATTTTGCGCGATCATGTCGCCGTTGCCGTTGCGCAATTCGACCAGCGGATTGGCCAGCACCGCGGAGCGACTGTTCCCGCCTAACGACGGGCCGAGGGCTCGGACAAGAATGCTTTTGCGGGCGTTACCATCGATAATAAAACCGCCGATAAGCGCTTCCTCGCCAGCTCCAACGAGGCCGCGCGTGGAGATGTTGGCGATGGAGGAGGTTTCGTCCGAGTCGAGGGCGTAATTTTCCACCAGCCCGATCCCGCTGGTGCCGTTCACACCGGCCACAATCACCGTATAATCGCCGGGCGCGAGCCGCGCGACGATCGCCGATTCCCGCGGATCCCTCGGCGGGATCGTGCTCGCGATGACGTCAGCCGCGTCCGGACCGTCCTGCCAGTTGTCGTTCGTTTCGATCACCTTGCCGGACGCGTCCATCAAGGTCATCTGCGGATCCCGCAAAGCCCCTGCGACACCGTTTTCGCCTAACGACGGCCCGAGCGCCCGGAGCAGGACCTTTTTCTTCTTCTCGCCCTGAATGATAAAGCCGCCAATCAAGACATCGTCGCCCACTCCGACGCGCATTCGAGTGGAGAGGTTGACGAGATGGCTGGGAGGAGAGCTCGCCGGCGGCGCACTCGGGCTCGGGCTCGGTGCGGGAGTGGGACTCGGGGCGGGCGTCGGGTTTGGAGCGCCATAAAGCGACTGCACGCCTGCGATATCGTCAGCGGTGAGAAGATAAGTGTCGCTCACCACCGAATTCATGATTGCCGCGACGTGTTGACCGTGCTCATCCGGATGATCGAGTCCGAGGGCGTGGCCCAACTCGTGCAGGAGAACGCGGCGAATGTCGACGATCGCCCGGCCGTCGGAGCCGAAATGGAGACTGCCGCGATAGGAGTCAAACGGTTGGTTTTGATTAAAATCCACATCTGCCTCAAGGATCTTGCCGTTTTGCGAAAAGTACGTCGTTACCGCGAGAACGCCGGCTCCAAAGGAATCGCCGGAGATGGTGGAAGAGAAAAAAACCGAGTTGACGTGATCGCCGGAGGATTGCGATGCGCTGGAATTGAAGACCTTTCTAAGTTGAACGCTGCCCATGACCGCGTTCCAGGAATCGGCAGCGGGTGCGGCGGCGGCGTCCCACGTCGGGCTGCCGTCCTCGAGCGGCTGAGAAGGTGCGCCGAGTTGCATATTAAAAGCGACCACGCTGCCCTCAGGCCAGGAAACCCCTTCGAGGGCGAAGCCCTGGGCGCGAGAGGAGATGAAGGCGAGAGTGGCGACGCAAAGGGTTGAGGAAAAGAGCCTTCGAAAAATACAGGAACTCATAGACAGTGCGAAAACCCGATGTTTTCTATATTCATTAGAAGCAGCTTTTATGCGCGGTCCGCTGGCTGGGGGAGAAAGGGCTTTCGCGGGGCAAGACTCCTTCGGAGGGATCCCTTGGGGAGCCCAAGCGATCAGCGTCAAAACCAATGAGGTTGCCACGGCAGATCGCACCCGATTTGTCACCTCGTGCCGTTGACTCTGAAGGCCGCACCGCCCGCCGGCTCCGGCGTACTTCCGAAGAGCGGTTCGGACGCTGGTTGCTTCCAAAAGGCGGCCGTCGAGCGCCGGCGACGGTTCCTCTTGCCAGCACCAAACGGCCGGCGATAGATTTCCATCAAGCGATGACAAATTGGCGAAGTGTTAGCTCCGCTCTTTTCGCGACAATCTTTTCCCTGCCCCTGACTTGTGGCGCGGCCTCCGCGGCAGCCTCTTTTCGTCAGGTGACTGTCGCGACAGATAAAGGCGCGCGCTTTATCGCTACCGCGGACCTGAATCACGATGGCAAGACCGACTTGCTGGTAGCAAATGCCGAGGGAGGCAGCATGACTGTCCTGCTCGGGGACGGGAAGGGAGCCTTTGCCGCGACGCCGGCGTCGCCGATTCCCGCGGGCCACTTACCTAATGACATCGCGATCACCGATCTCAATGGTGATGGGACTGCGGACTTTGTGATCGCGAATCACCAATCGCCGTATCTCAGGACGTTCCTCGGAGACGGCAAAGGCGGTTTCCGGCCCGCTCCCGGCTCGCCCTTCGATGCGCACTCGAAACCTCATCCGCACGGGGTGTCGGCAGCAGAGTTCTTCGGGCCTTCAGGAATCGGCGTTGTGACTGATAGCTGGGCCAGCAATCAGATCGAGCTGCTGCAAGTGAACGACAAAGGGCGACTACTGACTCCCGGTCGCTTTTTCGCAGTCGGGCGCCGCCCCTACGAGCGACTGCGGGTGGGTGACTTCAACAAGGATGGTCATCCCGACGTCGTGACGACAAATCTGGACGACGATACCGTGACCATTCTTCTGGGCGACGGCAAAGGTGGATTAGGTCAAAACCCCGGATCGCCTTTTCCCGCTGGCGGGAGACCCTGGCAGATTGCGATCGACGACCTGAATGGTGACGACAACGCTGACTTGGCGGTCATTCCCTATCAGCGAGACCTGGAAGATCCGAAGCAGAATCAGGTAACCATCCTCCTCGGAGATGGCAAAGGCGGCTTTACCCACACGTCATCGTCGTCTCTTTCTCTGCAAGGCTGTGACGGGCCTTGTGCAGTCGCCACCGGAGACATCGACGGTGACGGTCGGCGCGACGTCGTCGTCGCCTGCGCGCAGAGTCGCAGCATCGCCATTTTTTATAGCCGCGGTGAGGGAAGATATGAGCGAGTTCTTCTTCCTTCGCGAGGCGGTTGGGGCGGAATCGCCGCGGCGGACCTGAATAGCGACAAGAAAGACGATCTCGTCGCCGCTAACCCCGACCAAGGCACGATCACTCTTTATTTGAGTAAGTGACTGCGACGGCTTGTGAAGGAACCGGGATGCTTCACAGGGCTTCACTCCCGACGCCAGCTCGGGAACGGCAGATCGCTTGCGGCTTGCGAGCCCGGCTGTTTCGTGGTGAGCTTTCGCGCGTTATCGAGGCAGCATCGATCGCTGCCCACTTTCGAAGGGCGGTTAGCTCAGCGGTAGAGCGGCACGTTTACACCGTGTTGGTCGGGGGTTCGATCCCCTCACCGCCCAAGCCGTTTGCCTGACGATCTTGCCGCGTCGGCAGAATCGCAGTCGCGAGGAAGCTTTGCACGATCTCGTCGCGCTGGTTCCAAGTGAGGCTGCGATAACGAATGATCCCGTAACCCGGCCGGGATTTCGAGAAACGCGCCGCGACGACCTCGATCTCCACCCGCAGGGTATCGCCCGGACGCACCGGCACGGGCCAACGCAACTCATCGACCGCGCGACCGATGATGCCACCAGCGACTTGCATCGTTCCGACAAACAACCGCATCGAGATGGCCGCGGTCTGCCAGCCACTGGCGGCCAAACCGCCGAGCAAGTTCTCGCCTGGTTCCCGCTCCAGATGGAAAGGTTGCGGATCGAATTCCCGTGCAAACTCGACGATCTCCGCTGCGGAAATCGCCCGGCTGTCGGAGACGAAGCGGCTCCCGACCGAAAAATCCTCAAACGCGCGCGACATCTCCGCAGCATCGCCACATTATCGGCGCGAGCACAAGGCGCAAGCCGCGCCTAACGACCTCATGACAGGAAACGATTTGATGCAGGCCGCGATCGCACAGGCGCGGAAGAATCTCCCTGAAGGCGGAATCCCATCGGGTCCGCCCTTGCCCGCGGCGGCGATCTCCTTGCGGTCGGCCACAACAAACGGTGCAGGAAAGCGACCCGGTTACCCATGCCGAGATCGATTGCCTCCGAAACGCGGGGCGGATCCGAAGTTTCCGTGAGACCGCTCTTTATTCCACCCTGATGCCTTGCTACCTGTGCAGCGGGGCCGTCGTGCAGTTCGGCATTCGTGAAGTCATCGTCGGCGAGAGCCGCAACTTTCCGGGCGCGCCGGACTTCATGCGCAGCCACGGCGTGGA
>DASXPA010000016.1:0-2671 GCA_036493915.1 Chthoniobacterales bacterium | reverse complement strand
GGCGACAGCAACAGCGGTGAAGCCCGGCGATTTGAGCAGTTGGCGGAAAGCGTAGCGGAAGTTATTCATTTAGCGTTTTGGTGAGTCGTTAGGCGCGTGCACTCGCCAAATCTGCTGCGCGCCGCTGGGTCTATTCATAAGATTGCTTTTGTTTGATTGCTGATTGAAAGAATTCGCTATTCGTTAGGCAAGCGCTCCCCAGAGTGTCAGCAAAGCGTCGCGATTATTCATTGCGCAGGGCCTCAATGGGATTCACAAGGCTGGCACGGCGCGCCGGGATGAGACAGGCGACCAGTCCCACCGCCGCGAGAAGCGCGGCTGTGCCTGCGAGGAAAAGCGGATTGCTCGCGGAAACTTCGTAAAGTTGCGCGGTCAGGAGGCGGCCGAGGAAAAGCGCGGCGGCCAGACCCAGGATGAGCCCGATGAGGACCGGGCTCATCCCCTGCCTAACGACAAGCTGGAGCACATCGCGGGTCTGCGCGCCGAGCGCCATGCGCACGCCGATTTCTCCCGTCCTTTGCGCGACACTGTAGGCGACGGCGCCGTAGATCCCGACGGTGGCGAGGAGAAGCGCAACGCCGGCGAAAAGGCCGAGCAGAATACTCGTTAGGCGCGCCTGCCCGAGCGCTTGCGCGACGATCGCGCTCATCATTTGCGGCTGCGCGATCGCCAATGTGGGATCGATCTCGGCGAGTGCCTTTTGGGCAAGCTGCGTGATCTGGGAGGGAGGCAGTGTGCTCCGCACGGTGAGGGTGACGAAAGGGAAATTCTCCTGCGCGAACGGCCGGTAGAATTCCATCTCGTTGCGCTGTGCCACCTTCTCCGAGCGGACGTTTCCAACCACGCCAACGATTTCCACCGGCGTGCTCGCGCTCGTCACGAGCAAGGTCTTGCCGATCGGATTTTCCTTTCCGAAAACTTTGCGCGCCCCGGCCTGGCTGATCAGCGCAACGTTCGGCCGATCGCTCAGATCGTGCTCGTCGAAGTCGCGGCCGGAGAGCAACGGAATGCCCCAGGTCTTGAGATAGCCGGGCGCAATATCGTGGGACGGCGCGGCGGCGCGCTCATTGACCGGCAGGACGTTGCCGTCGGGCCGGGTGTAGAGCGTGCGGTTGCCGCCGGCGAGCGGAATGTCTCCGCTCAGGCTGACTGTTTCGAAACCGGGGATCGCGCGCAGTTTCGCGTCCAGTTGTTGGACGAACCGCGTCCGCGTCGCCATGTCCGGATAAGGCGCGGCCGGCAGAGTGATGAAACCGGCCCAGAGATTTTGCGCGCGAAAGCCGAGATCCTGGTGACTCAGCCTAACGAAACTGGCGATGAGCAGCGTCGCTCCCGCGAGCAAGGCGAGCGAGAGCGCGACCTGCACGCCGACAAGAATTTTCCGGAATCGTTGCTGCTTCACGCTGCCGCTCGAGCCGCGCCCGCCTTCCTTCAGGCCATCGACGAGATCGGCGCGGGAGCTTTGCCACGCCGGATAGAGTCCCATCGCCAGACCGGTGACGAGCGAAAGCCCGATCGCAAAAAGGAGTACCGGCCAGGAAAGTCCGACGCCGCTCACCGGATCGAGCGGGAGAAAATTAGCCGCCATCTTCGGGACGAGCGGGACCAGTTGCCAGGCGAGCACCGCCCCCACCACACCGGCGAAGACACTCACGAGCAGACTTTCGAGCACGAAAAGTCGCAGCACGCTGACGCGCGAAGCGCCGAGGGCCATGCGCAAAGCGATCTCGCGCCGCCGTCCGCTGAACCTAACGAGAAGCAAATTCGCCACATTGCTGCAGGCGATGAGCAGAACGAAGCTGACCGCGGCGAGGAGCGTGCCGAAGGCCGGGCGCAAATCGCCGCTCACATCTTCGGGCAACGTTTTCACAAAACCGACCACGTCCGCATCGATCTTGCCGGGATTTGCGTTGCGATAACTTTGCGCAAGCGGGACCAGCGCGGCCTGTACCTGTTCGACCGTCTGTCCCGGTTTCATCCGCCCGATGACGCGCAGGAAAGCGGTCCCGCGCATCATCCGTTCATAAGAAAAACCAGGGATGACCATCGGCTTCGTTGTCCAGACTTCGTTGCCGTTCGGGCCGACCCATTGCGCCGGCATGTTCGGCACCACCCCGATGATCGTGTGCGCAACGCCGTCGAGCGTGATGCTGCGACCGAGCACCTTCGGATCGCCGCCCAGCCGGCTGCGCCAGAATTTTTCCGAGACGATCGCGACATCAGCGCCTTCCTCTTCCTGCGGCCGGAAGGTGCGCCCCATGATCAGTCGCACCCCGAGGACATCGAAGTAATTGGCCGTGGTGCGAAAGCCCTGCAGCAGCACCGGCTCGCCCACGCCGGTGAGCGTGAACGCGGTGCCGCTTTCCGCGGCGAAGCCATCGAAGATTTGCTGCCCGTCGCGGTAATGCATGAAGCGCGGCGCGGAGAGCGGGTAATCGAACGTGTCGCCACCTGGCGGTTTGGTGAAGAGATGGACGACTCGCGCGGGCTCCTTGAACGGAAGGCCGCGGAGGAAAAGATCGTTGATCAGGCTGAAGATCGCGGTGTTGAGCCCAATCCCGAGCGCGAGAGTGATGATCGCAAGCAGGCTGAAGCCGGGTGACTTGAGGAGTTGGCGAAGAGCGAAGCGGAGGTCAGTGAGCATGTCGTTAGGCGTTAGGCATTGTTAGGG
>DASXPA010000015.1:0-7682 GCA_036493915.1 Chthoniobacterales bacterium | reverse complement strand
TGTAAGTCGCCCAACTCTTCCGCCGCGAACGCCCGAGAAGCAACCGGATAGCAAAATCCGGGAAAATCGTACGACATCGCCGTGAGTGGACCTGGCTTGTTTCGCGAGATTTGAACTAACGAATGAACGAGATGATTCGCTTTACTCGTTCCCGATAGACGGCGTATTGCTCGAGGGCAACGCCCTCCTCTACTGTTGAAAAGCAGTAGCTGGGTCGGCGTCGCAGCTACTGGCCTCGGTCGTCGAGTTAGTCTTCGAGTCGCTCCGCAAGGTCCAGCATTCGCCCAGCGTGGAGCAGTAACAGATCTCAACCTCGACCCGATAGCGGTCCTTGTTCAACCGGCTCCAAAGCGGGCCAGCTGTTTCGATTTTGAGCTGGGTGCCATCGGGGTTGTGTGGCACGAGCACGTCCATACCTTCGCCGGCCGAAAGAACATGGCCTTTCATGCTACTCCCTGAAAACTTATACTTGCCCGGCCCAACCAGCCTCTGGAATGCTTCGTTCCAATTACGCACGGGGTGACCATCGACCCTGATGGTGACATGGCGGATGACAGCCGGACCAAATCCTTTGTTGTGCCGGCTGAAACGAATCATTTGTTCGTCGCTCGTATCGTACTGAAGGATGGGCCAGACGGCGGCGCGGACTTGCTGCCGCTGGACGTAGGCGGCGTAACCAGAGACAAAGACCGCGGAAACGCCGACGAGGGTGGCGATGATTGTTTCGTATCGGCTGATGTGCGCGCGCTTCTTTGACGAGGGAGAGACGGTAATTCTGAAGCCGGGAAATTCCAAACGCGACCTTTGTCACTAACTCTTGACCTGGAGCTGAAGGTCTCGGTGATCGGGGACTCAATCGTGTGATGCGATCCGGCGCGGTCGCGATTAAGCACTTAAATCCCGACGCGGTCATGGAGTGGCCGAAGAATTGATCTGATCAAGCTTCGGTTGTTATCGGTTGCAATATCAATCGGCGCGCGAAACGTATGTTGCTGTCCGTATTGATGAATATTCTTGGCGATATCGAATCTTTCGAGGATGTGAAGAGGCTGGTGGATGCCTTTTACGACAAGGTGAACCGTGACCCGCTGCTCGCGCCTATCTTCAATGAAACGGCGAATGTCGATTGGCCGACCCATCTCCCACAGATGTATCGTTTCTGGGAATCGATGCTTTTCAAGAACGCAACTTATCAGGGTCTGCCCTTCCCGAAACACGCGGTGCTACCGGTGGAGCAGGCGCATTTCGAGCGCTGGCTGCCGCTTTTCATGCAGACGGTGAACGAAAATTTCGTCGGGCCGCGCAGCGAAGAAGCGAAGAGCCGCGCGGTCTGTATTGCCGACACGTTTTCCAGGCGGATGGGTGTGTTGAACGATCCAGTCGCGCTGGCAGCGACCAATTTCCCCCAGCTCTAGCTATAAGCGATTCGTCGCTCGGTGCCAGCGTTGGAAGAACCTCCAGTCAGGATGTCCGATTGACCCACACGCGGACGCCTGTGTTACTTGCGCTTAGGAGATCTTGGTCGCATAGCTATCCGCGAAGAGAGCTGGCTGGCCGCCAGTGTGAAAGAACAAGAGCGTCTCATCCTTTCTCCAGGTTCCCTTGCGAATTAAGTCGATCATCCCGGCGGCGGCGCGACCGGTATAGACCGGGTCCAGGAGCAGACCTTCGTATCTCGCAAATAAGTCGATCGCCTCGCGTTCCCGCTCGGTCACGACACCGTAGCCGACGCCGCAATAGTCGTCGTTCGCGAGCACGTCGGCCGGCGTGAAGTCCGTACGCTGGCCGAGCTTTTCGCTGGCTGAGGATGCGAGGGCGGAGACGTGATCGCTCAGCCACTCTTTTGATTCATCGATGCTTATGCCCAGAATCTTACCCTTGTAGCCAAACAGCCGTTGACCGAGAACGAGCCCGGCGTGAGTGCCGCCGGAGGAGGTGGCAAAGACAATCCAATCCGGTTGCGCGTTTTGCTCCAGCAACTCTTTCATCGCGAAAGCGTATCCCAGCGCCCCCGTAGGACTCGATCCGCCATACGGAACGAGATAGGGTTTCATTCCTTTCTCAGCGGCCCGATTGAATGTCTGCTGAAGGACGCCGTCTCGGTCCTTGCGCTCCGGAACGTATTTCACATCTGCGCCAAGGAGTTGATCAAGAAAGAGATTCGCGGACGAACGATCGGGCTTGGACCCGGTCAAGACGAGGATGCATTCAAATCCGAAGCGCGCGGCTGCGGCCGCGGTTTGCCGGCAATGATTGGATTGCAAGGCTCCGCCGGTGATCAGGGTTCTCGCGCCCTGGTCGCGCGCTTCGGCGACGAGGAATTCCAGCTTGCGCGTCTTGTTGCCGCCGAAGGCGAGACCGGTTTGATCGTCCCGCTTCACGAACAACCGCGGCCCATCCAAGGCTTCGGAAAGACGCGGCAATTCTTCAATCGGCGTTGGCAGGTGCGCAAAACTTAACTTCGAGATCTTCATCGCCGTTCCGTTCGGTCTACGCGCTCACGCGCTCCGTATTCTATCGCTGCTTCCTCGTCAGCAGGCAACGCGCGTGAAATGCTCCTCTGTTGTCGAGCTTCGACAAGAAAACGCTTGACTCATGTAGGAGCTCGACAATAAACTCTCCCCAGATGGACAAAGTGCGCAACGATTTACTCCAGGGGACACTCGATCTCCTCATCCTCAAAGCTCTCTCTTCCGCTTCCCTGCACGGCTGGGACATCGCGAAACGGATCGCGGTTGTTTCCAACGATCGGCTCTCCTTAAAACAGGGCTCGCTTTATCCTGCGCTCCACCGGCTCGAAGGACGCGGCTGGATCGAAGCGGAATGGGGCGTCTCTGAAGCGGGACGGAGCGCAAAGTTTTACCGGATCACACGCCGCGGCCGCAAGGAACTCGAAGCCGAGAAAGAACACTGGCTTTCCTTTGCCGAGGCCATGAGCAGTGTCCTCAACATGGAATAACTCATATGCTAAGCGAACGCCTCCGCTGGCTGCGCACGAAGTGCAGCCGTCTTTTCCGTCGCGGTAAACAAGAAGCCGCACTCGCGGCCGAGATGCAGTTTCACCTCGACCAGCTCATCGCCCAATTTCGCGCCGACGGTATGTCGGAGCACGACGCCCGGCTCGCGGCGCAGCGTGAGTTCGGCGCGGAGGGAGCGGCTTATCGCGAAGAAATCCGCGACACCTGGCGGCCGCCGCAACTGGCGGATCTCTCGCGCACTTTCCGTTTTGCATTCCGCTCGCTCGCGCGCAGCCCGGGCTTCACGGTCCTGGCCATGATCACGCTCGCTTTGGGGATCGGCGGGAACACGATGATGTTTAGCGCCTTCGATACAATTGTGCTGAGAACTCTGCCGTATCGCGCGAGCGCGGAGTTAGACCGCATTTACCGCACGACTCCGCAAAACCCCGACGGAAATCTTTCGCCAGCCGACTTCCTTGAGTTGCAGCAAAACGCGAGCGGTTACGGCGAGGTCGCGGCCTACGCGCCTGCCGACACGAGCCTTTCCGAGCCGGGGCAGCCCGCCGAAATGGCCTCCGGTCTCCGGGTCACTTCCAACCTCTTTTCTTTGTTAGGCGTGCAACCGGAGCTCGGCTGCGATTTTCGCAAGGGCGAAGACATCGCCGGAAACGACCGCGTGGTCATTCTCAGCCGACGCTGCTGGGAGCAACGCTTCGGCAGCAACCCCGACATCATCGGCCGCGCGATTCGAGTCGATGGCGAGCCTAACGAAGTCGTCGGGGTGTTGCCCGCGTCGTTCAACGACTGGCGGCACCTCGGCTGGGTCGATCTCTTTCGGCCGATTGGCCTAACGAAGGAGAAATCGGCCGACCGCCAGAACACTTCCTTGCGCGTCATCGGCCGGCGCGCGGCGAAAGTTTCGCAGGTCGAAGCCCGGGCCTTTATCGAAAACTTCGGCGCGCGTTTGGCGAAGGATTTTCCCGAGGTCAATGCGGGCAGCACCTGGCGCCTGGTCTCGCTGAACCAGACCGTCCAGGGCAAGAGCGGCGGCGCCACGATCGCGATGCTGATCGGATTGTCCGGTTTCGTGCTCCTCATTGCCTGCTCGAATCTGGCCAATCTCCTCCTCGCCCGGACGATGGCGCGCGCCCGGGAATTTGCGGTCCGCTCCGCGCTCGGCGCTTCCCGCCTGCAGCTATTGCGCCCTTTGATCGCCGAGTCGCTTCTGCTCGCTCTCGCCGGGGGCGCGCTCGCCATCCTGGTCGCGCAATGGGGCGCGGAGTGGCTCGCGGTGCGCTCGACGGGCGATAACGGCGAGCGTGTCATCCTTGCTTTTAACTGGTCCGTCTTCGGCTGGACCTTCGTCGCGTCACTCGTTACCGCCGTCGCCTTCGGACTCGCGCCCGCGCTTTTCGCGTTGCGCCTCGACGTCAACGATACGCTAAAAACCGGCGCGCGCGGCATGACCGGAGGTCGCGGTCAGCAGACTTTTCGCCAGGTCCTGATTGTCGGTCAGTTTGCCCTCGCGATGATTTTGCTGGCGGGCGCCGGACTTTTCATCCGCGGTCTGGACGAGTTGAATCACCGTCGCGCCGGCTGGCAATCCGAGCATCTCGTTACCGGCACCGTCGTCCTGCCGGCCGCGCGTTATTCCGGGCCCGACAAGATCAATAGCTTCCACCGGCTCGCCCTCGAGCGACTCGACTCCCTGCCCGGAATCGCCTCCTCCAGCATCTCAGCAGTCACGCCTTTCTTTAATTGGCTCGACGCGCGGAAATATTTCATCGAAGGCCGCCCGCATCCGCAACCCGGCCACGAACCAGCCGCAGTCGTCAATAGCGTGACGCCGCGTTATTTCGAAACGGTCGGCACGCGCATCATCGCCGGGCGCGCCTTCACCGCGCGCGACACAACCACTTCGACGAAGGTCTTCATCATTAACCAGGCGATGGCGGCAGGACTTTTTCCCGGGGAAAATCCGCTCGGTCGGCGGCTTGCCGCGGTGGGTGGCGCCACCGCCAGCTGGGGCGAAATCGTCGGCGTCGCGGCGGATGTGAAATCGGTGCTGCCGGACTCCGGGCCGGTGACTTTCCAACTCTACCAACCGATGGCACAAGCGCCGCAGGCTTACGATGAGATCGCCGTCCGGACCGCCGGCGTCGCGCCCGCCACGGTGATCGAGAGCATCCGCGGCGTCATGACCGGCCTCGATCCCGACCTGCCAGTGCGCAAACTCCAAACGGCTGACGCCACGATCGAGCGGACCAATTACCAGACCGCCGTCCTGCGCGACCTTCTGAGCGGCTTTGCCGTGCTCGGGCTGGGGCTAGCCTCGTTAGGCATCTACGGAGTTATCGCCCGGACAATGGCGCAGCGCCGGAGTGAGTTCGCGATTCGCTTTGCTTTGGGCGCATGCATCAAGGACATCACCCGCATCGTTCTCGCTTCGGGCATAAGGATGGCGCTCCTCGGCTCCGTTCTCGGTCTGCTCGGCGCGCTTGGCGTGATGCGTTTCCTCGCCGCGGCCAACCCCGGCATGCAGCTCAACAGTCCCCCGGTCCTTTTCGGAACGACGCTTCTGCTCATTGCCGTCGCCCTCATCGCCTGCTGGCTCCCCGCCCGTCGCGCCGCCCGCATCAACCCGCTGGAAGCGCTGCGCGCGGAATAATCGCGCCTTTTTAAAAAAGAGCTTGCTAGCGGATTGGTGTTATAGTGAACTATATCACTATATGGCAAAGGAACGATCAAAGCGGTGTCTCGCGCCTCTCACACCAGGGGGATTGGCAACACGGGATGAATCGTGAATGGAACGACAGTCAGCCGATTTATCGCCAGCTACGGGATCGGGGGGCGCACATGATTCTCGACGGCGTGCTCAAAGAAGGCGATCCGCTCCCGTCCGTGCGCACGGTCGCGACGGAATATCGGGTCAATCCCCTGACCGTTCTGAAGGCTTACCAGGGATTGGTCGACGAGGACCTGGTCGAGACGAGGCGCGGTCTTGGGATGTTTGTCAAAACCGGCGCCCGCGAGCTGCTGCTCAAGGGCGAACGCCAGAAGTTTCTCGAGGAGGAATGGCCCCGAGTCGCAGCCAAGATCGAACGGCTCGGTTTGAAGCCGAAGGAATTGCGTGCCGCGGCGCTGCGCGCGGCTTCGCGCAAGCCAGCGAGAAAGGAGAAACGCTAAGTCCATGGCCTGCATAGAAGCACGCGGTCTCCGCAAGTCCTTTGGCACAACCATCGCCCTCGATGGCGTCAACCTAACCGTGGGCGAAGGCCGCATCCTTGGTCTCATAGGGCCGAACGGCGCCGGCAAGACCACCGCGCTCAATGCGATACTTGGGCTCACCTCGTACGACGGACAGTTGTCCGTGCTCGGGCGCGACCCGTGGAACGCGCGCGAAGAGCTCATGCGGGATGTTTCGTTCATTGCCGATGTCGCGGTCTTGCCGCGCTGGATCCGCGTTTCACAACTGCTCGATTACGTCGCCGGCGTGCATCCGAAATTCGATCGCGCGAAGGCGGAAGGATTTCTGGGGAAAACCGCGATCAAGCGCACGAGCAAGGTGAGGCATTTATCGAAGGGCATGGTGGCGCAGCTCCATCTTGCACTGGTCATGGCGATCGACGCGAAGTTGCTGGTACTGGATGAGCCGACGCTTGGCCTCGACATTCTCTATCGCAAACAGTTTTACGATTCGCTCCTGAACGATTACTTCGATGGCCGCCGTACCATCGTGGTGACGACACATCAGGTGGAAGAAATTCAGGATGTGCTGACCGATCTCAAGTTCATCGACGACGGCCGCATCGTGCTCGAATGCAGCATGGAAGAATTCGACGCGCGTTATGTGGAAGTGATGGTGCATCCGGACCATGTCGCGGGGGCACGGTCGCTCAAACCGCTACACGAGCGCCAGGTGTTCGGGCGCAGCGTGATGCTTTTCGAAAATGTCGATCGCGGCCAGCTCGCCGCCCTCGGCGAAGCGCGCACGCCGAGCATCGCCGACTTGTTCGTCGCCGTCATGACCAAGGACGAGAAGTCGGATGTGAGCAATCAGAGATCAGTAGGAGGAGCCAAATGACTGTGCAACCAAATCCGCGGCCACTATTTTCCGGAAATCCCGAAGTCAGCGGGCTCGGTTATTATGGCGCGCCGACACGGCCGTTCCACTGGTCGGTGTGGCGTGAACTGTGGGAGAACCATTCGGTCTACATCGCGCCGCTGATTGTCGCCGGCATCCTCTTGCTCGGCTCTTTTGTCGGCGCATTTCATCTGACGCAGCGCAGGCTTAACGCGATGTTGCTCGACCCAGCGGCCCGGCGCGCTGCGATTGAGATTCCGTACGACATGGCGGCGATAATGATCATCCTGACCGCGTTTATCGTCGGCTTCTTCTATTGTCTCGACGCGTTGTACGGCGAACGTCGCGATCGCAGCGTCCTATTTTGGAAATCGCTGCCGGTCTCTGACCTAACGACTGTTCTCTCGAAGGTGACTGTTCCGTTGGTAATAATACCGTTGGTTAGCTTCGCCATCATTGTCGTCACGCAGTTTATCATGATGCTTATCAGCACGGTAGCTCTCCTGCCAGCCGGCCTTGCCTTGACGACGTGGACAAACTTCAACCTGTTTCAGCACTCGCTGATCCTGCTTTACGGTCTGATCGCGATTGCCCTTTGGCATGCGCCAATCTACGGCTGGGCGTTGCTTGTCTCAGGC
>DASXPA010000014.1:0-7246 GCA_036493915.1 Chthoniobacterales bacterium | reverse complement strand
AATGAGGCGCTGGTGAAGGTGATCGCGGCCGGTGTGAACCCGGCGGATCCGCTCGCCGTGAGCGGCACGCATGCCAAAGAATGGGGAACGCAGTTACCGCTCATACCCGGTTACGATATCGCGGGGACGGTGGTGAAAGTCGGTACGGCGGTGACAAAGCTGAAGCCGGGCGATGCCGTCTATGGTTATCCGCTGATGGGAGGCGGCTGGGCGGAGTATTGTGTCGTGGCGGAAACGGACGCGGCGCTAAAGCCGAAGACGGCAACCTACTCTGAGGCGGCGGCTGTGCCGTTGGCGGCATTGACGGCATGGCAGGCGCTGGTGGACACGATCGATCTTAAAAGCAGTCAAACCATTCTCATCCAAGGCGGCTCCGGTGGAGTCGGCAGCATGGCAGTGCAACTGGCCAAGTTGCGTGGTGCGCGTGTCCTGGCCACCGCTTCAACAGCGAACCAGGAAATGCTGAAGCAGCTCGGTGCAGACGTGGCGATTGATTACACCAAGCAGAAGTTTGAAGACACCGCCAAGAATGTCGATGCCGTGCTCGATACCGTCGGTGGCGAGACATTCATTCGCTCGTGCAAGGTCGTAAAGAGAGGCGGGATCATTTGCACATTAGTGGGCGCAGAGGGGCCGGCGGGGATAAAGGATCTCGGGATACGTGCGGTGGGCTTGTGGGTAAAACCGAACGCGCAACAACTGAGCGAGATCGCGAAGTTAATCGACGAAAAGAAGCTGAAGCCGATGGTGACAGAAGAGCTGCCATTGAGTGAAGGAGTGAGGGCGCTTAAACAAGCCGCGACGCATCATACCCGAGGCAAGATCGTATTGAAGGTGGCGGACGAGCCGAAGGCCTGAGCCTTGCCGATGCGTGACGCCAGCTCCTTCAACTGGCGGACGCGAATTTAACGCCGTTTCTCGCTAGCCGCACAAAACTTAAGAGAGTTAACACCCCCTCCTTTGAACGCGAGCCTCCAGCCATAACAAAGCTAGCCACTGTGCCATTTAACTCGGATCTGATCTACCACGATTTTTTTGTTAACTCGACCGCTTAAAGCGGTCGAGTTTTCAGGCGAAGCTCTGATTCCAAAGAACACTAAGAAAGAAAATTTCGTTTCACTCCTCGGTTACAGTGCACTGGAAACAAACGAGAAACCGGATATGATCTAACCACCTGCCTTATGATCACCTCGATTCACACCTTGATTTACTCCGACGACGCCAAGGCGACACGGGCGTTTCTGCGGGACGTGCTTGGCTGGAAATTCGTCGCCGAAGATTGGGACGACAATGGCTGGCTCATCTTTAACTCCGGTCCGAGCGAACTCGGTGTACACCCGACGCACAGCGTTTATGAGGGCAAGACCTATGATCATCCCCGGCAGCACGTAATGTCTCTCATGTGCGATGACATCGAGGCGACGGTGGAGGAGTTGCAAGCAAAAGGCGCGCGGTTCCGCGGCGCGATCGAGGAACAAGTATATGGTCGCGTGATCATGATGATCGTGCCGGGGGCCGACGACATCCAGCTTTACCAGCCGACGCACAAGCTGGCCTATAATCTCTAGTGTACTGTAACGTTCAAACCGGCCTGGATTTTCGCGTCGCTTGAACTCGGCCGCTTAAAGCGGTCGGGTTTTTAGTTGCCGGCCCGGGTTCCACGGAGAAGTAGGGAAAAACGAAACCTGGAGGCGCCGGCGAGAAAGGAAAGGCTGCGCTGAGAACGGCCTTCGCGGATGTGCGCCTAGGCCACGACACACCGCCGATCGTCTTTCCACAAAACGCGATAGGCGGCGCAGGATCTCGAGAGCCGCGCAAAATTCGCCCTCACGCGGCTCGTGCGATAAGAGAGCGGATGCGCTACGTTTACATCTTTCCAGCGGGCAGCGCGAGCCGCTTGGACACTGGACTTGCCGCGGAGCTTGAAAGGCGGAAACACCATAGCATTACCTGGTCGCTTCTTTTTAACGCATGAAGGTCGCGGGCCGTCCCTATCGCACGATCTGGCTGAAGCCGGATGACGCGCGGGTTGTGCAGTTGATCGATCAACGCGCGTTGCCGCATCGGTTTGTGATTGAAGAAATCACGACGGTCGAGGAGATGGCGACCGCGATCAGGCACATGCACGTGCGCGGGGCGGGCTTGATCGGGGCCGCGGCTGGGTATGGGATGTATCTCGCGATGCTCTCCGCAATGGAGCCGGTGGTGGCGGCGGCGCTCTTGCAAGCAACGCGGCCGACGGCGGTGAATCTGGCCTGGGCGGTCGAACGCCAACTCGCGCGGATCGCCGGAGTCGCGGACGCGGCGGAGAAGGTGACGCTCGCTCGCGAGACCGCAGAAGCGATCGCGAACGAGGATGCGGAACAGTGCCGGCAGATCGGATCGCACGGCGTCGCCTTGATTGAACAAATCGCCCGCCGCAAAAACGGCCGGCCGGTGAACATCCTGACCCATTGCAACGCCGGCTGGCTCGCTTTTGTCGATTACGGCTCGGCGACCGCTCCTATCTACGCAGCGCAAGATCTCGGCTTGCCAGTGCACGTGTGGGTGGATGAGACGCGACCGCGCAGTCAGGGCTCGAAGCTGACGGCCTGGGAGTTGGGCGAACATGGCGTGCCGCACACCGTCATCGCCGATAATACGGGCGGGCATTTGATGCAGCGCGGCGAGGTGGATCTCGTGCTCGTGGGCACCGACCGCACCACCTATACCGGCGATGTCGCAAATAAGATTGGCACTTACCTGAAGGCGCTCGCGGCGAAGGACAATGGCGTGCCCTTCTACGTCGCGCTTCCGTCTTCGTCGTTCGATTGGAAGATACGCGACGGGCTCACGGAGATTCCAATCGAGGAGCGCGGAGCGGAGGAGGTGAAATACTCTGAAGGCTGGACAGATGGCAACGTAGTCGAGGTGCGCGTGACTCCTGAGAGCAGTCCGGCGGCGAACTACGGATTCGATGTCACCCCGCGGCGACTGATCACGGGATTGATCACGGAGCGCGGAATTTGTCAGCCTAACGAACAAAGCATTCTGGCGATGTTTCCCGAGCATGCGCCATGAGGGAAACGGGCGCGATCAAGTTTGCCCATGAATCATCCGGGCATGCACTCGCAGCTTTCCCAGGCTTCGAGGCACTGGATGCCGCGCGAGAGGAACTCCGACGAATGGGATTGCTCGGCGTGGAGGAGAGTGGGATCGCTTTTGGCAACGTCAGTCTGCGGGACGGAATGACCGATTCATTCTACATCACAGGCTCTGGCACCGGCGGCCTTTCTGCGCTAACGCCCCAAGACTGTGCGAAGGTGGTTGCGTACGATTTCGAGCGAAACTGGTTGCGCTGTGAAGGCCGGGTGATCGCTTCGGCGGAGTCATTCACTCACGCCGCGATCTATGCGATGGATCCGCAAGTGCGTGCGGTCATTCATGGGCATAATCATGCTTTGTGGCGAGGGTTGGTCGAGCGAAGCCTTTCCACCCGTCCGGATGTGCCCTACGGCACACCGGAAGTGGCCCGGGAGGTGCAAAGACTCTTTCGCGAAACAAACGTGCGCACGAAAAAGATTTTTGCGATGGCTGGACATGAAGCCGGAATCGTTGCTTTCGGCCCGGATTTACGACACGCCTTGGACGTTCTCATCGCAGCGGGCACGCTCTCACGCTGACTGTCAGGGAGGCATTCACTGTGCCCGCAGCGCAATCATTGGATCGACTTTCGTCGCGCGCCGGGCCGGGAGGTAACTCGCCAGCACAGCCACACTCAAGAGCACAAGCGAGATGCTGAGAAAGGTCAGCGGATCGGTCGCGCTGATTCCAAAGAGGAGACTCGCCATGACACGCGTCAGAAGAAAAGCAGCGGCGAGACCTATCACTAGGCCGAGACCGACCAGCTTCAAACCTTGAGCGACAGTCATGCGTAGGATGTCGCTGCGTTGCGCCCCGAGAGCCATTCGGATGCCGATCTCGCGAGTCCGCTGCGCCACGGCGTAGCTCATAACTCCATAGATGCCGACAGCAGCGAGCACGAGTGCGAGCGCTGCAAAAACTGCCAGTAACAACATGCTGAAGCGCTGCCGCGCGACCGCCGCCGAGACGATGTCATCCATTGTCCGAATGTCGGAGACCGGCTGGTCCTTATCGACTTCCCAGATGGCATTGCGGACGGTAGCGGCAAGACTCAGGGGATCGACTTTTGTTCGGATCACGAGCGCGTTCGGGGGAAAAGAAGTAATCTGGTAGTAGGAGAAATACATCTGCATCTTCGGCGCCTTGACATAGTCATTCTGCCGCACGTCCTCGACCACGCCGACGACCTCACGCCAAGGACTGTCGCTCGTGGTTGAGCCCGGCTTGAGACGTTTGCCGATCGGATTCTCGCCCGGCCAAAAGTGACGCGCCGTCTGTTCGCTGACGACGGCGACATTGGCACTCCCCGCCCTGTCATGGTCCGTAAAGGTCCGTCCTTTCAGCAAGGGAATCTTCATTGTCTTGAAGTAATCTGGACCGACAACGCGAAAGATAACGTCCAGGCGCTGGTCCGGCGGTGGGTCGACGCGGCCCTCGATGCCGATCGGCATCGAGTCACCGTTATAGGTGAACGGGAGGTTGTTCGCGACCGCGACCGACTCGACTCCCGGCAGCGGTTGGACACGACGAACGACTTCGTTGAAGAACGCCGCCTTTTTCTCTTTGTCCGGATACTTCGTGTCCGGCAGACTTACCTTTACCGTCAGGAGATGATCGGGATTAAAGCCAGGATCGAGATGGCGCAGGTGGAGAAAGCTATTAATGAGAAGCCCGGCGCCGATGAGCAGGAGAAAGGAAACAGCTACTTCACCGATGACGAGTAACCCACGCAGACGATGACTCTTGCCGCCGCCACTGGAGTCACGAGCACCTTCCTTCAGAGAGTCATTAAGGTCGAATTTTGATGCCTGCGTGGCCGGTGCGAGCCCAAAGACAATACCAGTGAGAAGAGAGACGAAAAGCGTAAAGGCCAAGACTTTGCCATCAATCGTGATCGCCTGAGCCTGTGAGACCGTATCGGGGATGAAAGTCTTCAAGACATGGAGGCTGCCGACTGCGAGTAACAGGCCGAGCGCGCCGCCGAGCGCGGCGAGAACGATGCTCTCCGTCAGGAATTGTCTCGTTAGGCGCGCCCTGCTGGCACCGAGCGCGAGGCGGAGGGCGATCTCCTTTTGCCGCACCGCCGCGCGGGCGAGAAGCAGATTGGCAACATTCGCGCAAGCGATCAGGAGGACGAATCCGACGGCTCCGAGCAAGACGAGGAGCGCGGGGCGCATGTCGCCGACTGCTTCCTCCTGTAAGGGAGTGACCACACTGCCGATGCGCAGATTCTCGTCAGGATACTGCTGGGCCAGCCGTGCCGCGATCGTCTCCATCTCGGCCCGCGCCTGTTTCAGAGTTACGTCCGCCTTCATTCGCGCGATCACTTCGAGATAGTGAGAGCCGCGCCTGGCAGCCTCCTCGCTGGTGAAGGCGATGGGAACCCAAAGCTGATCGTGCCAGTTGGCGGCATCCGCCAGCCCCGGTAATTCGACGGTTGGAGGCATCACGCCAACCACGGTGTAACTTTCGCCGCTCAGGTTGATCGCCTGACCGATGACCTGGGGATTGGAGGCGAAGCGCCGCTGCCATAGCCCATAACTCAGAATCACCACATGTGTCCCCGGTTTGTCCTCCTGAGGGAGAAAGTTACGACCGACGACCGGCTGAACGCCGAGCAGGTCGAAGAGGTTCGCCGAGACGCGCCGCGCGTCGAGCCGCTCCGGCTCGCCGATCCCGGTCAAGTTATAACTTTCCCAAGCCATCGCGGCCATGCCTTGGAAAACCGTGTTTTGCCGACGCCAATCGAGAAAGTTCGCCGGCGACGGAGTATTCTTCGGAAAACCGAGATGGGTGGCGTTTTCCCAGACGGTGACCAACTGCTGCGGATTCTTGTAAGGAAGCGGCTTTAGCAGAACGGTATTGACGACGCTGAAGATGGCGCTGTTCGCGCCGATCCCGAGGGCAAGGGCGAGGATGGCGACGGTGGCGAAGCCCGGATTCTTCAGGAGCATGCGCAGCGCGTAACGCAGGTCTTGTCCTATATCTCTCATGATTGTGCTCCTGCTTTCTGTGCCCATGACAACCGGGTTTTGGGAGACGCGGCGCTCCACCCGTTTCAATTCCCGGCTTAACAACGCCGGCACGTTCAAATCCTCCAGCACCTCGCGTTTCGCGTCCTCCTCGGTTGCGCCTCGACTGATCGCCTTCTCATATTGATCCTGGAGGTGTTGCGACAGCTCTTCGACAATTTCGATTTCGCGTTCCGGCGAAAGACTCACCCCGACGAGCTGCCTCCTGATTTCCGTTTTCCAATCAGGCATACTGAATCCCGGTGATGCGACCGATGGCTTCGACAAACTCGACCCAGCCATCGCGCTGTTTGGCAAGGACCTTCTTGCCTGCCGGCGTCAGCCGATAATAACGTCGGCGCCGTTGTCCGGCCTTTTCCACCCAACGGCCGCGAATCCATCCGCGCTTTTCCAGGCGGTAGAGGAGAGGATAAAGCGAAGCGACATTGAAGCGAAGCGCGCCGCGTGAGCGCAACTCGATCAGCTGCCCGATATCGTAGCCGTGCCGGGGTTGATTTTCGACGAGGGAGAGAATGAGCAACTCTGCACTTCCCTTTTTCAATTCACGATCGAGCGCTGTCGACGACATATATTGTATAGCCATGTATGCTGGAGGAGGATAATCGTCAAACAAAAAGTCGAACGCGGAACAGTTGCAGGATAACGGCTCTCTGCTTGTGCCGGTCTCGAGCGCGCCTGACGGAAGCCGCGAGGGCTTGTTCGCTCCTTCGGCTGAGCCGCCGACTGTCGCCGACGCAGACACCTATGTTCGTTAGGGCGACTGAACTTCTTGCAGGCGGATGTCAATCTCGGATTTGAGGGTCCGATGGACCGGGCATTTCGCGGCGATCTCCATCAGCTTCGCGTGTTGCTCAGGGGTGATGGGACCGGTCAGTTGCACGTCAAGTTCGATCCGGTCGAGCATGCCGACTTTGGTCTCGCATTCTTCACAATCCTTCGCGTGGATGCGCGAGTGGCGAAGGGAGACGGTTACGTTCTCGAGCGGAATCTTCTGTCGCCGCGCGTAGAAACCTACGGTCATGGAAGTGCAGGAACCGAGAGCGGCGAGCAGGTAATCGTAAGGATCGGGCGCCGCTGCGGTGCCGCCGAGG
>DASXPA010000013.1:0-15286 GCA_036493915.1 Chthoniobacterales bacterium | reverse complement strand
ACGAGAAGCGCCAGGTGCTCTCGGCCGTGTCTGGCAAGTATCTCGATGATAAAGAGACAGCGGCCGAGTTCGCGCGCGCGGTCGGCACGATCGGTTCTGATTACGATAAGGGACAGGCGCTCGCCGCGCTGGTGAATGACCACAAGCTGACCGCCGATCAACTAAAGGTGGTGCTGCCCGCGGTGGCGAAGATGGGGTCGGATCATGACAAAGCCGAGGCGCTGCTCGGGATCATGAAGGCGTCAACGGAAGCGATCGCGCAGCCGGTATTCTTCGAGGCGGTCAACGGAATCAAATCCGATTATGACCGCGCACGGGTGCTGATGGCTGTGCTCAAGACGAAGGATCCGAGCAACGCAGTCCTCAAGCTGGTCGTCACTTCGGCGGCGGGCATTTCGGCCGACTACGAGAAAGCGCAGGTGCTGATTGCAGCGGCAAAGGTGACGAAGGACGACGAGATTCGGAAACAGTTAGTCGAAGCCGCGCGCACGATTCGCTCCGACTACGAACGCGGTAACGCGTTAGCGGCAGCGACGAAGTAGCGGTTGCGTTCGCGGCGTCTTCGGTCGTCGGTAGCTACCTTTTCTTGTCCGTTTCCCGCCGCGCCTCGCGCTCCTGCGTGCGGTCCTCGAGCCATTGTTCGATCGGCTTGTCCCTGATCAGAAACCGGAAACCTGCCGCTTTGGCGCGGTCTTTTGTCTGGTCGACGTCGAGGTTGTCGAAGGGGACGGTGTGCGGGACAAATTTTGTCCCGCCTTCTTCCACGGTGATGAAGTGGAGCTGGTCGTCGACGCGCCAGTAATCCGCCACGGTGTAACTGGTCCCGTCGTTGAACACCAGTTGTGGGTAGCTCGCCGCAGCGGTGCCCAGGAAGACATACGTCGGGGATGGCAGCGTGTAGTCGACGACAGGATAAGAGAAGCCGTAGTGAACGGGATACCGGTAGAAGAGCGGCCTGTAGGATTGGATCATCCACGGGGGGCACCAGCCGTAGAAGGGCCTCACTCCCACCACCGGGCGCGGGTGAAAGAAGTGCCTGTGCCGGAACCTTTGCGGGAAAGCAGTTCCACTCATCGCGAGCAGTGCGAACAGTGCGCAACAGATCGTCCGCCGCATACTGTATGTTCCGTTCGGAACGCGGCCGTATCAAAGGGAATTTGGTCCCCCAAACGGCGTCAGCACGCCGATCGGGTGGCGCAGAATTTAATCTGGAGCCCTAACGGCTGTCCCGCCGCCTGCGGGGTTGACTTCGTGCGCGCGTGGTAACTAGCATCGCGCGTGCGCCCATCGCGGTTACTTGTCTCGCTGGCTCTGGTCGGATTTTCGGGCGCTTTTTTCTTGTTCTCGTTAGGCGGCTGCCTCAAGCGTGGACCTGCTGAGGAGACGGGGAAGCTAAAGCCTTGCCGGCTGCCGGGGATCGAGGAGGAACTGCTTTGCGGGAAGCTGACGGTTTTTGAGAATCGACAGAGCCGCACAGGACGGACGATCGACTTGAATGTGGTCGTGCTGCCGGCGCTTGATCCGAAGAAGAAAGAGGAGCCGCTCTTTGATCTCGCTGGCGGACCGGGAGTGGCCTCGACTGAGGCCGCGCCCTTTTATGCCGGGGAAGGGAAGGAAGCTCGAAGACATCGCGATGTGGTGCTGGTGGATCAACGTGGGACCGGGAAATCAAATGGGCTGAAGCCTGCGCCGCGCCGGAAGACGCCGCAGGATTTTCTCACGGAGATGTATCCGGTGGACTACGTGAAGAATCTGCGGCAAACGCTCGAGTCCCGCGCCGACCTGACTCAATACACCACCTCCATCGCAATGGATGACCTGGATGATGTGCGCGCGTGGCTTGGCTACGAACGGATCAATCTTTTCGGTCTCTCCTACGGTACGCGGGCCGCGTTGGTTTATCTGAGGCAACATCCGGACCGGGTGCGCACGGTCACGCTCATGGGGGTCGCGCCGACGGACCTGAAGATGCCGCTTTACCACGCGCAGGCGGCAGCCCGGGCGATGGAGTTGTTGTTGAAGGAGTGCGAGAGCGATCCTCAGTGTCACGCGGCATTTCCGCAGATTCGGCAGGATTGGCAGAACGTGCTCACGCAGCTCGGGCGCAAACCGGCGCGCGTGCAGTATTCGCCTCCGGACAAAAGCGCGCCGGTGGCAGTGGAGATTCAGCGGGACATCTTCGCCGAAAAAGTGCGGACGATGATGTATGGCGCTGACTCGGCGCGGCGCATTCCATTGATGGTGCACCGTGCGGCAACGGGCGACTTTGCGCCGTTCCTGCAGGAGGCGATCAAGCCGGGCATTCCGGATTTCATCGCCGACGGGATGTATCTCTCCGTGACCTGCGCGGAGGATGTGCCGTTCATCGACCAGGCGGAAGCGGCGGAGCTGAATGCCGGCAATCCCTTTGGAAACTATCGCGTCTTCCAACAAACGCGCGCCTGCGGACTCTGGCCGCGCGGGCAGGTTCCGCCCGATTTTCAGGAGCCGGTTCGGTCGGACGCGCCGGTGCTCATTTTCTCCGGCAACCTGGACCCGATCACACCGCCGGAGCGCGGAGAAGAAGTGGCGAAGTATCTGCCGAACAGTCGGCACGTCATCATCCCGCATGGAGGTCACGGCCTGGACGGGCTGAGCGGGGCGGATTGTGTCGACCGGCTCATCCTCGAGTTTCTGCACAGCGGCGACGCAAAATCTCTCGACCCAAGCTGTGTGGAGACGATGGCGCCGCCGCCGTTTGCGACCCAATAGAATTCGGCGCGCGACAGCGATGCCGGGACGACTGCGCGCCTGGTTGGCTTCGTGAACGGAATTGTGAAGCGCCAGCTCGATTTCAACGCGATGTATTCCGACGCGATCGGAACCGATCGGGCTGGACGGAGTCTCGAGCTTCCTCGCGCACGCCGAACCATGGTGGTATGCGGTCCGTGGCCCGCGTGCGGCTGGCGATGCGCGGTCACGGGGTGGCGGATTACGAGACGCTGCACAGCGAAAATCGATGGTCGACCGTTTCTTTCTGACCCTCTATCGCAACCCTTCCGAAAAGGTCGCGTGCGGTGAGCCGGCGAATTAGCGTATCCGCGCCTGGACTTTCTCGATGCTGCGCCAGTACGGGCCCACCGCCGGGATGATCGCGCGTGCTCTCGAGATTAATCCCGGTGCGAGCGCGCTCGGGGGTGAACCGAGCGCCTTCACTCCACTCCATACGGTGCCTTCCCGCTCACCCAGGCAGATTTGCGGCTCGACCCGACCTGGGACCGGCTGCGTCCGCATCCCCGTTTCAAAGCGCTCGTGGAAGGTCCGGAGCCGAAGGCAATCTGTCGTTAGGCGCCGGAGAGACCCGGCGTGCCACCGGCGCGGCGAACTGGAGGGTCGATCTTCTCCACCAAGATGAACACTTCCAATTTCTCGGGGAAAATGAGATAAGCCCAAATCACGATTCTGATCCGAGTCTTCAGCGAACACAGAGACGGTGATCTTTGCCGCCCAAGGCCGTGGCTTTCCGCCATCCTGAGATCGGCTCCGCGCCTCGTGCCGACCGCGAAACTGCCGCCCAAATGAGCGGACGATTTCTCGAAGAACTCAAACGTCGCCATGTTTACAAAGTGGCGGCGGCCTATGCGATCACAGGCTGGGTGCTGATCGAGATCGCGACGCAGATTTTCCCCGTCTTCCATTTTCCCGAGTGGGTCGCGCAGCTCGTCGTGCTGCTGATTCTGATCGGCTTTCCGATCGCGGTCGTGCTCGCCTGGGCTTTCGACGCCACGCCAGAGGGCGTGGTGCGAACTGCGGATGCGCCCAACACGTCTCCGCATCGTTCGCGTCGCGCCGGGATCGCGGTCGGGCTCGTGGGCACGCTGATCGCGGTGGCGGCGGGCGGCGGCTATTGGTGGTGGCATCGGCCGCCCGCGAGGACTGACAATGCAGCCGCTCCACGAGCTATGACAGCGAGTGCCGATGCGAGCCTGCCAATCCCGGCCAAGTCCATCGCCGTGCTGCCATTCGAGAACCTGAGCGCGGAAAAGGAAAATGCTTACTTCGTGGAAGGCATCCAGGACGAAATCCTCACTCGCCTGGCCAAGGTCAGCGCGCTCAAGGTGATCTCGCGCACCTCAACCATGCGTTACGCGAGTCGCCCTGACAACCTGCGTGAGATCGGCAGGGAGCTCGGCGTCGCCAGCATTCTGGAAGGCAGCGTGCAGCGGGATGCGGGCGCGGTGCGCGTGAATCTCCAGCTGATCGATGCCGGCACCGATACGCATTTGTGGGCCGAGACCTACGACCGCGAAGTTAAGAATATTTTTTCGGTAGAAAGCGAAGTCGCGCAGCAAGTCGCCGACGCGCTTAAAGCCACGCTCCTGCCGGCCGAATCGGCCCGTATCGCCAATGTGCCGACGAAAAGCACTGCGGCTTACGACCTGTTTCTCAAGGGCCAGTATCTTTTCAATCAGCTCCAGACAAGCGCGGCCAAGGATCCGGTCGCCGTCGGCCAGAGCGCGACCGATTTTTACCGGCGTGCCGTCGCGGACGATCCGACTTTTGCCCTCGCCTCTGCGCGACTCTCCTATCTCGAGAGTTATCAGCATTGGTATGGCGTGGATAACCGCGCCGAGATCATTGACGCGGCCCGCGCCGACGCCGACCGCGCTCTCGCCCTGCAACCGGATCTGCCCGAAGCCCACCTCGCGCTCGGTTACGTCCACTATTGGTGTCATCGCGATTATCCGGCCGCCCTACGCGAGTTTGGGATCGCGCGAGCGAGTCTGCCTAACAATGCCGAGGTGATCGCGGCGATCGGCTACGTCCACCGGCGGCAGGGCGACCCCGGCCGGGGCGTTCCGGAAATGCAGCAGGCCGCGGTGCTCGATCCACGCGACTCCGTCTTACCGCGGGAGATCGCCAACTCCTATGTCGCGATGCGTCGTTATGCCGCCGCCGATGCGGCCTATGCGCGTTCGCTCGCTCTCTTTCCCGGGGACATCGAGGCCCAGGTACAACGCGCCACCAGCATGGTGTTCGCCGGCAAATTCGAGGCGGCCGGGCGGATTCTCGCCGGGATCCCTCGGGACACGGACCCGCAGGGTTCGGTCTCACTCATCCGCTATCGAATCGCCATGCTGATGCGCCAGCCGGACGCCGCCCTCGCGACGATCGCGCATGCGCCCGACTGGGTCATGACCCGCTGGGAACACAGCCTCGCACCGGCCGGTTTGCTTCGCGGAGAGGCGCTCTCGAGAAAGGGGGAAAAGACGGCGGCCCGCGCCGCATTTCTGGCAGCAGAAAGGCAGTTACAACCTTTGCTCGATCGCCCCAATGAGATCGCGGACGCCCAGAGCTATCTCGGGTTGGTATATGCCGGACTGGGTGAAAAAGAGGCGGCCCTCAGGGCTGGCCGCGCCGCTGTCGAAGCGCTTCCGGTTTCGCACGACTCTATCGTCGGGGCGTTCTATCTCGAGCGCCTCGCCCGGACCGAAGCGCGGGTTGGCGAAACGCAATCAGCCATCGAGCATATCGAACAACTTCTCTCGACCGCAGGTGGCGAGACAATTTCTACCGCAACTTTGCGGATCGATCCGGCCTGGGATTCGATCCGCCAGGATTCGCGCTTCGCGGCGTTACTAACCAGGTTCACGGCCGTCGCGGAGGGCGCCGCCAATGAATGACGTCTGGCAACGCCTGAAGCGGCGCAAGCTGGTGCAGTGGGCCATCGCCTATGTCGCAGCGGCGTTCGCGCTTTTGCAGGGAATCGACATCGTGGCGCAGCAATTTGGCTGGCCGGAAGGTGTCCGGCGCGGCATCACCCTGGCCTTGGTCGTCGGCTTCTTCGTCACACTCGTCCTGGCCTGGTATCACGGCGAGCGCGGCGCGCAACGCGTCAGCACGACGGAGCTACTGATCCTCGCGCTCTTATTGTCGTTAGGCGGCGCTTTCCTTTGGCGCTACGCTGCCATGTCGCAGGCAAAGATCGCTTTCCTTCCGGTCGCCTCTGCGCCGTCATCGTCTGTAGCGCCCGCAATTCCGGAGAAATCGATCGCCGTGCTGCCGTTTGAAAACCTGAGCAGCGAGAAGGAGAACGCTTACTTTGCCGATGGCATCCAGGACGAGATCCTCACCCGCTTGACCAGGATCGGATCGCTCAAGGTTATCTCGCGCACTTCCACCGCACATTATGCCAGCAGCCCGGAGAACCTGCCGGAAATCGCGCGGCAACTTGGCGTGGCCAACATTCTTGAAGGAAGTGTGCAGAAGAGTGGCGACGCGGTGCGCGTGAATGTGCAGCTCATCGAAGCGGCGAACGATTCACATCTTTGGGCCGATACTTTTGATCGAAAATTGACCGACGTGTTCGGTGTTGAAAGCGAGATCGCGAAAAGCATCGCCGACACGCTGCGCGTGAAGCTGAGTGCGCCCGAGGCGCAAGCCTTGAACGAGCGACCAACCGAGAACAGTCAGGCGCATGAGCTTTACCTGAAAGGCATGTACTTCTGGAATAAGCGCAACGCGGCCGATCTTAAGAAGGCGCTCGACTTTTTCAACCAGGCCATCGCGCTCGATCCAAACTACGCGCTCGCCTGGTCCGGCGTCGCGCAGGTTTATGTCCTCCTGCCCTTATACGGTGGTGACTCCCCCGCCGAGGCCCTCCCAAAAGCGAAGGAGGCGGCGCAAAAGGCGATCGCGCTTGATCCGACCCTGGGAGTACCGCACGCAACCCTCGGTAATATCCTCACCGGTACTTTCGAGTTTGCCGCCTCTATCCGCGAATTTGAGAAAGCGATCGAGCTGGACCCGAACGACGCCACCACGCACCATTGGTTTGGGGATTCTGTTCTGGAATGCATTGGCGATAACAACCGGGCCATAGCGGAACATAAACGCGCACTTGAGCTGGATCCGCTCTCGCTCGCGATCAACATCGACCTTGCTTACTCCTACTACATGGCTGCGCGCTATCCGGAAGCGATTGCCCAGATCCACAAAGCGCTCGAGCTGGATCCATATTCCTACTTGGCCCATTACAATTTCGGCTGGATCCTGCAAGCGAGCGGAGACCTGCCCGCGGCGATCGTAGAGTATGAGAAAGCGGTCGCGCTGGACTCTGATCCATTTGCACTCGCCCTCCTTGGGCAAGCGCAGGCGCTCGCCGGAAATCGCCCCGCCGCCTTGGAAATTTTGCAAAAGCTAACCGTCGCGAAGCGCTACGTTCCTGATTATTCGGTCGCGCTTGTTTACCTCGGTTTGGGCGAGAAAGATCGAGCGATGGATTGGCTGGAGAAATCCATCGCCGAAGGACAGCCGGACTTGAACGTTATTCGCTTCGATCCGCTGCTCAAACCGCTCCATGGCAATCCGCGCTTTGAGGCATTGGCCGAAAAGATTGCTCCCGCGCGTGTGCTGGCCGCTCTGACGACAAACTCCAAATCGTACTTCCGCAAAACCGAATGAACCCGCGCGACGTCTTCACCGAGCTACAGCGGCGCAACGTCATTCGCATGGCCGGACTTTACCTGGTGGGCGCCTGGCTGCTGACTCAAGTAGCTAGCACAGTGCTACCAATGTTCGGTGCGCCGGAAGGGTTGCCGCGGAGCATTGTTATTCTACTTGCGATTGGTTTCGTCCCGACGCTCATCTTCAGTTGGATCTTTGAGCTGACGCCCGAAGGACTGAAGCGCGACGAAGATGTTCCCCCGGAACAATCAATCGCTCCACAATCCGCGCGGCGGATGGATCGCATAATCATTCTCGTGCTCGTGCTGGCGCTCGCTTACTTCTGCTTCGATAAATTTGTCCTGGCGCCGCGACGCGAGGCTGCTCTTGTCGCCACAGCGTCTGCGCCTAACCAACGTAAGGCTGCGACGGATGCTAAATCGATCGCAGTATTGCCTTTGGTGAATGAGAGCGGCCAGAAGGACGAACAATATTTCTCCGATGGTCTCTCGGAAGATTTGATTACGGCGCTCTCGCAGTTTGCCGGCCTGAAGGTCATTGGCCGTAACTCCTCCTTCCAGTTCCGTGACAGCAAGGACGACAGCAAAACGATTGGCGCGAAACTGGGCGTCGCCCATTTGCTGGAAGGCAGCGTGCGCCGGGTGGCTGATGCCGTCCGCATTAGCACGGAGCTCGTCAACGCTGCGGACGGGACCGCCCTTTGGTCGCAGCATTACGATCGTCCCTACAAAGATCTATTTAAACTCCAGGATGATATCACGACGGCGGTCGCTAACGAGTTGAAGGCGAAACTCCTCAACACGAACGATACCATGGCGCAAAGCGACCGTCCGCCGAGCGGGAATCTCGCCGCCTACAACGCGTTCCTCGAAGGCAAGTTTCATTTCGCGCGCGACAGTGAAACCGATTATCGGAAAGCAATCGAGTCCTATAAGGCTGCCATCGCTCTCGACCCGAAATATGCGCGCGCTTACGCCGAGCTTTCGCTTTCCGAGACGTTCCTTTCCGATTATTCGCCAGCCACCGCAAAGCAAAATCTGGCGGACGCGCGCGCGGCTGTGGATACGGCATTGGCGCTGAACCCGAATCTCGCCGCAGGGCATAACGCCCGGGGTGTGCTTTTGCTCTTCACCGACGGCGACGTGTCGCAAACGGAAGCCGAATTCAAGCGAGCTGTGCAACTCGCGCCTAACGACCTTAACGCGATCGCATCGCTCGCGCAGGCCCGCGCTGCACTCGGGCACCCGAACGCCGCAATTGGACCGATCCGGCGGGCGATTTCGGCTGATCCGTTGTCTGCGGGATGGTACGGCCTGCTCATAGACGATTTGATGGCTGTCGGCCGCCTCGACGAAGCGGAAGCCGCGACGGACGACGAGCTCGCCCTCCATGCGAGCAATCACGCCCTCGCCCAACTCTCGGCGATCGATACGCTGCGAGGGAATGCGGCTGCGGCAGTTGCGAAAGCCGAGCAGGTGCCAGCGGGAAAGTTCCGGGATTTCGCTCTGGCTAACGCGCGACAGATCGGTCCCGACCGTGCCGCGGCCGACGCGGCGCTGAAGACCGCAATCGATCGCTACGGCAAGACCGACGGCTATCTCATTGCGCGTGTCTATGCCATGCGGAAGGACATGGGCAAGATGTTCGACTGGCTCGACCGCGCCTGGGAAGAACACGACACCAATATCAGCATCCTCTATTACGACCCGTTTCTCTTGCCTTACAAAGACGACCCGCGCTTTGCCGCATTTTGCAGGAAGATCGGGCTACCGACTCCGGCCGAAGCAGCAGCTGCGCCAAAAGCATGAGTGAGAAGCCGTCCTTCTTTGCCGAGCTAAAGCGGCGCAACGTCTATAAGGTCGCGGTCGCCTATCTGGTGGTCGCGTGGCTTTTCATCCAGGCGGCCTCGATCTTTTTGCCCGCCTTCGATGCGCCTGCGTGGGTGATGAAGATCGTGATCGGCTTTCTCGTTCTGGCTTTTCCGGTCGCACTGGCCCTCGCCTGGGCTTTCGAAATCACGCCGGAGGGGATTAAGCGAGAATCGGAAGTTGCGCCTAACGAGTCTATCACCCACAAGACCGGTCGAAGAATTGTGAGCATCACCATTGTCGTCGCAGTCGGCGCCGCCGGCTTGTTTGCGTTCCAGCTCTTTCGTCCGCGCCTAACAAGTGTAAGTGTGGCGAGCGCGATTCCGAAGAAGTCGATCGCGGTCCTGCCCTTTGAAAACTTGAGCGACGAGAAATCGAACGCTTACTTTGCGGAAGGAATCCAGGATGAGATTCTGACCCGGTTGGCGAAGATCGGCGCGCTCAAGGTCATCTCGCGCACCTCAACTGCGCATTACGCGAGCAGCCCGGAGAACCTGTCTGAAATTGCGAAGCAATTGGGCGTGGCCAACATTCTCGAAGGCAGTGTCCAAAAGATTGCCAACGCCGTGCACGTGAACGTGCAACTCATTCGCGCCGCGACCGACGAGCACATTTGGGCGGAGAGTTATAACCGTAAGCTGGACGACGTTTTCGGAGTCGAAGGCGAAGTAGCTGCGGCCATTGCTGATCAACTCAAGGCAAAACTTACCGGCGCCGAAGAAAAGGCCGTGACCGAGAAGCCGACGGAAAATGCTGCGGCCTATGATGCTTACCTCCGAGGCGTCGCCATCGAGCGCGATGCATTCAATACGCCAGCATTTGAGCAGGCGATGCTGGCCTATAAACGGGCCGTCGAGCTGGATCCAAAATTCGCCCTCGCATGGTCGCGGATTGCTGTTCTGCAAAGCTTTCTCTTCTTTAATGGCCTCGACCTAAAGACCAACTCGGCCGCCGCAGTGAAGGACGATGTCGATAAGCTGACGGCGCTGGCGCCGGATGCAGGCGAAACATGGGTGGCCCAGGGAGCGTACCGTTATCGGATAGCGCGGGATTTCAAAGGGGCGGTTGAGGCTTACGAAAAGGCAAGCGAGAAGTTGCCTAACAATTCCTTCCTGCTGCAAAACCTTGGTTTTGTGCTGCGTCGCCTCAGCCGCTGGGAGGAGGCCGAGCGCGCGTTCAAGCACGCGGTCGAGCTTGATCCGCGCGATGTCTCCCTTTTGAGCAGCCTTGGTTCGCAATTCTATAACTACCTCCGTCGTTTCGACGACGCCCTGACCATACTGGACCAGGGACTCGAGATTTCACCGGATTCAGGAGTTACCCATATTGGAAAGGCCACCGTTTTCCAGGATATGGGCCGAATTGCTGAAGCAAGGCAGGAGATCGCCCGAGTTCCTTCGGCTGAACTGCTGGACGATCTGGGATTCGCCTCCAGTATCCGGCAATATATGTACGAGCGGCACTTCGAGGGCGCGGCTGCACTCATGCAACGGAGGCTCGGCGCGCTCGCAGCGGCAGAGGCGCCCGATACTCTGACCTGTTCTGCAGTTGTGGGCGGTGCTTTCTGCCAGGACTGGGCAGGCCATCCCGAGGAGGCGCATCAGGTCTTTGCTCGCGCCATCCGCTGGATCAAACCAACTGCCGAAACTCTCGTCTCTCCTGATGCGGACGGTCGCCCTTCAATCCTTGCCCTGGCGTACGCGGGTTTGGGCGACAAAGACGCTGCGCTGCAACAGGCCGCGCGCGCGGTGGCGGAATACCGTAATGACGCCGTCGAGAAGCCCGCGGCCGAAGCAGTCCTCGCGCAAATCCAGGCAAAGTTCGGCGACCTGGAATCTGCAATTGCGGTCATCCCGCACTTACTCGAAGTACCTGCAGGAATCACAACTGCCGACTTACGGTTCAATCCGTTTTGGGATCCGCTCCGCAAAGATTCGCGCTTCCAGAAGCTCTGCCAAGAGAAACAGCCGTGAACCCGAAGAACTTCTTCGCCGAGCTGAAGCGGCGCAATGTTTACAAGGTCGCGGTCGCTTATTTAGTGGCCGCCTGGCTGATCATTCAAATCGCGACGCAAGTTTTCCCTTTTTTCGAGATCCCGAATTGGGCCGTGCGCCTGGTCGTGTTGCTCCTGATTCTCGGCTTTCCGATTGTGCTGGTCCTGTCGTGGGCCTTCGAGATTACGCCGGAAGGAATCAAGCGCGAGTCGGAGATTACGCCTAACGAATCAATCACCGATCACACCGGCCGCAAGATTGTCGGCATCACCTTTCTTCTGGCCATCGCCGCCGCGGCGATGCTCGCATTCCAGTTATTTCATAACCGCTCACCGGCGAAACAACAAGCTTCAACAATTTCAACTCTGGAACCGCCGGCCGCGATTCCAGCAAAGAGCATCGCCGTCTTGCCCTTCGATAATCTGAGCGACGACAAATCAAACGCTTATTTTGCGGAAGGCATTCAGGATGAAATTCTGACTCGCCTGTCCAAGATCGCGGCGCTGAAAGTGATCTCGCGCACCTCGACTCAGCGATACAAGAGCGCGCCTGATAGCTTGCGCGACATCGGGAAGCAACTCGGCGTGGCCAACGTGCTCGAAGGCAGCGTGCAAAAAATTTCCAACGCCGTGCATGTGAACGTGCAGCTGATTCGAGCCGCCACGGACGAGCATATTTGGGCGGAGAGTTACAACCGCAAATTGGACGACGTCTTTGCCGTAGAGGGCGAAGTGGCGAGCACGATTGCAGAGCAGCTAAACGCCAGGCTCACGGGCGCGGAACAGAAAGCGATTGCTGATAAGCCAACCCAAAATGTCGACGCTTACAACGCCTACCTGCGCGGACTTTCGATCGAGCACAATGAGTATGACTACGCAGCCTATCAACGGGCAGCCGAAGCCTACGCCCAGGCAGTGCAACTCGATCCAAAGTTTGCTCTAGCCTGGGCCAGACTCGCCGTCATTCGGAGCTTCCTTTATTTCAACTCGGTCGAGCGATCGGTAAATTCCCCCGCCGCCGTGCAGGAAGCAGCCGATCGTGCCATGACCCTCTCCCCGGAAGCAGGCGAATCCTGGATCGCGCGCGGAGCCTACCTTTACCGCATTTCACGCGACTTCACGGGCGCAGTGAGAGCCTATCAGGAAGCGCAAAAGCGCCTGCCTAATAACTCCTTTCTCCTGCAAAATTTGGCCTTCGTTCAGCGTCGCCTCGGCCACTGGGAGGAAGCTGGGGCGGAGTTTCAAAAGGCTCTTCAACTCGATCCGCGCGACGTTTCGCTCCTTTGCAGCATCGGAGGCGAGTTCTACAATTACCTGCGACGCTTTGATGCAGCGAAAGCCACTCTCAACCGCGCACTGGAGATTGCGCCTGATTCGGAGGAGGCCCATGCATACAAAGCAGGCGTTTTTCAAAACGAAGGCCGGCTCGCTGAAGCCGCTCAGGAGCTGGAGCGTGTCCCCGAGGATTCGACCGATGTTTACATCGTCGGCGCCCGGGTTACCCAGGCAATGTATGAACGGCATTTCGATCGCGCCATCAGCGTCATCCAACGAAAGATAAGCTCTGTTCCGCCAGGACAGGCGCTCGAATCTTATACTGAGCTTGATGTGGTCCAGCTAGGGTTTTGCCAGGAATGGACTGGGCGGCACGCTGAGGCGGAGCAAAGTTTCGCCCGTGCGATTCACGGCATAAAACCGACACCCGACACGATCGTCGCGCCCGAGGCGAACGGGCTTCCCTTCACTCTTGCCCTCGCCTATGCCGGCCTGGGACAAAAGCAAAAAGCTCTCGAGCAGGCGCAGCAAGCCGTCAACAACTACGCAACAGATGCAGTCGAAAGGCCGTCCGCGGTCGCGATGCTCGCGCAAATCCAGGCCCTTTTCGGCGATCACGATGCCGCTATCGCCGCTTTGCCGCAGTTACTGCAAGTGCCGGGCGGACTAAACGTCGCCGATCTAAAGTTCAATCCGTTTTGGGATCCGCTGCGCAAAGATCCGCGCTTCGAGAAGTTGATCTCTGCACCTAGGCCGCAGCAATGAACCTGCGCAACTTCTTCGCCGAGCTGAAGCGGCGCAACGTTTACAAGGTGGCGGTCGCTTACGCGGTCGTCGGCTGGCTCGTCATGCAAGTGGCGGCGACGGTCGTGCCGGCGCTGCATCTCTCCGACGCGATCACGAGCGCGGTCGTAATCTTGGTGTTTCTCGGTTTTCCCATCGCGCTGGTTTTGGCCTGGGCCTTTGAGATTACCCCGGAAGGGATCAAGCTCGAATCGGAAGTCGTACCTAACGAGTCGATCACGCGCAAGACGGGCCGCAAGTTGATCGCCATCACGATCGGCCTTGCCGCCCTCGCCGCCGGTTTGTTCGCCTTTCAACACTTCCGGCCAAGCCTAACGAGTCTAAGTGGGCCGGCCGCGACCACGAGTGCGATTCCCGAGAAGTCGATCGCGGTGCTTCCGTTCGATAACTTGAGTCGCGATCCGGATAACGCCTACTTCAGCGAAGGGGTTCAGGATGAAATCCTCACGCGACTGGCGCAGAGCGCGAAGCTGAAGGTGGTCTCCCGCACCTCGACCGAGCGTTTCAAAAGCTCGCCCGACAGCGTGCGGGATATCGCCCAACAACTGGGAGTAGCGAACATCCTCGAGGGCAGCGTGCAGAAGGAGAACAACGAGGTGCGTGTGAACGTGCAGCTGATCAAGGCCGCGACCGACGCGCACCTTTGGGCCGATACTTACGATCGCAAGTTGACCGATATCTTTGCAGTAGAGAGTGAGATTGCGCGCGCGGTTGCCGGGACATTGCAAGCAAAACTAACCGGCAGCGCCGAGCAGATCCTGGCCTCGCGCCCGACGGATAATCCAGAGGCGCACCAGCTCTACCTGAGAGGCCGCTATTTCTGGAACCGGCGCACGCTTGAAAATCTAAAGAAGGCGATCGGTTACTTCAATCAAGCGATCGAAAAGGATCCTTCCTATGCCCTGGCTTACGCGGGGTTGGCTGATAGCTATGCCTTGCTGCCGATATATGGGAACAAGCCGCCGAAGGAATACATTGACCGCGCCATCGGAGCCGCCCGCCGCGCCATAGAACTGGACAAGAGCCTGGCCGAAGCACATACCGCCCTGGCCAATGCACTGGTCGATGACCTGCAGTTTTCCGCCGCGGAAGTGGAATTCAAACGCGCGATCGCTTTGAACCCGAACTACGCAACCCTCCACCAGTGGCATGGTGAATCATTGCAGGCACAGGGCCGTTTTAAAGAAGCCTTAACGGAGATTCAGCGTGCCCACGAGCTCGACCCGCTTTCCTTGATTATCAACTCTGTCTATGGAGCCATCCTTGATTGCACCGGTCGAGGCGAAGAAGCGATTCAACAACTCCGGCGCACGATCGAGTTGGACCCAAGCTTTTCCGTCGCTCCTTTTATCCTCGGGCAAGTTCTGGAGAAAAAAGAAGACCTGAAGGGAGCTGCTCGGGAATATGAGAAAGCGATTGCCATGTACCCACATCCGATCCGCGAAGCCGTACTGGCCGGCGTCTACGCACGCACCGGCAGACGCTCCGAGGCGGAACGCATTCTTCATGATCTGACTCCTAAGTCTCAGGATGAGTACGTTTCTCCTTATGCGCTGGCCCTTTGCCATCTGGCCTTGGGTGATAAGGAAGAAGCTTTGCGCCTCTTGGAGAAAGCTTATGACGAGCGCAGCATACAGCTTGGCGGAAATACCGGCAGTCTCAAGATCGACCCGAGGCTCGATCCTCTGCGGGGCGACCCGCGCTTCGAGAAGTTACTGGCCAGATATATGGAGCAAACCCAGTGAATCCGCGCAACTTTTTCTCGGAGCTGAAGCGACGCAATGTTTACAAGGTCGCGGTCGCTTATGCAGTCGTCGGTTGGCTCGTCATGCAGGTTGCAGCGACGATCGTGCCGGCGCTTCACCTTCCGGATAGCTTTACGAGCGCGGTGGTGGTGGTG
>DASXPA010000012.1:0-6389 GCA_036493915.1 Chthoniobacterales bacterium | reverse complement strand
GAGCACGAGCCAGGGCGACGGACGACGCATTGGCGCAGAAGCTAGGGACCCACTGTCGCAATAACAAACTGAAATTCCGAAACCGAGCGGAGGGACCTTGCGGCAGAGTACGCGTCGCAGCTTCTGAATGATTTTGCTTGAGAAGGCACCGGCCCGCGCGACACCGTCGCTCCGTGGCGGAACGAATTTCAGAGAAAAATCGAGAGCGATTCACCTCCCGATTGGAAGCATTCAGCGACCTTGTCTTTGGTTTCAGCCTCTCGTTGCTCGCCACCCGCCTCGATGTGCCGGCGAAGATGA
This sequence comes from Chthoniobacterales bacterium, assembly GCA_036493915.1. Classification (GTDB taxonomy): domain Bacteria; phylum Verrucomicrobiota; class Verrucomicrobiia; order Chthoniobacterales; family UBA10450; genus Palsa-1392. Next base: position 6,089 of record DASXPA010000012.1, on the reverse strand, counting down.
CAGACATTTTCGACTCGGCACGCTGGTTGGCCATTATCGGCACCTTCGGTTTGGTTTGCCGCTTTTGGCTCGAACATTATCGCATCTTCCGTCATCACTTTGTCGCCGAAATGTTGGATGCCGTTGTGAACTTCGCCTTTCTCTTCGGCATCGCGGTGCTGCCTTATGCGGTCCAGACCTTTCTCCGCTTCAAAGCAGTTCCTGCCTTCACGCTCTATGTCGGCGACTTCTCGCTTCTTCTCGCGACGCTTGCTGTTCTGCGGGTGCGAAGCCTGCGACAACGCCGCGATGATCCTGACTTCGCCGACCGCCTGCGCGAGTGGCGACGCTCTTTGACTCAGCTCTTCATCGCGCTGTTCATGACAGGCATGCTCATCCCGCTCTCGCGCAAGAGTGCGACGCTTGCTTCTGCTCTTGGCGATCTCGACTGGTACATCCTGGGCGGGTTCGCAGCAATTATCCTTCTCGCTCGGGTGGGTGTGCGCCGGTTACCCGCTTTTCTCGCGTATCCGGCCAGAGCAGCGCCAAGATAAAGCGGCCCTAACGGGATTCGAACCCGAAAAGAGGCTTTCACAATGCTGCGCAATTTCGACTTAACGTTGCGCGACGGTGCATCTTGTAGATAAACCATCGTGTCCGAATTTGTCCGGAACATCTCCGGACCTCGTGTCACGGTTGCGTTTTATTGGCGTGTCATCGCGTGCACGGAACACGGGGAAGGGGGGTCGGAGGGGGTCTTTCCAAGAAACCGCGAAACTTAGATCGAACTAAAAGCGGAGTTTGCGGCGCAGGACACCGACCAGGCCCAAGGCACCTGCTCCGAGCAGCAGGATGCTGCTAGGCTCAGGAACCGCCACACCTTCCACATCAACGCCCGTGATGTACTGATAGGGAGTATTGCTCGGTACGGACTGGAATGGACGCAGCACATCGATTTCGAGGGTATGCATACCAGCGGTGAGAGTGGTATTGGCGCTAAGCGTGCCGTTGAGCAAGTCGTTCGGGCCAATCGTGCCCACATCGAAGCTGGCCAGCGTAATTCCATCAAGAATCAGCGAGAAATCGCCGGCATCGGCGTTCATGTGGATTCCGTCACCCATCGCAGCCCAGTCAAAGCTGAGAGTCGCGGCCCCAGCGCCGCTGAGAAAGCTCTGCGACAGTATTCCACCCTGGAAGGTGCCGTCGAAGTTAATTTCGCCAACTTCCCCTTCGGCAGCATTCATGCCACCCAAGGGCCATGCCGTAACAACTGGGAATCCCTGGCCCCATGTTCCGTTGGATGTTGCGCCGATTGTCCAGCCCGTGAAGTCGTTGGTCTGGAAGCTTCCGTTTTGAATCAGGTTGGTCGCGCCGGCCTGCGTCGCAAACAGCAAAACAGCAACCAAGAGAAGAAGGGAGGTCTTTATGACGCTCCCGCCAATGCGCGGATTGAGAGTTCGATTGTGTGGGCCCATAGTTTCTCCTCTTCTATTTTGGTAACATCCTTTGGATGAATTCCGGAGAAAATAGTCAAGCCTTTTTTCAACATTTTCTCGCCGGCAGGAAATGCTGGTCAATTGTCAGGTGGAGGGAGGAGCGGATGAAGGCCAATCCGGGGTTACTTTTGGCTTTGGCTAAAGCGGTTCTCTTCTATCATCAAGCGCGAGAGGACGAGCGCCGATCGCGGGGTTTTCGCAACAATTACGCGCGCATTTACGCGCCCGCGCGAGGGACTAGTTGCCTTTTAGTTGCGGCGACGGATTTGCACTTTAGACCGCTGCCATGATGCCGGGAATAGAAGCGCGCGACAATCCAGTAGCGACGCACCGTTGAGGAGCTTCCTTGCCTCGCGGTATTCGATGGCGACGGCATCGAGCGGCGAATAAAATTCTTTCACGGCATCGAGCGCGCGCCCGGAAACGAGCCGATCGCGGCGCGACAACTGCCCCGCGTCCACGTCCCGCGCGACAACTGCGACGCTTTCGCTTCGGCTTCGTTAGTCGCGGCCTCAAGGTCGCGAAAATTAAGCCGGTGGCGTTTGCCGCCGAGATGGTAGGCGACGCGGCAATAGAGTGCCTTCCGGTTTTTGATCGCGGTAAATTTTGACGGCGCACGAGCCGCGTTTAACAACCATCCGGAATTTCGGCTTCTTCAGGTTCATAACGTGAGTCTGCGGAATTTCGTTGCCGGCCCCATTTTACCTATGAAACAAAAGTGGCGACCCTAACGGGATTCGAACCCGTGTTACCGCCGTGAAAGGGCGGTGTCCTAGGCCACTGGACGATAGGGTCAGGAAGGCGCCCAATATCAGGAGCAGGTCCTTTGGTTGCAAGGGGATTGTCACCCTTTGCGCTGATGGAAATCGGAGGGACGCGCTCCTGCTCGTCCAGATAGGACGCGGCGCGTTTACGATTCGCGATCGCCGCGAATGAATTCCTCGAGCGCGTGATAGGCGTCGTCGTCGGTCATTTGCACCGGAGGATGCTTCGTGAAGTAAGCGGAGACCGCGTGGAGGACGCCGCTCTGTCCGCGGTCGAGCGCGAGCTTGCAGCAGCGAATCGCATCGATCGCCACGCCCGCGGAGTTCGGCGAATCTTCGACCGACAGTTTCAAATCGATCTCCATCGGGACGTCGCCGAAAAGTTTTCCTTCGACCCGGATGAAACAAATTTTGTTGTCGTTTTGCCACGGCACGTAGTCGCTCGGGCCGATGTGAATGTTCTCTTCCGTCAGGCGCTTTCCGATGACCGACTGAACCGCTTCGGTCTTCGAAGTCTTCTTCGATTTCAGCCGCGCCCGATCCATCATATTGAGGAAATCGGTGTTGCCGCCGGTGTTCAATTGGTAGGTGCGCTCGATTTTCACCCCGCGTTTGCGGAAGAGATCGACGAGCGCGCGATGAACGATCGTCGCGCCCATTTGCGCCTTGATGTCGTCGCCGATGACGGGCAGGCCTTTTTCTTTGAAGCGCTTCACCCAGACGGGATCGCTCGCGATAAAGACTGGCATGTTATTGACGAACGCCAGTCCCGCTTCGAGCGCGCAGGCAGCGTAAAACCGCACCGCCTCCTCCGAGCCGACAGGCAGATAATTGACCATGATCTGCGCGCCCGATTCGCGCAGTTCCTCGATGATCTGCTCCCGGGTCGATTCTTTTTTCAATGGCTGAAAAGCCCGGAGCGGATCGTGCTCCGCCATGTGCGCCGGGTAGCCGTCGAAGACGCAGCCCATCTTCACGATCGCGCCGGTCGTCGGGATGCTGGAGCAAAAAATCTTCGTGCAATTCGGCGGTGCGAAGATGGCCTGATTGACGTCGAGTCCGACTTTTCGCCGGTCGATGTCGAAGGCTGCCACGACCGCGATATCACTCGGGCGATACGGCCCGATGAGAGCGTGCATGAGCCCGACGCTGGCGCCGTTCGTGGGCGTGCCGCGATAGAAACTGATACCTTGGACGAGTGAACTGGCGCAGTTTCCCACACCCACGATTGCGATCGGGATTTTACTCATTGAGTTCTGAAAAAGCGAAGGTTGGCGTAGTCGCCCGCGCAGGGCAAGGCGCAATGTTACGTTTCTGTTGCTTATTTTTTTGCCCGAGTCGAGGAAGCGAAAAAGGCGGGATCGAATTTGCTGTTTTGGATTTTTTGTTGCGAAAGAAAGAGGTGGCGGAGAAAAAAGCCCATGCGTCGGGGTGTTAGTGTGGGGGTTCTGGTTTTGGTCGCGTCGATCGCGGCGACGTTAGGCAAAGAACCCACCTACACACTCGAGGGCGCGTTGCGCGAAGCCCGCGCCCACAATCCCGATATCCTGATCGCGCAAAAAAAAATCCAGGCGACACGTGGCGGATTGGTCGAGGCGCGGGCCGGTTATTTGCCTTCGGTGGTTTCTGATGGCGTCTATCGCAAGCGCGAACGGGAGGGCGACACGCGTCTGCGGCCGGAGGACTACAACGTCAATCTCCGCGTCATCGAGCAACTCTATACCGGCGGCGCCAACGGCAGCCGGATGGAGATTGCCCGTCTCAAACAAAGGAAAGCGCAGGCCGAACTCGCCTCCACCACTGCGCAGGTGGAGATGAACGTGCGGCTCGCTTTTTCTGAGCTGCTCCTCGACCGCGAGCGGATCCATGTCCGCGAGCAGTCGGTCGGCGTGCTCCGGCAAGAGTTGCAATCGCAGCGCGAACGGCTCAAGGCCGGCACCGTCGGGGAACTGAATGTGCGCCGCGCGCAAGTCAGCGTTGCGAATGAAGAACCGGAGTTGTTTCAAGCCCGGAGCGATCTGCAGAATTCCTACTTGCGCCTGGGGGAATTGTTAGGCAGGGATGCTCGCACGGTGAGCGATCAGCCGTCCTTTGCGGTCGAAGGAGACTTGATCTACGAGCCGCGCCATCCGGATCTGAACGACTGCCTCGCGCGTGCCAGCGTCAACCGGCCGGAAGTGCACGCCGCCCAGATCGACATCGCGATCGAGACCCAACAACTGCTCCTCGATCGCAGCGCGACGCGTCCGCAGATCGAAGCCTTTGCCGGCTACGAAGTTTACAACGAGCGCGACCCCGCTCTTGGTCGCGAGTTTAACCACGGTTACGTCTTTGGCCTTAACACGACCTGGGCGATCTTTGACGGCTTCGCCACCCGCGGCCGGATGGAAGCGACGCGAGCGCGGCGCGAAGCGGCGCGGCGCGCGCTCGAGGCGCTGCGGTTGAGCATCGCTTCTGAAGTGCGGAGCGCCTTCCTCGATCTCGAGCAAGCGGATCACGTCCTCGACGCGGAGTTGAAGAACGTTCAGACCGCCAACGAATCTCTCGAGATCGCGAAGAGCAATCTCGCCGCCGGACTCGGGACTCAGCTCGACGTCCTGCAGGCAGCATCCGACCTCACGAGCACGCAGACGACGCGCCTGAGTGCGATCTATTTGCACAACGCCGCCCTCGCCCGCCTCGATCGCGCCTGCGGCGGCGAGGCGAAATCGTTAGGCGCAAACGAGGAGGATGGGATTGGATACGAACAAGCGATTCAACTCACGCAACCTTCGAGGTCGTTAGGCAGATGAGAGGGAAGCGTCCGCGCCACGATCTGGCACAGTCATCCTGTCTGTGGGCGTCTCGCGTGCTCTTTCTTCTCCTGTCGTTAGGCGGGAGCCTAACGACGCAAGCCATCACCCTCGACGCCATCCTCGCGAAAACCCTGCAAAAAAACCCGCGCATCCTCCAGGCAGAGAGCGAGCTGGGCGCGGCCAGCGGCGAACGCCTGATTCTCCGCGCGAGCGCGTTGCCGAAAGCTCTGATCGGCGCAATCGCGGGAGACCAGGGCGGCCAGCGCGCGCAGGAATCCTCCAATACGCCCTTCATTTTCGCCTACGGTTCCTTCTCGCAGCCGCTTTTTCATCCCGAGATTCCAGCTTCCTATCGCCGCGCGGAGGTCGGCCTTCTCATCGCGCAACAACAACTCAACGTCGCCGTCACTCAGGAACTGCATGAGGCACGAGTCACCTTTTACGCCGCGCTCTACAATCGCGCTCTGGAGTCGTTAGGCCGATCGCAGCGCGAGCAACTGGAGAAAAATATCGCCGGTGAAAAAGCCCGCTACGAAGCCGGCAACACCGATCGCGGCGCTTTCACTTCCGCCATTCTCCTCGCGCGCGAGCTGGACCCGAAAATCGAAAGCGCCCATCGCGCCTACGCCGGCGCGGTTTTGCAGCTCGCGCAGTCAATGGGCGGTTCGTTAGGCCAAAACGCAGCGCTGCCCGAGCCGGAAGGAAGGTTATCGTTTCAAGCCACCAGGCCTCTCTCGCAACACGACGTCGATGCCGCTCTGCAACGGCGCGCCGATCTCAAACTCGCGCGGCTCATGGTCTGCGCCGCCCGCGATGATCAGCGCATTGTCGCGGCCGGTTATTATCCCGCCGTTGATGCCGTCGCTTCTGGCGAAGCGATTCCGGTTTCCGGTATTCATCGCGATAATCATGGTTCGCCCGAGGCGACCGACGACACGGTGGCTTCGGAAGTGCGCGGTGGTGTCTCCTACACCTGGCGCGTCGTCGACAACGGACAGGTCGGCGGCGCGGTCCTCAACGCGCGCTCGATCCGGGAGGGGAATGAGATCGAGTTG
>DASXPA010000011.1:0-3545 GCA_036493915.1 Chthoniobacterales bacterium | reverse complement strand
ACAGGTCGCGCTCGCCGAAGGTGAAGCGCGCTCCAAGGAGCTGATCGGCAAAGGCGAATCGTCGCGGATTGCGCGGATCGGCCTGGCCGAGGCGGCGGTCACTTTACAAAAGGTCGGCGCTTATCGCGATCCGCGTCTCTACGCGCTGAATGTCTTCGCGGATCAATTCTCGAAAAGCGTGCAGCCGCTCGTGCCAAGCCGCCTGTTCATCAGCAACGGTAACGGGGGCTCGGGCAAGCCGGGAGAAAACCAAACTGGCGGCAGCGTCCTCGAGACATTGCTCAGTTTGATCCTGAGCGAGAAAGCCGGCATCAACCTCGAGGAAAATGCCGCCAGCTCAAAGCCGCTGGAGGAGTTTATCCGGCAATTTACCGGCAGCGGTTCGACCGGGAATGGCGACGCGTCGAAGAAGACGGCGTCAACCACCGCCGAGAGAGCGGGATCCCGCTGAACTGCGAAAAAACGCAGAGTCGCCAGCACCCACTCGACCGGGTGCTGGCGCGTCATTGTCGTTGGCGGTCCCTGGGAATGTTTCGCTGTAGTTTCGATCAGGTTCTAACCCTACGCAGAGTTGGCGCGATAGTTGGGGCGAATGGCGGAAGGGTCCTCCTGGCACATAGCGTAAAAGGGAAAATTCCGTATGGGGATTCAGGTAACAATAGCTTGAAGCCTCGGTTCGATAGTAAGGTCTGATTCCTATTTGTTTACGGCAGTTTCGCGTTCAGCAACGCACCAGCGGAGCACCCGTCGCGTACGCGCCGCATTCTACCGGCTGGGCCGGTCATCGCCCTCTTCGCGCGCGAAGTGGACCGCATCGGTAGGGGTGTTCTCCAGCAGCCGTGCCGTCAGGGCTGCTGCTTGGACGGGAGCAAGTCCATCGCTTCCTTCATCCACGGGTCGGGTGAAGCTTCGGGGCGCAGAAGTATTCGAGCGCGCGGAGCGAGGGAGTTGGTTAGGCACTCGCGCGTTGCGACGAGCCGATCTGCTCGCTAAAAGGCCGTCGCCACCGGACACGACCGCGATAATGGCTTGAGTCCAAGCGAGAGTTGCGCGGTCACGTTCGGCGCGGAGAGTCCGGGATGAGCGACAACCTTCTCTCACGATTCCTGCGCTACGTCCGAGTGGATACGCAGTCGGACGAGATCAGTAACACATTTCCGAGCACGCCCGGTCAATTGGTCTTGCTGGAGATGCTGAAGCAGGAGCTCAGTGAACTGGGCGCGGCGGACGTGCAGATGACGAAGCACGGTTACGTCATCGCCAGCATACCCGCCAACACGCGCAAAGCCCACGTCCCGACCGTGGCCTTTTTTGCCCACGTGGATACAGCGCCGGACTGCTCGGGCAAGAATGTGAACCCCGTCGTTCATCGCAAGTACGATGGGAGAGTCATCAAGTTCCCGGATAACCCTGGCCTGACTCTGGATCCTGCGACGTCGCCGGAGCTTCGAACGGCTGTCGGCAAAGACTTAGTGACCGCTAGCGGCACGACGTTGCTTGGCTCCGACGACAAGTCAGGTGTGGCGGTGGTCATGACTTTGGTCGAGAGGTTGCTCCGGGAGACAAAGCGAAAGCACGGGCTGATTCGAGTCTGCTTCAATCCCGATGAGGAGATCGGCCGGGGCGTGGACAAACTCGATCTGCGCATGCTCGGAGCCGATGTCGCTTACACCCTCGACGGCGGTGCGCCCGGGGAGATTTGCTGGGAGACCTTTTCTGGCGATGCGGCCGAGGTCATCATTGATGGCATCACCACGCATACCATGGAGGCTAAGGCCAAAGGTATGGTGAACGCGGCCTATCTCGCGGGCAAACTCCTGGCCATGCTGCCCCGCGAGCGCTGCGCGCCGGAGACAACTGAGGGGAGAGAGGGCTTCATTCACCCGACCAGCGTGGAAGGCCGGACGGAGCGGGCCGTCGTGAAATTCATCCTGCGCGACTTCGAGCTGAAAGGGCTGGCGGAGAAGGGCAAAATCTTGCGGGGCCTTTGCCGAGGATTACAAGCCACCGAACCGCGGGCGCGCATCCGCTGCAAGATCCGCAAACAGTATCGCAACATGGCTTACTGGCTGCGCAAGGACATGCGCCCGGTGGAGCTGGCGCGGGAGGCCTTCGCGGTCGGAGGACTCAAACCCTACGAGCACGTCGTGCGCGGCGGCACCGATGGCTCGCGCTTGACCGAATTGGGACTTCCAACTCCCAACTTGTTCTGCGGCGAGCACAACGCGCATGGCCCGCTCGAATGGGTTGCGGTGCAGGACATGGAGTCAGCCGTAACCGCCTGCGGCCACCTGGCTGAGTTATGGGAAAGAAAGGGCTGAGTTGAATTTTCGCTCACGGAACGGACGGAGATTTAACATCCCAGAGCAAATCGCGGAAATGCGGCGTTGAAACAGGCACAAGCTCTGCTAGATAGCTGGTGCTCAGCCCCATCATGAATGTAGATCTCCGACGGGTGGCGCTCCGTTACGCCACGTTCTTCGCCCTGTTTTGTCTCGTGGTTGTGGGCTTCTGGCTGTACGGGGCGAATATCTTCTCGATCCTGGTGCAGCGTTCACGGGCATACACGCCCCCCCAGTTCCTGACGTGGCTCCATCTCGCCTGTAGCTTGTGCCTTGCAGTGGCGTTTTGCCTCATGCCCTTTTCACTCTTCCGGATCGTTCGGCAGCGATCCGATGTGCCTTTTGGCTGGGTGGTTCTTTGTGTCGCGGGGTTCCTCTTCTTGTGCGGGTTGAGTGTGTTCGCCGGCCTCGTTATGGTCTGGTTTCAGGGAGCTCTGGTCATCTGGTCGCTGGTGATAATCCACCTCGCCGCCGCGCTTCTCGCCATTGCGACCCTCCTGATCGTGCGCGCGCTCGTCCCGCATATTTTGAAAATCCCGACGCGCGAGCAATGGCTCGCCGTAAATAACAGCTTGTTGCGCGCAGAAGCGGAGTCCGAAGCGAAGGACAGGGTGCTGTCCGTCGTCAGCCATGAGCTGCGCACACCGCTGGCGCCACTCTTGAGTACTCTGACCGAACTCCAGCAGCACGTTGCTTCGTCCGATAACCCTGAGATCCACGATTGTATCCAGGTTTTGCGAAAGAACATCAGTCGCGAAGCCCGTTTGGTGAGCGATCTCATTGACCGGCTTGAACTCCCAAGCCCGGAGATCGCGCCCGAGCCGGAAACGAAAATCGGTTCCGACCTCCCACGCCTCCTCCTGGTGGAAGATCATGCCGATACCTTGCGCACCTTTTCGCGAATCCTGCGCCGCAGAGGATTCGAGGTGCAGGAAGCCACCACTGTTTCTGAAGCACTCGCCTCGTGGAAACCTGGCGATCTCTTGCTCTCCGACATCGCGCTGCCTGATGGAGATGGCCGCGATCTCATGCGCAAACTCGGCGCGCGCGGCATTCCCGGGATTGCGATTTCCGGCTTCGGAACCGCGAAGGACCGGGAAGAATATCGCCAGGCAGGTTTCGCCGAGTCACTGGTTAAACCGGTGGACGTTCAGGACGTCATTAACGCAATTGGCCGTGTAACTGCGGCGGCAGCGCATTAAG
>DASXPA010000010.1:0-27426 GCA_036493915.1 Chthoniobacterales bacterium | reverse complement strand
ATCGGCATCTTCCTCAACAGCGGTTTCATCGGCGCGGAAGTGGTCTTCGGTTTGCTTAGCCATTCGCTCACGCTCCTCGCCGATGCCGGGCACAATCTCGGCGACGTCCTCGGTCTCCTCATGGCTTGGGCCGCGTCTAATTTGCAAGGCCGCCGGGCAACCGAACGTTACACCTACGGGCTACGCCGCACCTCCGTGCTCGCCGCGCTATTCAATGCACTACTTCTCCTCGTAAGCGTGGGAGCGATCGCCTGGGAAGCGATCCGGCGAATCGTTCACCCCGAGACGGTCGCTGGCCTAACAATTATGTGGGTGGCGGCGGTTGGCGTGGTCGTAAATGGCATCACGGCATGGATGTTCGCGCGCGGTCGTAAATCGGATCTCAACATTCGCGGCGCTTTCCTCCACATGGCCGCTGACGCCGCCGTCTCGGTCGGCGGGGTCCTTGCCGGCCTCATCATCTTGCGCACCGGCTGGGATTTGATCGACCCGATCAGCAGTCTGCTCATCGTCGCGATCATTGTTTTTGGAACGTGGGGACTGTTTCGCGACTCGCTCAATCTCGCGCTCGATGCCGTGCCCGAAGGGATCGATCTCAACGCGGTCAAAAGCTGGCTCGACGACCTTCCCGAAGTCGGCGCGGTCCATCATCTTCACATCTGGGGCCTAAGCACAACGGAGGCGGCCTGCACGGCGCACATCGTGAAGCGCGATCCAAATCTCGACGACGAACTCTTGCGCAAAATCGCCGAGGGCCTGCACGATCGCTTCGGGATCGAACACACCACCGTGCAGTTCGAAGCGTGTGATCCCGCCGATTGCCCGACCGAACACGGCGACCACGCCACCATCTCGTGAGCGACACAGTCACCCGGGCCGTTCTCCTCGCCGCCGGCCGCGGCACGCGCATGGGCGACCTCACAAACGAGCTACCCAAGCCGATGATCGCGGTGCGCGGAAAACCGATTCTGCTCCACATTATCGAAGGCCTCCGTGCCGCCGGCATCGCCGATTTTCTTCTCATCGTCGGCTACCGGGCCAACGTCGTTAGGCAATGCTTCGACGACGGCACCCGCCACGGCGTTCGAATTCAATATGCCACCCAGGTGAAGCAGGATGGCACCGGCAAGGCGGTCGAGCTTGCGCGCGCATTCGTTAGGCAAGAACCGTTCGTTCTCAGCTACGGCGACATTCTGGTCGATCGCGAGAACTACCAGCGCCTCGTTACGCTCGACGAGGAGGCGGAAGCGATCGTGAGCGTGATCCGCAGCGAAGATGTGAGTAAAGGCGGTGCGGTTTTTATGAATGAGCGCTTCGAGCTCATCGATCTGCGCGAAAAGCCGCAGCCTAACGAGCCGAGCAGCCCGTGGTATAACGCCGGCGTTTACACTTTTCGCCCCAACATCTTCGAGTTCACGGCGCGCCTCGAGCGCTCACCCCGCGACGAGTATGAGCTCACTGATGCGATCCGCGCTCTTGCTCATTCCGGGAAAAAGGTGCAGACGGTCGAATTCGTCGGGGCGTGGGCCGACGTGCGCGATCCCGAGATTCTCGAGCAGCTGAATCGGTCTTCCTCGCTGCAATCTCCGGAAGGTTCTTCACTGCGCTCCGAATGACACTGTTATCTTCGTGAGATATTTCCTCGTCGGAACGCTTGTGTGTTTGGCGGTAATCGCTTCAGCACTAGCTCAACATCGATTTCAGCTCTCCCTGAATAGGCGCATCTCCGCGGAAGATCTCAGTCTTACCGCAGCCGGGCTGCAAATGGTGATTTGCGTGCAACTAACGCATCAAGCGCTCCGTCTGATTGAAAAGCAGCAGTACCAGCGACAGGCGGCAGAGCCTGGCGACTTTGCGTTGGATCCGCTTTGGAAGGCGCGATTGTGGGAATACCTTCGGTCCGCGGTGCGCTGGAACAGATGAACTGAGCGAAGCATCGAGGATACTTCATCTGGGGAGCTCGACGCAGGCCCTATTCTCGTTGAGCCGTCTGATCGGCTGGGGCGAACTGGGTCATCGCCCAAAACCTTCGAAAGGCGCTGGGCCAGCTGCGGTCTTGCACCCGGAGACGCGCCGCGGCGCTCATTTGTTTGCGCAAATCGGCGTCCTCGACCAGACGGCGGATGGCGCTCGCAAAATCGTTCACGTCCCGCGCCTTTGTGATGAGACCGTCGATCCCGTCCTCGACCAGCTCCTTCGGGCCGCCCAAGTCCGACACGACCACCGGTAATCCCGCGGCCTGCGCTTCGATAATGACGTTGCCGAAAGTGTCGGTCGTGCTGGGGAAGACAAAGAGGTCAGCCGAAGCATAAGCCGTAGCGAGTTCTTTACCCGTTAGGTATCCGGTAAAACAGGCTTCCGGGATCAGTTCGGCAAGCGCCTCAGAAAAAGGTCCGTGCCCGACGATCGACAGCTGTACCGGGACGTTATCCCGGCGCAAGTCGCGGAAAGCGTGCACGAGCATGTCGAGATCTTTCTCTTTCGAAATCCTTCCGACGTAGAGAAGGCGCACGTCGCTCCCGTCACAGCCGAATTTACTCCAAAACGCCGGCTCGCTTCGCGCCGGCGTAAAAAGCTCGGTATCGAGTCCGCGGGGCAGAATCTTGAGCTTCGCGGGATCGATTCCACGATCGATCCAGCTTTGGCGATACTGCTCCGAGTTGATAAAGATCGTGTCCATCCGGCCATAAAACCACTGCATGTATTTCCAGGCCAGGCTCTCGAGAAAGCTATCATCGGTCAGGATGCGAATGTATTGCGGGAAATCGGTGTGATAAATCCCGCTCGTCTCGAGGTTCAACATTTTCGCCGCGAGCAAGCCCGTGAGACCGGTCGGCCCCGGCGTGCTGATGACGATCTCGGAAAAGCTCTCCCGCTGCACATAGTCGAGGATCTGCAGGATCGGCGGGAAACTCAGCTTCTGGAGTTCGTACTCGGGTAACTCGAATTCACCGATCGGTTTGAAGTTCTTGATCGGCAGACCATCGGCCGTGAGCTCGCCGCAGGAAGTGACAACGGTGAGCTGCTCGCCGGCGTCGCGCGCTTCCGCGGCCATTTTGCGAATCGTCGTGGCGACGCCGTTGACCTCCTCAAGAGTGTCGGTAAACCAGGCCCGCTTCCGATTTTGCAGGATGGGCGGAATCGCGCTGGTAAAATCGAGCATGACCTGGCGGAGCCAGCGGCGCGAGGGCGCCTGACTGTGAAAGGCGTAAATGTAAGGCGCGAGCACGACGAGAATGGGAGCTATACTCGTTAGGGCTTGCAGGCTTTCGATGACTTTGCCGGCACGGATTTGCTCGACGAATTTCTCGAAACAACGAAAAGCCAGTTGCTCGCAAGCGGCGTTGGCCATGATGAACGTGCGCCGCTCCGGCTCGGCGATTTCCGCGGTCTCGCGAGCCAATGCCGCTTTCACTTCCGGGCGCGCGAAATAGCCGGATAACTCCCGCCAGAGAGAAAGGTTTGCGGGCTTCGCCAGCTCGAAGATTTTCCCAGAAAGAATGCCCTGGGTAATGAAACCGGCCTTCTCCCCGAGGGTGAATTCCGTCGGATCGCGCCCTTCCATGAAGCGCGAAAACATTTTCTCCACCAGACCCGCGCTCGAGCCGAGCTTTTCGGTAAAACGATCCTGAAGGAGGCGCGCGAGGGTGTTGTAAAAGCCATGGGATAAAGCGAGAGGCGTGCCCCCCTCCCCGCAGGCGTGGCAGTTGCCAGCGTGAATCCGATCGAGAAACTCGTTAGGCGTGTGCGCGGCCGGTGTTTCCGTAAAGGCCGAGCCGACAAAGACGCCGCCGTGATCATCGGAGCCGCCGACGAAGACTTTTTTCCAAGCCTCGGAATGGGTTGGCGCGAGATCGTGGCGCTGGGCGAAGGTCTCGATCTTTTCCGGTGTCAGCGCGCTGAGCAGCTCGGATGCGAGATCGCTGAGGAGCGCATCGCGCAAGCCGTTGATGCCTTCGAAATGGCGGAAAAGCAAAATGAGCCGCTCCAGATGCGAGGTGGTGAGTTTGCCGTTGATGCTGTAGAGCGGGTGCGCGACGGCGTGAGCGATCCACTCGCGTTGAAGATAAGCCTGCAGCTCGAGGATGTTTTCACGCAAGGGCACGATCTCCCGGTGCTGCTCCTCACTGATTCCCCAAACGAGCAAACTGATCTTGCAGGGATCCTGCGGGAAGTAAGTCGTGAGCTGTTCGCTAATAAAGACGTCCGGACGATCTGCGATCGTTAGGCAACCGGCAATCGTGTCGTGATCGGTAATAGTGACGAAGTCCATTCCAGCCGCCTTCGCCTTGGCGTAAAGCTCTTCGGGGTCGGAATAGCTGTCGGGAAAATCGAGCCGGCGAAAGAGCCAGTCCTCCGAACGATCGCTAAACTTCGAATGCAGGTGCAGATCGCAACGGCTCATGGGTCGTTAGGCGGCGAATGCTTCCCGGGTCAGCCAAGCCTGGTAGGTCGTCGGCTCCCGGTCGCGCAACGCTTCGGCGATTAGCTGGCGCACCTGCTGCCAGATTTTTGGATGCGAAATATCCGGCGGATGCAGGCTGAGGCGGAGAAGCGGATCGCGCGTGTGACGGGCGAAGAGCCAGCGATTCCAACCCAGACTAATACCCCGCCGCCACTCGCTCCGCACGCTGTAGACGAGCGATTGCGACGCGGTCACCTGACGCGCGGTGAAATCACGCACCGTCCGCAGTGTAGTCGTATAAGTCATGCCGGCGTCGATCACCGCCCGCTCCGCCTCCGCCCCGAGGAGCCAGGCCGGGGCGACAAAGCCGCGCGGACGAAACCCCTGCGCACGAAACTCGCCGTCCGCTTCGCTGATCAAGCGTAGCGCCTCCGCGTAATCGAGATCGAAAAACTCCCCTTCGTCCGCGGTGTAAAATCGCGTCACCACCTTTTTGCGCACATTGTCGTTAGGCTGCCGCGCGCGCTCGTGAAAAAATCCGTGGATTACGATCTCGCTGCCCTTCCCTTGCAGTTGCTGGAGCCATGTACAGAAGTCGGGATCAGCCATCGAGCGCCCTTGCCGATGATAATCCGGGACGACGAGAAGCGAACAAACGCTCACCCCGAGGGTCGCCATTTCGCGCACCATCTCCTCGGCCCGCGCGCGAGTGGCAGGGGCGACATCGTGCACCGAAACGACCAGAGCGCGTTTCATGTCGTTAGCCTCGCTCTGCTGGAAACGGCGACAAGCCGAAACTCTCGACCGGACGCTTCGTTACAATCGGCGAATCAAGTCGAACTCCGTTTTGCCTAACGGCTGCACCGATAACCGCGAATTCCGCAGGAGCGCGATGTCGCGCAACTTTGGCTCCTGCTTGATCTGCTCGAGCGTGACCGGCTTCTTCAACGCCTTTACCGGTTTCAGTTCCACGGCGCTCCAGTCGCCTTCTTTTGCGGTCGAATCGGGAAACGCCTCGCGCGTCACCTCGGCGATTCCAACGACGGCTTTGTCGCTCACGCTGTGATAATAGAAAACCTCGTCGCCTTTGCGCATCGCGCGCAGATTATTGCGCGCAGAGTAATTTCGCACGCCCGTCCAACTCGTCCCGCCATCGCGCACAAAATCGTCCCACGAGTAGGCCTCCGGTTCCTGTTTCACGAGCCAATAATTTTTCATCGTCGTTTCGATAACATAAAAGCCCACCGTGGGGCATTCTTCTTCTGCAGGGAGGACGGATTGTTAATCCGTCGTTTGGCGGAGTCTCCGCCAAATATTGGCACGGCGATGCCAAGGGTGACGTTTGCATCTTGTGATTGCGCTTCCAGGCAAATGGCCGCGGGCAAGACTCACCCGCGCGCGACGGCCACCAGCCCGTCCTCCCCAGATTCGACAAGCGCCGCGATCTGCTTCAAAATCGCCCCCATGTCGCGCCTTCCGTTTATCACTTTTGAAGGCTCCGAGGGCTGCGGGAAATCGACCCAAGTGCAGCGCCTGGCGGATCGCCTAACGAAGGCAGGCATCCCGCTCTTCCTCACCCGCGAGCCGGGCGGGACGCCCATCGGCGAGAAGATCCGCGACCTCATTCAGTTCGATCCTGTGAGTGCGGCGATGACTCCCGAAACCGAGCTGCTCCTTTTCGAGGCGAGCCGCAGTCAGCTCGTGCGGGAAAAGATCCAACCGGCGCTCGACCGTGGGATGGTCGTGATCTCGGATCGTTTTGCGGATTCAACGACGGTCTATCAGGGCGTGGCCCGTCGGCTCGATCAGGAGATGGTTCGGCATCTCCACACCCTGGCGGTTGGCTCGTGCTGGCCCGATCTCACTTTTGTCCTCGATGTCGACGTCGCGACGGCGCGCGCGCGCATGCTCCGGCGGGTGCGTCCGGCGAGCACGCCCGATCGCATGGAGCAGGAGCCGCTCGCGTTCTACGAGGCAGTCTGTGCCGCATATCGCGAGCTGGCGGAGCGCGAGCCTTATCGGGTTCAGCTGATCGACGGCACGCGTCCGGTGGAGGAGATCGAAGAGGAAATCTGGGAAACCATCGCGGCGCGCTTCGGGAATTTCGCGCGTTTGCTCGAAGCGCCGCGTCCGAGCGGCCGCGCCTAACGATGGCATTCACGTCCGAGATCGCGCTCGATTATCTGCGCGGCGCGCGCGAGCGCGATCGCCTGGCCCACGCTTATCTGATCTCTGGGCCGGCGGGAAGCGGGAAGCGCACGCTCGCGGCCGATTTGGCGCATCTCGTGAATGGCGCGGCGGTGGAAGCCGTCTTCGAAGGCAATGCGGCCGATATTCACCTCGCCGGCCCGGAATCGAAGTCGCGCCGGATCGTGATCGACCAGATTCGGCAGCTCGAACACGCACTGCAAATGCGTGCGGGCAGCGGCCGCCGCAAAGTTGCGATCATTTCCGAAGCCGACCGGATGGTTCCGCAGGCCACGCACGCGTTTCTGAAAACGCTGGAGGAGCCGCCTAACAATTCGCTTCTTCTCCTGCTCAGCGCCATGCCCGAGGCTTTGCCCGACACGATTCTTTCCCGCTGCCTCCCGCTCCACCTGGCCGCTCCGCCCGATGCAGCTATTTCTCCCGAACAAACGGAGCTGATCGCGCTGCTCGATGACGCTGTAACAAACGATTCCGCCGGCAGCTTACAGGAAGCGTATCGGCTAGCGGGCGGTTTCCAGCGTTTGCTGGGTAAGGTTCGGGCGACGATTCAGGAGGAAAATGCCGCCGCCTTGAAGCGCGAGGAGAGGCGCTACAAAAGCACCACGGACGGCGTCTGGCTCGAGAATCGCGAGGATCACTACAAAGCGCTTACGGAAAGTCTTTACCTGCAGCGGCGCGCCGATCTCGTGGAGACGCTCTTTCTCTGGTGGTGCGATGTGCTGCGCGCCAGCACTGGAGTCGCCGCGCGCGAACTGCCGGTGGCGGAAAAGGGGACCGGCACGCTGGCTGCCCGCCTAACGACTCCAGAAATCCTCCGCCGAATTCGCCGGCTCGAAGAGTTACGCGATCATCTTGGACGCACGATCCAGGAGGCGCTCGCGCTCGAAGTCGCCTTCCTAACGATCTTTCGTTTCTAGACTTTCACCGAAACGGATCGTCGCCATCTGGCCGCCGCAATTCGCCCCGCCGAAGCGCTTCGCTGCCGGCTCGTCCGGTTTCGGGAAGGCGTAACGTCGATCGAACAAATTAGCCGATCGCCAGATTCGCGAAGCGATGAAAAGGAATATTGCCGCAGCTACAAGGAGGATCGCGAAAATGGTCAGCGCCCAGCCGCGCGTCAGCTGCCAGCTTTTCGCGGCTGGCGATTCGAGTTGCTTTCGCACCTCATGCAGTTGCTTCATCAACGCCTTCGCGCCATCCGACGCCGCCCCGGAATAGTCGCCCCGCGCCAGCGCCGGCCGGATGGCAGAGCGAAAAATTCCGGTCAGATGATCGGTGTTCTCGGCCAGAGAAAGCTGCGGAGAGGGCACGACCCGGATTTCCTGCCGGGCCGGCGAAAAGGCGACGATCACGCCGTAGCCGCTTTGGTTCCAGGCCTGGTTCAATTCGATCGCGGTCTCGGAAATCGGGTCCGGTGGATTCGTAAAGACGGCGAGATAAATCGCGACGCCATCCGAGGCTTGAAATTCCGCGAAGCTGTGGCTCATCTGCGCCGAAGCCCTCTGCGTAATGAGGAAATCCGGATCGTAAATATGGTTGGGGGGCGCGGGAGGGAAATCCGCCGCACGCGCCCTCGCCAAAGGCAAGGCGAGCGCGAGCAAGACCGGCAGCTGCCTAACGAATAAACGAAGCGCAGGCAAGTTCATTTCGGATTAATCGCGCGGGTGATTTCCCTTAGCCGATTCATCATATGGGTGACGGATAGCTCAATCCCTTGGCTCCAATTTTTCTGCGCAAAAGCACTTCGCCCGGCCTCCAAAGCTGCGCTGAGATCTTCTTCCGGCACGAGTTTTTCCAACCCATAGCCAACAGTCAAAGCAGCGGTGCCGGCCACGTCGACGACGAGAAGTAGATCGAAATTATTTTCTCCCACCGATTCGATCGCGCCGAAGCGCGCCCGGTTCGCGACCCAGAAGGCGTACTCACCGACCGAGGTCCCGGCCGGCAGCTCGGCGAGAAGCACGGCGAAAGTCGATTGCGGAAACTTTCGATGAAAGAGATCGAGCAGCGTCTGCAATTTGCGACGCTCCTGGCGGGAGAGCGTGAGGGTGCGGTCGCTCAACGGACCGGAGTGCTTCGGCGCGACGCCAAACTTGAGATCAAGCTTGTGCAGATCGACGCGGCAATGCGGACAACGCGCCGGCGGCGGTGGGGGCGTTTCCTCGCGGCAGGCAGGGCATTTCATCTTGAGCGGCGTCGACACGAGACCGTATATAGCGAGCGACGGGCACATTGCATCCTCTTCATGATTTTACGACGCACGCTCCACGTCGGCCTAATCGGCTATCGCTTCATGGGACGAGCGCATTCCAATGCCTGGCGTCAGGCGCCCCGCTTCTTCGATCTCCCGGCAGAGGTGCGTATGAAAACGATCTGCGGCCGCGATGCGCGCGGAGTGCGAAAGGCGGCGCGCCAGCTTGGCTGGGAAAAGAGCGTGTGCGATTGGCGTAAGGTGATCGACGATCCGGAGATCGACATCGTCGACGTCTGTACGCCCAACGATTCCCATGCCGAGATCGCGATCGCCGCCGCCGCCGCGGGCAAGGCGATCCTTTGCGAAAAGCCGCTCGCGCGCGATGTCGCGGAAGCGGAGCGGATGGCCGCGGCAGTTCGCAAGGCGCGCGTCGTCAACATGCTCTGCCACAACTATCGACGCCTGCCAGCGCTGGCTCTCGCGCGGGAGATGATCGCGGGGGGCGAACTGGGCGAGCGCATCTATCATTTCCGCGCGCGCTACGCGCAGGATTGGATTGCCGATCCGTCGTTCCCTCTGGTCTGGCGTTCGCGCGCGCAGGAGGCGGGCTCGGGTTCGTTAGGCGATATCGGCTCGCACTTGGTCGATCTCGCGCGTTTTCTCGTCGGAGAATTTCGCGAAGTCTGCGCGACGCTCGAGACTTTTGTGAAAGAGCGTCCGCGTGAGGATAGTCCCCGAGGCAAAGGCAAGGTGACAGTCGACGACGCAGCCCTCGTTGTTGGACGCTTCCGCAAAGGGGGACTCGCCAGTTTGGAAGCGACCCGGTTCGCACCCGGCCGAAAGAATGGCCTAACGATTGAGGTTAATGGCAGCGGCGGCTCTCTCGCCTTCGATCTCGAGCGTTTGAACCGGCTACAATTTTACAATGCGAACGATCCCGAGGGACGGCGGGGGTTCCGCGACATCCTTGTGACAGAGCCATTGCATCCTTACGCCGACCATTGGTGGCCACCTGGGCACCTCCTCGGCTATGAGCACAGCTTCGTGAACAGCGTTGCAGATTTCGTCACGGCGATCGTTAGGCGAAAAAAGGTCGGGCCAACATTTGCCGATGGCCTCGCCAATCAGAAAGTGCTCGCGGCGATCGCAGAAAGCGCGCGAAGCAAAAGTTGGGTGCGTCTCTAATGCGTTTATCAGATGAGGCGCTTGCGCTCACCAGACGGTGCGTTGCCCTTCAAGCAACCGGTAACACCTAACGAGCGGCGTTTTTCGGCGGCGTTTCGCTGCGCGGGCGGAAGTCGAGCATCAGCGGCAGGCCTTCGAATGGCTGCGCGGCGCGGATCTGCGCCTCCAAGTAACGCGCGTAGGTTTCGCCTAACAATTGTGGTTCGTTGACAAAAAGAACGAACTCCGGCGTTGGCAGCGCCCGCCCCTCGTCGCCGCGCGTTTGCGTTGCGTAAAACAATTTCATCCGCTTGTTGCTCGACATCGGCGGCGGGTTAGCGGCGAAGGCTTCACGTAAAAGACGATTGAGCACCCCCGTCCCAATACGTGCCCGGGCGGCGCGGCGGATTTGGCGGATCGCCGTGAAGAGCCGCTCGACGTTTTCACCGGTGAGCGCGGAGGCGACGAGAACTGGCGCGTAAGGGAGAAAGAAAAGTCGCGCGCGGGTTTCGGCGATCACATCGGAGAGCGTCCCCTTTGCGCCGCGCTTCGGTTTCACCAGATCCCATTTGTTTACGACGATGAGTGAAGGCTTCTGCGCCCGCTGCATGAGCGCGGCGATCTTTTTGTCCTGGGAGGTGACGCCGCTGGTGGCGTCAATCACGAGAACGGAGAGATCGGCGCGGCGAATTGTCCGCTCAGAACGCATCACGCTGAAGACTTCCACCGAGCTGGAGTGCTTCCCTCGCGCGCGGATGCCGGCGGTATCGATGAGCAGGTAATCATCCTTGCCGTGACGATAGGCGATGTCGACGGCGTCACGGGTCGTGCCGGGGATGTTGCTCACGATCGTGCGGCGATCACTGAGAATGGCGTTAATGAGCGAGGATTTACCGACGTTCGGTTTCCCCACGATGGCGAGAGAGAGAGGAGTTGAGGGTTGAGAGTCGAGAGCTGAGAGTGGGAGGCGTTCTTCGATTGCCTGGACTAACGAATCGATCCCGCGACCGTGGGCGGCGCTGATCGAGATGACTTCGGGAAACCCAAGGCGCATAAAATCCGCCTCGAGATTTTCGTGTTTCGGATGGTCGATTTTATTGACGACGAGGAGGACGGGCCGTCGCGAACGGCGCAGGAGACGCGCCAGTTCTTCATCGACTGGCGTGAGACCTTGCTGTGCGTCGACGACGAGGAGGATGACAGCTGCCTCGCGCATGGCCGCGTCCGCCGCGCTGCGCACCTCGGCGAGAAGCTCGGTCTCTCCGTGGCCGCCGATTCCGCCGGTATCCCAAACCTGGAAATCGCCGCGCTTGCTCGGCGCCGAAATCCTATCGCGGGTGATCCCTGGTTGATCGTGAACGATCGCGATGCTGCGGCCGGCGAGCCGGTTGAAGAGGGCGGATTTGCCAACGTTAGGCCGGCCGACGATGGCAACATTACGACTGGAAATCTTTTCCATTGGCCTAACGAATCCGCTAGTTCGCGTCCGCCTGTCCCTTCGCACCGAGCTGGCGGAAGCCATCCATCACATAGATGACGCCGGAGACGAAAGTGAAAAAGCCCGCCGCGCAGACGACGTAAATGAGCGGCAGAAACATCAGCTGCAACATCACCCAGGCGATTGCCGCCATTTGCAGAAATGTCGCAACTTTTCCGGTCCAGGTCGGGCGCACGCGCACTTTGCCGTTGAGGACGTGAAGGACGGCGCTCCCGATCAAGATAACCGCATCACGACTGATGATGAGGACGGGAAACCAGGTCGGGAAGCGGCCGTATTGTGGGTCGACATCGCTCCAGTTGCTGATGCTGAGCGTGATGATACCGCTGAGGAGAAGTCCTTTATCCGCGATCGGATCGAGGATGACGCCGAGCGCACTCTTTTGGTTGTAACGGCGGGCGATGTAGCCATCGAGCCCATCGCTCGCGGCGGCGATGAGAAAGATCACGATTGCGGCGTAACGCTGCCATTCCAGCGGCTGACCGCGCTGGATGCTTTCGCCGTAATAGAGCGCCATGAGCACAAACGCCGGGATCATGAGAATCCGGACGAGCGTGATTTTGTTCGGCGTGGTCATGCGCAGCTTTCCAATATGCCCAAGGCTGCGCGGAAAAGAAAAGGACGCAATTAGTCGCGGTCAGGTTCGATCTTGCCGCGTTAGTAGAGCGAGCCGCAGGGTGAACCCGCGGGGCCTCCGTGATGAAACCTTCTGAGATGGCCACTTTCGTCGACGGCGAAAAATTGCAGTCGTCTGCGGGCTGAAAACGGCTTCGACGATTTGCGAGCAAGAGCGGGAGTCGACGGGAAACTCCGCGATCGCATGGCAAAAAAAGAAGCGGCGGGTTTTACC
The DNA here is from genome assembly GCA_036493915.1 of Chthoniobacterales bacterium. GTDB lineage: Bacteria > Verrucomicrobiota > Verrucomicrobiia > Chthoniobacterales > UBA10450 > Palsa-1392. Next base: position 15,107 of record DASXPA010000010.1, on the reverse strand, counting down.
CCGCCGCTTCAGATTCTTCTCTCTCCCCAAAAAGGAGAATGAGCGAACGACCTAGCTCAGACGACGAGCGCGAAAGCGCATGAAGCCGATCAAGAGCGCCCCGCCAAGGCCGATCATTGCCCAGCTGGAAGGTTCCGGAACTGCTGTTGCGTCGGCACGGATGAGCCAATTACCCACAAGACCGAATGACTCGATCGGGGCAGCGCCGCTTAGATTGTTGGGGTCGCCGCCGAGGTTGATGTAAGAACGATTCGAAATTGGACTCGTTTCATCAAATGCGGCTGGAAACTGGCCCGCATTGTGAGTGATAGCGAAGCCCACAAAGAACCACGCTCCGTTCGCTCCTACGTTAATGGGGGTAGCGAATGTTGAGGTGAGAAACGTGTTGGTGCCCGCGCTTGAAATCACCCCGGGAACCGATCCCAACAGCGTGGCCCCGCTACTCGGCGAAGGACCGGTACCGCTCCACAAATACGCAACGTAAGGAAGACCATTCAGACTCGGGTCGGGGAAGGCAGGGGTGCCCCAGGCGATCTGGATGTCGGTAATCATGTTGAGGCCACCGGTGACTTGGAAGCTGTTAAGCGAAATAAAGCTACCGCCAGCCGTCAGACCGATGCTGTCTTCCGCAGTACCATCATCGATCATGTAGGTTGCGTCCACGGCATTAGGCATGTCGCCAGAACGGGAAGCGCCCGTGCCACTGTATGGGCCGGCCGCCTGGGCGGCTACAACGGTTAAAGAGAGTAGTCCGGCCACCAGGCCGCATAGATAACGTGAGGAATTTGATTTCATATGGTTGAGGTCATTCTCTGATTATTTTATTGTTTTTTTTGATCTCGGGTTGGTCGATCGAACGCCGTTGTCACAAAAACACGGCTTGCCGTCAAGATTTTTTTCGAGATGTCGCAAAATTTTTTCGGCGACAAGAACGCAGCATCCCCGTGGCGCCAATCGAGTGGTCAGCAACGATCCTCTCGGCTTCGCTGTTCAGTAGCCAACAATGAGGGTCGCTGCCGACGCCCCGGATTCGGCTCAGCAACCCGGGATCGATCGCTTACTCCGCGAAGTAGAGGATCCGACCGCACTGCTCGCAGTTGACGATCTCGCGATCGCCTTTCACCCGCACCGCCGTTTGCGTGGTTACCTTCATGTGGCAACCGGTGCAAAACTCGTGCTCCAGCGCAACCACCGCGGCATCGCCTTTGCTGGCAAACAGGCGATTGAAAAGATCGAGCAAATCTTCATCGACCGTGGCTTCGATCTCTTTGCGCTCCTTCTTCAATTCCTCGAGGCGACCCTTCAGCGTTCCCTCTTTCGCCTCAAGATTCTGCATCTGCCGCGCGATCGATTCTTTCGCGGTGGCGGTTTGCTTTTCTTCCGTCGCAACTTGCGTTTTCAGTTGATCGGCCTGCTCCATCAACTCGAGTTCCTGATCTTCAAGGCTGCCGATTTCTCCCTGGTAACGCTCGATCTCGCGGCCCATGGCGGAAAACTCGTCATTCTTGCGCGTCTCGTATTGCTGGGTTTTCAAACGCGCGATGCTTTCGTTGCGCGTCCCGACATCGAGTTCCAGTTTTTTCTTATCGATTTCTATCTGCCGCGCTCGCTGCTTGAGCGCGTCGAGCTGATTGGCGGCGGCACTCGCTTGCGCGTCGAGCCCTTTGCGTTCTTGGGGCAGGCTTTTCAGCTCCGCGTCGACTTGCCGGATTTTCTGGGCGCGATCCTGCAGAATGAGGAGCTGCTCCAACTCGGCTTGCACGCGCGCATGTTAGGAGTGCGGGCGGGTGGCGTCAATTCGGGGGCCGTTGGCGGGTTACATCGTTGAAGCGTGGAAGCGGATCGGGGCAACTCCCATTTCAATGCTTTAGCTGTTCAACGCTTCAACCTCCCCAACACAACACAGGCGTTGATCCCTCCGAAGCCGAAGGAGTTGCTCAGGACGCGATCCACACTGCCGTCGCGGCCATGGCGCGGGACGACATCGAGATCGCAGGCGGGATCGGGATTTTCCCAGTTCAACGTCGGGGGAATCCAACCACGGTCGATGACCAGCGCAGCGAGCGCCGCCTCGATCGCGCCGGTCGCACCCAACGGATGGCCGGTGTAAGGCTTCGTTCCGCTCACCGGGATGCGCGCGGCATGTTCGCCAAAAACCTGCTTGATCGACATCGTCTCGGTGCTGTCGTTGAGCTGGGTCGAGCTGGCGTGAGCGTTGATGTAATCTATCTGTTCCGGCGCAAGGTCGGCGTCGGCCAGCGCCTCACGCATCGCGCGGATGCACGACGCCCCGCTCGGCAGCGGTGAAGTCATGTGAAAGGCGTCGTTGTTCAAACTGTAGCCGAGCACTTCCGCATAAATGTGTGCCCCGCGTGCGCGCGCATGTTCGAGCTCCTCGATGACTAACGACGCCGCGCCCTCGCCCATGACGAAGCCGTCGCGCAGCCGATCGAACGGCCGGCACGCCCCCGCGGGATCGTCCTCGCGCTGGCTCATTGTTTTGATAAAGGCAAACGCGCCAAAGGTGAGCTGACTCAATGGGGATTCCGCGCCGCCGGCGACGATGACGTCGGCGAAATCGTCGCGAATATAACGAAGCGCTTCGCCGACCGCGATCGTGCCGCTGGCACAACTGTTGGAGTTCGTCGTGCCGGCGCCTCGAAAGCCAAATTCGATCGCGATGTTCGTGTGCGCGGAGCCACCGAAGACTTGCAACGCGAGGGTTTGATTCACACCGCGACTGCCCTTTTTCAAAAAGTGCGCGTGTTCGGATTCGGCGTTGGCGATGCCGCCTAAGGCCGTCCCGAAACTCACGCCGACGCGATGTTGCGGCTCTTCCCGTGACCAGGCGATACCGGCGTCTTCCAGCGCGAGCTTGGCCGAGCCGACGGAGAACTGCGCGTAACGGTCAAGTCGCTTCAGCCGGTGGGGCGGGAAAAATTCCTCCGGTTTCCAATCCGGAATTTCCGCGGCGCAATGCGCGTTGAAGATCGAGCTGTCGAAACTCTCCACCCGCCGGATGCCGCTTTTCTCCGTGCGCAATCCATTCCAAAATTCATCGCGACCAATACCGACCGCAGTGATCGGTCCCAGGCCGGTGATGACGGCGCGACGTTTCGAGTCCTTCATGAAAGAGAAGATCGCTCTTAGACCCGCTCGGGTTGCAGCGGCGGCGCGGGTTGCGCTTCCAGATGTTCTTTCATTGCGTGCAGGGTTCGGTTGGCGACGTGGTGAATGAAGAAGCCGCCGATGATCGGTTCGGCGATTGGCGCGAGCAAGGGAACACGAAAGCGCAGCGCGTGCAGGATCTCGACGCGCACTCCGGCAGGTGTCTCGGTGAAGGTCCAGATCACGCGCATTCCGCGAGTGAAAGCTTTCAGATGAAGGAAATGCAGTTCCATCCGTGCGCGATCGACGCCGAACTCCGAGGTCCACGAAATTGGAATCCCGGAGCGCGTCGCCGCCATCTCGACGACGTTGTGTTGCGGACCGCGTTTGAGAAAGCGGACATATCTATAATGCGGCAGGAAGCGCGGCCATTGCTCGAGGTCAGCCGCAGTCTCGAAGACGAGTTCGCGCGGCGCGCGCATGAGGATCGAGTTGCCGGTTTGCATGATTGGCGGGAAAACGCGCGACAGGATAAGCGCCGGGCGTCGATGCGCAACGAAGCCGCGGTTACAGAACTGTTACCTTCGACGGCAACAGTCACCGTTTCTCAATCGCACACACGCGGCTACGCTCGCGACGATTTCGGATATTTCAGCCGGTACTCGAGGAAACATTCGTTGCCCACGGTGCGCATCGAGACCAACGAACAACGCACACTCGCGGGCAGAAAATCGCGGCTGCGACCGGTCAAGGTGGGCGCCTCTTTCCCGCCGAAAATGTAGGGCGCAATCGTGAGGTTCAGCCGATCGACGAGCTGTCGTTCGAGCAGACCGCGAAACAATTCGGCGCCGCCTTCGCAGGCGACGCGGCGGACGCCATACTCGCTCCCGAGCTGGTGCAACATGCGTGCAAGATTGACGGTCCGCGTCTCGCTCAGGCGCAGCGTCGCCTTCTCACGCAATGCGATTTGAAATTTGCGCGGCATCCGCGTAGTCGAAAAAATCACGACGCGCGAGACGTCGGTTTTGAAGATGTTGAGCGCGGGGTCGATCTGACCCTCGTTCGAAACGATGACACGGATCGGGTACGGAGCTTGCCCACGCGCCTCGCGCTCCGCGCGCATTTTCGGATCGGGCAGACCGAGGCGAACGTTGTCGTGCGCGAGCGTACTTCGGCCGATGAGAACGGCGTCGCCTAAGGATCGTTGGCGCAGGAGGTGGCGCTTGTCTTCGCGCGACGTGAAATCGACCGGAGTGAAAGCGCGGGTCGTGATTTTGCCATCGACGGTCATGGCGAAGGTCGCGACCACGAGCGGGCGACGGCGGCGGCCGGAGACAGGTCTCATTGGACCTACTCGTTCTCCGCGATCTCGTGCTCGAGGGTTGCGACTTCCTTGCGCATCTCGTGCAGCTTCACGTGCCTGGCCTGGCCGCTCGGTTTGTAAAAGAAATAAACGATCCCGCCCGGCGCGCAGGAGATGAGCATGACGAGAAAACTCATCGACCCGATGAGAACGGCAACTGCCTCAGGCACGCCGCAGAGCCCATGGAGCATGACCTGAAAAATCTTCTCGCGCAGTCCGACCCCGGCGAAGCTGATTGGCAGGGAGGAGATCGTGCGCTCGATCGGCATGATGGCGAAAAAATCCACTACCCCAACGCGCGCGCGAAAGGCATAGGCGACGCAAAGAAAGGTCGCAAAGGTCGAGAGGTGCGCGATAATCGAGACGCCGAACGCGACCAGCGTCGCCCGCCAATGTCGCGCGTAGAGATGATACGACGCCGATAATTCGATCAAGCGTTCCCGCCCCGGAAAACGCGTCGGGAGCGAGTGCGCGAGATTAAAGCCGCTGACGACAAACGAAGTCGCGAGCATGAGGACGGCACTGCCAAGGATGGCGATGAGCAGCCAGACGAGGTGCTTCGTCTCTTCGTGTTGCGTGAGCCAGTTGTATCGCAGCGCGATCAAAGTCCCGGTGATACTGATGAGCGCGACCAGCCCGACCATCCGATCGAAGACGACCGCGAGGAGCGCGCCGGTCGCCTGCCCAGGAGTCTCCTTGAGCAGGAGATAACTCTTCATGATATCGCCGCCGGTTCCGCCGGGGAGAAATTGGTTATAAAACATCCCGATCAAAAACAGCCCCGAGACGCGCGGGACGCTGAGATGAATTTTCTGCACCTTGAGCAGAATGTACCAGCGAATGGCGGCGACAAACTCCACCAGGCAATAGGCGAAAATCCCCGCCACGACCCAGCGATAATCTGCCGTCCGCAACGCCATCCTCATCTGCGCGCGTTTCCCCGGATCGTGAAAAACCCAGACAAGCACCGCGATCGTGACCGCGATCTGCACCAAGGAAATCAGGACCTTTTTCATTCGCCGTAACGCGCCTTCCAGAGATCGACCGAACGCCGAATCTCCTCGGCGGTTTTGCGCGGGCTCATTTCCCAAACAAATAAGCAGCTCGATGGCAGGAGCGGAACCAGTTTCTCCAAATCGATATCGCCGGCGAAGGGCGGCTGGTGATCCTGCGCCGGCCAGACGCAATCCTGCAGATGACAGCCTAACGTTCGCGGCCCTATCGCCCGCAGCCATTCCGCGTGATCGACGAATCCGAGGTTTTCCTTGATTTGAATGTGCCCCATGTCGTGCCAATAACCGACCTGGGGCGAGTCAAGCTCGTCGAGGAGCGCGGGCAGCTCACGTTCGCTCGGGATTTCTTCGTAACCGCGCCGGCCTTCGATCCCGAGGCGAATGTTTTTCACGGCGGCGTGTTCGACAATCGGCTGCAGACAATTCTTCACCCGTTCGAGATAAACCGCAGCGTGCGCCTCGCGTTTGGCAACTGCACCGACCTTTCGCCTCACATATTCGCGCGAATACATCTTGCCCGATTTCGCGAGCGCAATGAGTGGCTCGGTCACGGGCGGAATCGGTACGTGACCGCAGTGCAGAACGACGAAGGGCGCGCCCAATCTTTCCGCAAAGTCGATGGTCTGCAGCGTCTGTTTCACTGCGCGCTCGCGTTCCTGCGTCGTCCGCGCAGAAAATTGATAGCAATCCGGCGACGCGCCCGTCACTTCGACCGGCAGCGGACAAAAGTTGTGCAAGCTGCTGAAGCGCACCTCGCCGGCTTCAAACATTTTTTGAATCCCCGGCATGAGAGAAATTCGAATGCCGTGACCGAGCTCGACAACCTCGAAGCCGAGTTTGTTTTTGATCTCGCGCAGCATCGCGTCGCCGGCGGTGTGACGGCTCGAATTCCAGGAGGTCGAAAATGAAATCATGCCGCAGGCCTAACGAACTACGAAACCGTCGCTGCTTCCGGCACCGGACTCGTCAGGCGGGCCGGCGTTTCGTTTAAGGTGCTGCCAATGCGCCCCAGAATCAGCAACGCCACCGCAGCATAACAAATGGACGACGCGGCCAGCGCGGTGCGCATTCCGATCGCGTCCGCTACACTCGTCACGCCAAGACCGGCGAAAGGCATCAGGCCAAAGAAGCTCAAGCCCATCACCGCCGACACCCGCCCGCGCAGATACGACGGCGCGCGCTCCTGCACGATCGTGTTCGAAAGCCCAAAGAGCATGGACAAGCCTAGCGACACCAGAACGATCGCGCCGGCCGCATAAAGGAACTCATGCACCCGGCTGAGCACGATCGTCGCGATCGCGACCGTCACTGCACCCGCCATCATCCAAAACAAGCGCCGCCCGCGCGGGATCGAGATCAATCCAATCGCGCCAAAGACCGAACCGATCCCCGCCGACGCCATGAGATAGCCAAACTTGTCCGGCCCAAAATGAAGCACGTCGCGCACATAGAGCGGCATCATCACAGAGACATTGGGGAAAATGAAAAGCGTCATCGCCGCCATCATTCCGGCCATCGCGAGGCTCGGTTTATCTTTGCACATGTAGCGAAAACCATCCTTGATCCCGCTCGCACGCGCCGCCTCTTCCTCCTTGCTTCCAAGCGCGCGCGCGGGCAGCGAGACGAGGGCGACGATGAGGAAGAGAAAAGAAAAAGCGTTGGCGAAAAATGCCGTCGCCGCGCCCCAGGCCGCAACGACCAGACCGGCGACCGAGGGACCCACAAAACGCGCGGAATGAAAAACTGCACGATCGAGCGCGACGGCGCTGGCGATCTCTTCGTGCTTCACGAGTTCCGGGACGAGTGCAGAGAGCGCCGGATGTTCGAAGGCGTAAGCGACACCTAACAATCCCGCGACGACCACGATGTGCCAGATCTGGACGAGGTGCGTGTAAATGAGCGAGCCGAGGGCGAGGGCTAGCGCAATCTGAATGATCTGCGTCCAGACGAGAATCCGGCGTTTGTCGAAACGATCGGCCGCCGAGCCGCCAAACATGGTGAGAAAAAGCATCGGCAAACCGGCAGCGAAGTTGACCAGTCCGAGCATGATCGCCTTGTCTGTGAGCAAGCTCATGACCCAGCCTTGCGCCATGATCTGCATCCAGGTGCCGGTGTCGGAGACCGAAGTGCCGAGCAGGTAGCGTCGGAAAGGACCTGCGCGGAGGAGCGCACGCGTCTCGCGTCCCCAGAGTGATGATGCCGGCTTCATCGGAAGCAACAGATAAGCGGTGAAGGTTGGAGCCGCAATTTACGGTGAGTTGTAGCCGGGTTCGGTGATCCCGGCTGGCGGAATGAAGCGCCCGGGCTCACCCCGGGCTACAACTACGGCCGCTCGCTGAGCGGAACGACTTTCTTCCCGACCGGCTCGCCGACGTATTCGCTCAGCGGACGATAGAGGCGGTTGTCCTCGAGTTGCTCCAGGATGTGCGCACACCAGCCGGAGCAACGCGCGATCGCAAAGACCGGCGTGAAGAGATCGGTCGGAATGCCTAACGAATAGTAAACAGTCGCAGAATAGAAATCGACGTTCGCGTTCAGGTTCTTCTTTTCCTTCATCAACTTCGCGATTCGCTCGGACATGTTGATCCATTTCGGATCGCCGAGCTGCGCGCTCAGTTTCACCGCCATCCGCTGCAAGTGCGGCGCGCGCGGGTCGAGCGTCTTATAGACGCGGTGACCGATGCCCATGATCTTCTCTTTGTTTGCCAGCTTCTTCTCGATGTAAGCGTCGACTTTGTCTTCGCTTCCGATCTCTTCGAGCATTTGGATAACGCCTTCATTCGCGCCGCCGTGGAGCGGTCCTTTGAGCGTGCCGATCGCCGATGTGATCGCGGAATAGATATCGCTCAAGGTCGCGATCGTGACGCGCGCGCTGAAGGTCGAAGCATTCGTCCCGTGATCGGCATGGAGGACGAAGGCGACGTCAAGCGTCTCAGCCGCCTCCTGCGAGGGCGCTTCGCCGCTCATGAGATAGAGAAAATGTGCCGCTTCGCCGAGATCATCGCGCACCGGCGGCAGGTCTTTGCCTTGACGCGCGCGATGGAAGTAAGCGGCGATGACGCCGATCTTCGCCGTGATGCTGCGCGCGCGATTCTTGTTCAGCTCAGGCGTCGCTGGCTTGTCCATCGTCGGATCGTAAACCCCGAGCATGGAAACCGCGGTGCGGATGACATCCATTGGCTCCGCCTTTTTCGGAGCCTTCTTCAGGAAATCGGTGACGTCCTGCGGCAACTGCCGTTGCGAACGCAGGGTGTCACGGCAGTTTTCGAGCTCTGCGCGGTTAGGCAACTTGTTGTTCCAAAGCAGGTAAACGACCTCTTCGTAGCTGACTTTTCCGGCCAGCTCATTGATGTCGTAGCCGGCGTAAATGAGCTGACCCTTGTCGCCGATCACGGCGCTGAGTCGCGTGCTGTTCGCGATGATTCCTTCGAGTCCTTTTGCTGTTACTGGCATTGCCTTACTTTCGTCCTCCCATCTGCTTTATCAAAGTGTCCGCCATCGTCGCTGGCGTATCGGCGACGGCGATGCCGGCCGCTTTCAGCGCCTCGATCTTGCCCGCGGCCGTTCCCTTTCCGCCAGAGACAATGGCGCCGGCGTGGCCCATGCGACGTCCCGGCGGTGCGGTCGCTCCGGCAATAAAGGCTGCGACTGGTTTGTCGCAATTTTTCTCGATCCAGGCGGCGGCTTCCTCCTCTGCGGAGCCGCCGATTTCGCCAATCAAAATCATCGCGTCGGTCTTCGGATCGTCGTTGAAAAGTTTCACCGCATCGAGGTGCGACATGCCGTTGATCGGATCGCCGCCGATCCCGATGCAGGTCGATTGACCCATCCCGCGCGAAGTCAGCTGCCAGACCGCTTCATAAGTGAGCGTGCCGCTGCGCGAGATGACACCGACGCCGCCCGGTTTGTGAATGTAACCGGGCATGATGCCGATCTTGCATTCGCCTGGGGTGATGATGCCCGGACAATTCGGGCCGATGAGCCGCGAGTCCTTACCAAGCATTTGCGCTTTCACCCGCATCATGTCGACGACTGGGATGCCTTCGGTGATGCAGATGACGAGCTCGACACCGGCATCGACCGCTTCCAAAATTCCATCCGCCGCGCCCGCCGCCGGAACGAAGATAACTGAGACGTTGCAGCCGGTCTCCTCACGCGCCTCCCAGACGGTGTCGAAGACGGGAACTTTCTCGTCGAACTTCTGGCCGCCTTTCCCGGGCGTGACACCGGCGACGACATGGGTGCCGTATTCCATGCACTGCCGCGCGTGAAAACCGCCGGCGCTGCCGGTGATTCCCTGCACACAAAGCCGAGTATTTTTATCGACTAAAACTGACATATTTGTTTGGAACCGGGGCAACCAGGAACAGAAGCAATCCAGAGCTTTCTGGCTTCCAAATTTCTTCCTGCGTTCCTGCTTTCCTTAGAGATCAAATTCGTTAGGCGGTTTTGCGTTTGTGCACGACGAGCTTGTTGCCGTCCGGGTCGCGGAACTGCGCCATCCAGCAGACCGGCGTTTCGGTCTTTTCCATGTCGAAGCTGACGCCGCGCTCTTTCAACGTCGCGATCGCCTGGTCCATGTCGTCGACTTCAAACGCGATCGTGGTCCCATCGCGCGACGGCTGCCAGGCAGGATGCTGGCCCACGCCGATGGTCGTGCCACCGATCGTGTATTCCGCCCACGGAAAATCTCCCGGCGCCGAATCCGGCTTTAGTTCCAGCGTCTCTTCGTAAAATTTTCGGGCGCGCTCGAAATCGGAAACAGCGATCGCAACAAAAGCAACTTCCTTGATCATTAGCAGGGGCCTTTCTCGTCTTCTGGTTTTAACTTGTGGATGATGATTTTGTTCCCGTCCGGATCCTGCACGACCGCCATGCGACAACAGGGCGTCTCGAACGGCTCAGCGGCGAACCGGATGCCGGCGACCTCTAGTTTCTCAATCGACTCGTCCAAATTTTCCACTTCGAGCGCGGCGGCGGCACCCTGATCGGAAGGCGTCCAGCTTTCGCCAACACTGGCGATGGCGAGCGTGCTGCCACCGAGCTCATATTCGATCCAGTTGCCATCCATCATCTCGTCCGACACCTGCAGACTGAGGACGCCTTCGTAAAAAGCGCGCGCTCGTTTTACGTCGGTCACTGGAATGCCAACAAAGGCGAGTTTGCGGACTTTCATTTTTGCTTCGCAGCCTGCACTGCTTTTTCCGCGGCATCGGCCAGGTTGTCCGCGGCGATGACAGCGAGGCCGCTCTCGGCGATCAATTTCTTCCCGGCGTCGACATTGGTTCCTTCCAGCCTAACGACCAAAGGAACGGAAAGTTTCACCGTCCGCGCGGCGGCGATAATGCCCTGGGCGATCACGTCGCATTTCGCGATGCCGCCGAAGATGTTGACGAGAATGGCTTCAACTCGCTTGTCGGCGACGAGGATTTTGAAGGCTTCAGTGACCTGTTCCTCGGTCGCGCTCCCGCCGACATCGAGGAAGTTGGCGGGGCTGCCGCCGTAAAATTTGATGATGTCCATCGTCGCCATGGCGAGGCCGGCGCCATTAACGAGACAGGCGATGTTGCCGTCGAGGCCGATGTAGTTGAGGCCGTGCTTGGAGGCTTCGACTTCGCGTGGATCCTCTTCGGCGATGTCGCGCATCGCAGCGATCTCGGGATGCCGGTAAAGCGCGTTGTCGTCGAAGTTAAACTTGGCGTCGAGCGCGAGGACTTCTCCAGTTTTCGTGACGACAAGTGGATTCACTTCCACCATCGAGCAATCCGATTCGATAAAGGTGCGATAGAGCGCGCTGAAAAGCTTCGCCGCCGGTTTGATCTGATCGGATTTAAACCCGAGCTGCTTCGCCAATTTGCGGGTTTGAAAAGGTTGCAATCCGGCGAGCGGATGCACTGGCTCGCGGATGATTTTCTCGGGCGATTTCTCGGCGACAGTTTCGATTTCCACACCGCCCTCCGTGCTCGCGACAACGAGCGGCGCCGCCGTCGCGCGATCGAGGAGGATGGCAAAATAAATCTCGCGCGCGATGTCGGCCGACTCAGCTATGAGCACCTGATTAACGACCCGGCCGGCCGCGCCGGTTTGATGAGTGACGAGCGTCTGCCCGAGCATTTTGCTCGCGACTTGGCGCACTTCCTCGGGCGACTTCACAACATGCACACCGCCTTTGAAGCCATTCTGGAACGTCCCCTTTCCACGCCCGCCAGCGTGGACTTGCGCCTTGACCACGATCTCTTTCGGCCCTATTTCGCGCGCAATTTTCTCGGCTTCATCCGGCGTCTGAGCCACCCGGCCGCGCGTGGTTGCGGCGCCGAATTTTTGCAACAGTTCCTTGGCTTGATACTCGTGAATGTTCATGCGAAGCGCGCGTTGCACTTTGCGCGCGAAAGCTGGACCGGCAAAGAATTTTTCCCCATCGCCAGTGAAGGATGATTAGAAACGCTGAAGGGAATTTGCTTGCCTGGTCAAGTCCGGTTCGCTAACAACTTCAGCCTTCACGAATTACCTATGAAAGCCAAGCTCCTCACCGCTCCACTTTTGCTCTTTCTCTGTCTTGTGCCTGTTGCCCTCTCCGGCGCCACTCCTGCCGAGGAGAAGGCGTTTACTGATAAATACAAAGCCGCCTTTGAAGCGAAGGATACGGCGACGCTCGAGTCATTTCTCTACACCGATGGGGCTGATCCGATGGCGCTCGGCTTCTACAAGATGATGATGAGCAACGGCGCGGGCGGCAAGGTCTCGAAGATCGCACTGGTCGACCTTACGCCCGACGATGCAAAGAAAGCGGCCGAGATCCAAGATGGCCCTGGCGGCGCAAAACTCTGCCTGCCGCTCAAGCCGACGAAGACGCTGGTGATGACGGTGGAAACGAAGGACGCCAATGGCAGCTCCACGAGCACGAACGAAAACTTCATCGCGGAAAAGGATGGCAAGCTAGTTATTCCGGTTCCCGCTCCGGTGAAATAGGCGAGCAGAAAGCGCGCACCTTGTCGCGCTTTGGCAATGCTACCTCACCAGATGATGAGCGGCTGCTTTTCGTTAGGCGGCGGGAGGGCGGCGTCGATCCGGGCAAAATCTTCTTTCGTTAGGCAGAGATTGAGAGCGGCCGCGTTTGCGCGGACGTGCCCGGGATGAGCCGCCTTCGGAATCGAGATGACGCCGGGCTGCCGCAGTCCCCAGGCGAGCGAGACCTGCGCAGCCGTGACGCCGTGTTCGTGAGCGATGGCAAGCAGCACCTTCTGCCGCAACAATCGGCCCGCCTGACCGAGCGGCGAATAGATCATCACCGGCAGGTGATGTTCGCGACACCACGGCAAGAGGTCGAATTCGATCCCGCGCGCTTCCGGATGGTAGAGCACCTGATCGGCGGCGCACTTCGCGTCACCGAGGGCTTCCAGATCGCCAACGTCGAAATTCGAGACGCCCCAGCGCCGAATTTTTCCTTCGGCCCGCAGCTTACCCAAGGCAGCCACCGTTTCATCCAGGGGCACTTCTCCGCGACAATGCACCAGATAAAGATCGATCACGTCCACACCGAGGCGTTCTAAACTCCCTTCGCATGAGACCGGCAGCGCACTCCGGGTGGCGTTGAACGCGGAAACCTTGGTAACGAGAAAAACCTGATCGCGCACTCCAGCGATTGCTTCACCAACAAGCCGCTCGGAGCCGCCGTCGCCATAGCTCTCGGCAGTGTCGATGCAGGTGAGGCCAAGATCGATTCCGAGACGCAAAGAGGCAATCTCCTTGCGCCGCCGAAACCAGCGCTCACCCATTTGCCAGGTGCCCTGGCCAAGCACGGGCACGGCGGTGCCATCCGAAAACTTTACCGTTTGCATGCTTCCTCTGCTGCAGTTGCCGCTCCGATCGCGATCGGGGTACGCAAAAAAACGCGCGGGAGTTCCGGAGAACCGAAGCCGGCGCGTCCTTTTTGCCTAACGAACTATTTCTTAACGATCTCGGTGTTCTCGAGCATGCTGACGCCGCCGTTTTCGACCATCTTGCCCTTCAAGGTAACCGTCTTGCCCGCCAAGGGCGCGAGTTCGTCGTTGATCGGCTTGTGTTCACCAATGACGAGAATTGCTTTGCCATTGCTGAGGATGCCAACAGGACCGCCGCTTTTGATGCACTTCTCGGCGCACTCGGCGTGTTTCGCACCTTTGGCCCCGTGATCGACGTAGCACATCATGTCGACGATTTCGCCGGTCACTTCCTTGTTCGCCTGCGCGTCACTATCGTTACTCTGTTCGGCCGCGAAGGCCAACGGCGAGGTGGCAAGCGCAGCTGTGAAAGTCAGCGTCACCGCCGCTCTCATCCATTTCGGGACTCTCTCTTCGTGTAAATACATGCGGCAAGTGTCTGCCCTAAAAAGCCGTCGGTCAATCCTTTGTCGAACGCGGTTGTACCCGGGCGATGACCTGCGGCGAGGGGTCGAACGGCCGCTGCGGGCCGGGCTTAGGGCCCTCGTTGCGCCGGGTTATTTTTCTTTTCCCTCGAGCAAACGGGCAAAATCCGCGAAAAAATAACTCGCGTCGTGCGGTCCAGGCGCCGCCTCGGGATGGTATTGCACACTGAAGATCGGCAGATCGCGATGGCGCAATCCTTCGACGGTGCCGTCGTTCAAGTTGACGTGGGTCACTTCGATCTCGTTAGGCAAGGAGCCGGGATCGACAGCGAACCCGTGATTTTGCGAAGTGATCGCAACCTTACCGGTGGCGAGGTCTTTGACCGGCTGGTTCCCACCGCGATGGCCAAACTTTAGTTTAAAAGTGCGCCCGCCAAAGGCGTAGCCAAGCACTTGGTGACCGAGGCAAATTCCGAAGATCGGGCTCTTCCCCATCAGATCCCGCACCGCCTCGTGCGCGTAATTGAGCACCGCCGGATCGCCCGGCCCGTTGGAAAGAAAAATGCCCTCCGGCTTCAGCGTGAGAACCTCCTCGGCCGAAGTCGTCGCGGGCACGACGGTGACAGCAAAACCGTGCTGCCGCAGCCGGCGCAGGATGTTTTCCTTTATCCCAAAATCGTAGGCGACAATGCGATGGCGGATCGGCGGCAGTTCCTTCCGGCGGCTGGTCGCCAGCGTCCAGGCCACGCTCGATTGGTCGTCCGGATCCCATTGGTAGGTGGCGGGGGCGGTCACTTCGCGGACGAAATCCATCCCGATCACACCTGGTCCTTCGACCGCGCGGCGGACAGCTTCTTGGGGAAAAATCTCCTCCGTTGTTAGGCAAGCTTTCATCGCTCCGCGCGTGCGCAGGTGCCGGGTGAGAGCGCGGGTGTCGATCCCCTGCGCGCCCGGGATATTCCAGCGGCGCAGGTATTCCTCGAGGGAAATTTCCGCCCGCCAATTGCTCGCGATCTTGCTCAGTTCCTCGATGACGAATCCGCGAACATGCGGCTGACAACTTTCGGCGTCGGCGGCGTTCGTGCCGTAGTTGCCGATGAGCGGATAGGTCATGGCCACGATCTGTCCGCGATAGGACGGATCGGTCAGCACCTCCTGGTAGCCGGTCATGGAAGTGTTGAAGCAGATCTCGCCGACGCAGCTGCCTGAAGCGCCAAAAGATTCGCCCTCGAAAATCCGGCCGTCTTCGAGAGCGAGAAGTGCGGGCATGCTGGCGGGC
>DASXPA010000009.1:0-16242 GCA_036493915.1 Chthoniobacterales bacterium | reverse complement strand
CGGCCGCTTGAGCCGGTGTAAATGAGGTCATCCGCCCAGAAGCGATCGTGCATGGCGACATCGTTGCGCGACGCGCCGGCGAGGAAATCCTTCAGGAGCTTGGTCAGTTCCGCAGCATCCGGAGCTGGCGAGGTCGCGGGCAAAGGAAAGGCGACGGAATCGTTAGTCTGGGCCGATGCGCTCGGACTCGGTGTCGGAGCGCTTTGCGCAAAAGCTAGAGGAGCAAGGAGGCAACCGAGAAGCAAAAGGAGGAGCTGCGTCATTTTCATAAGCGAACATACGAAGACAGGTGTGAACGGCGAGCGGCTTCGAATGATGGGCAAGTTGAAATCGGCGTCAATCTTTCGAATGCTGCTCGCATCGCTTCTGTTGGGGCTTGATCCCTCGCTTCGTCACACCCTTTTCTCGCTGGATGCCGATGCCTCGCCCCGTCATGCTCGCGGCAAATGCACTGGTCCTTTGTCTGGATTGGATACCTGCTCACCTGGGCGACGATTCCGCACATCCTTCTGCGCAATAAACCACCGGCCTCGACCCTGGCCTGGATCTGGGCGGTCATTTTATTCCCCTTCGCCGGGCCGCTCTTTTATTTTGTCTTCGGCACGGACCGGCTCGTTAGGCAAAGACTCCGCGCGACGCATGAAATGGACGCCGCCGGCGCCCGTGAGGAGCGACGGGTAAGCGAGGATACTCGCGCGCTGGTGGCGAAGTTAACCCCGCTTGAACGCGTCGGCGTGGAGCTTCTTTCCCAGGTGAATGAGTATGCGATCTCGTGCGCCGAGGAAACCCGGCTACTCGTGGATGGCGATCAATTTTATGCGGCGCTCGGGCAACGAATCGACGAGGCAAAGCATCATGTGCACATCGAGTTTTACATCTGGCGGAGCGATGCGCGCGGGAACGCGATGCTCGACCGGCTCGTGGCGGCGGCGCGCCGCGGGGTCGAAGTACGACTTTTACTCGACCCCATCGGTTGCTTCGGCCTTCGTCGCTCTCATTTCGCGCGCCTGGTCGAGGCCGGAGGGAAATTTGCCTGGTTTCGGACCGCGCATCCGCTTCGCAATCAATGGACCTTCACTCTCCGTAATCACCGCAAGTTACAGATCATCGATTGTGAACGCTGCTTCATCGGTGGGATGAACATGGGCCGCGAATATGCCGGTGAGGACCCGGCGGTAGGCGCATGGCGCGACATGCAAATCGAAATCTGCGGCGGGGTCGCGCGGAAGTTGCAGATGATTTTTGCCGACGACTGGTTTTTCGCGAGTCAGGAAAAACTGCTCGCGCCGGCCTACTATCCCCGGCCGGACCTTGCGCAGGATGTGCTCGTGCAGCCGATGACCGACGGTCCGGATGGTCCCGACGATTCGATTCAGATGTCGCTCGTCTGGATGCTGAATAGCGCGCGTCACCGCGTCTGGCTCACCGCTGGTTATTTTGGCCCTAACGAACCGCTTCTCACCGCCTTGCAGTTGGCGGCGGAGCGCGGCGTCGATGTGCGAATGTTGGTCGCGGGCAAATCCGATCACCCGATGCTTGTTAACGTCGGTCGTTCCTATTACGAAGAGCTCCTTCGCTATGGAGTGAAAATTTTCGAATACGAGGCGGGAATCGATCACGCCAAAGTCGCCCTCGTCGATGAGGAATGGTTCATGATCGGCTCGGCGAATCTCGACGTGCGCTCGATGCGTTTGAATTTTGAATTGAACGTCTTCATTCGCGACCCGCGCACCGCTGCGGATCTGGAGCGCGTGCTACGCCGGGATTTCGAAGAAGGCTCGCAGGAGATCGAGCTCGAGAAATTTGTGCGACGCTCCCGCTGGCAGCGTTTCAAGGAAAGCCTGGTTCGTCCGCTCGCGCCGCTGATTTAGTTGCTGCCAGCCGTCTGGCGCGCATATGCCCGGCCCCTATTGCTCCCAGTAAAAGTGAAAGGAGAAGGTCTTTACAATCTCGTGATTGGCGCCGGCACGGCCGGTCTCGTGACGGCTGCGGGCTCGGTGGCGTTGGGCGCGCGCGTGGCGCTGATCGAACGCCACAAAATGGGCGGCGACTGTCTCAACTTCGGCAACGGCGGGCTGTTCATTTCTTAGTGCCAAGGTCGCCTAGATCCGATTTGCTTGAACTGCGGAAAGATATACACACGATGATACTTTTGAACTACGATAAGCGTTACTTCCATGCTGTTTGGAATCAAATTCTTCAGATTGAACGACGCCCTTGATCGTTCTATGTAGTAGTCGCACCCGTGGGAATTCCGCCGAAGCCCTCGCGTGTTTGATTCACCGAACGCTCCGTAAATAGCAAGGATTATTGTGACCCAACGCAAGAAGATTCAGACGCTTGTAAGGCATGGCATAACAATGCTCTTGGGCGTGATGGTTGCTGCGGTTATATCGTCGCTGGCAAGTCGCATTTGGCCCCCGATGGAGATGGCCATATTTGGGACGCTGGCTTGCGTGTGGGTAATTGGTGGTCTGCCGCTGATGATCCGCGTAATGAACAACGAAAGAGAGAGCGTATTCGTTGTCGTTCTTAATTCGGTTCTAGCAACGATCTAGGGATGATGGTCGCTTGTTGGCTTGGATACCTTTGCGGACTCCTGTGGCCCGCCATGGGCGTCCTGTTGGCTTGTTTTGTCGGACTGTTCTGGACGCTGACTGTAGTAAGGGACTTGCGTGCGAGGCTGACAAGCTTGAAATCAGAGCGCAGAGCAGTTTGAGATTGTGAGTGCTTGATTGGGGTCAGTGTGGGTTTGCCCTGATTTGACGGACAGTGGGCTTGGGGTCAAAAAACCGAGGAACCCACATGAAGACACAGATCATAAACCGGCTCACGGGAGGGCGAGAAACGATTCAGCTGTTAGCCGCGTTAGGGCAGGCCGGTCCCCGACCGTGAATTGTCCAGCGCGATATCCACGCCGTTCAGGATCCCGTCCGTATTGAGATCGGAGCGGAAGTTAGTGCCATCCACTTCCTCGCCCGAGCGGCTGCGCGTTTGCGCCGCGTCGCTCGCATTTACCTGCCGATCGCTATTCGTGTCTCCGAGGAGGATGCCCATTGGGATCGCGACGTTTCCCTGGTTCACACCATCACTTACATTCGTCAGGGTGATGGTTAGGTTCTGCCCGTCCGTCACGCTCGCGAGATCGACCGTGACGATATTGTTGCTCACGCTTTCTGTGGCAGTGGCCAGGCCGTCACTGCTTGTAACTATCACTCCATCTGCTGTGACGGGATTGGCAAAGGTCACGACAACCTCATGGCCATTGAAATGTATACCAGACCCGCGCCGGCATTCGATCCCTTCGTGTCCGCTCAACGGGAGTGGAATATCGAAGGCGCCCACGCCGCTGTGGGTCTCCCGCGAGACCGCACTTTGCGGGACCGGGCCGGAGTCGATTACGCTTCGGATCCAGCTGTAATTGGACGAGATTCGCGTGACATAAAAATTTCCCGGGCCGCTCGTCGGGACCCAGTCACCATTGCCATCCTGCACGTAGAATCCTTCCTGATCGAAAAGTGCGGCATCGAATTGGCCGTTCCCCGCGGCGTCGATCGCATAGGGACCGTCGACCGCGTAGCTGATGCCCGCCAGTTTCCAGCGACCCTGCCCATCCTGGATAAAAGTCGCGCCTCCTGAATCGCCGACAGAGAGATGGGCTTCGTTGACACTAAAATTGTGGTCGAACGCGGCCGCGAGAAAGTCCCCCTGGTTGGGCGCTCCGGACACGATACCGGAAACGACATTCGTTCCCCAGCGTTGCACGCGGTCGGAACTTCCCCAAGTCCAGCCTTGCAACCGCCCATCCGGGCTGACAGCCGCTCCACGCTGAGTACCGCGGCCGAAGACGACGAGCGCCCTACCCAGTTCGTCGCTGTCGGAGTAGAGCGGGGCAAAGCTGGGAAAGATCCCGCTCACCTCCCAGATACGTAGGTCACTCTGAGGCGAGTCAAACAGCGCAACGGTGGTGTATTGCGCGCCGGCATAAGCAAAAACGTCTCCCACATTGCCGCCGACATGCGCCGCGGTGATGAAATATTGCGGCGCAATCGGGGTGCCCAGGAAGCCGATCCATTGTCCTTCAAATTGCCAGCCGCTGCCAGCCAACGCGCCGCCGGGCGCGGTTGTATTGGCATTCGGATCGCCTGTGGAATCGAGGATAACCGCCGATGCGGAGCCGCAGATGAAAACCACCAGTAAAGCCAGTAACAGTCGCCGTCCCATCAAGGACGATTATGCGTTCGCGGTGATTTGCAAACTGTGCCGAGCCAACTATGGATGCTGCGGCTGAACGGGGTTCGTCATCACCGTTCCCCAGGCTTCTTTGCCTGAGAGGGCGACGGCTGATCCTCTTTCACCAGGGAGAGTTTTACAATCACTGTGGCCGGCTGCATGAACCCGACGAGCCAGAGAAGCGGCCCTTTTGTCTTTGGCCGGAAGCGGTAGGTCTTGAGGGCCTGCATGATGGAGTCGTCCAGCAGTGAGTAGCCAGTCGAGGATTCCTTCGTAAGAGATTCGATCGAGCCGTCGGGCCGCAATCGCATCAGAAAGAATCCGCTGCCCTCTTCTTTGAGATGCGCGGCCTCATAGGGATAGAGAATATCGGCGCCGGACTTGAGGTAATAGTGGAGAAATCCACGCGTGCCGCTGTCGGTCTCATAGTGCGGACGGCTCCCTCTCGGAAAGCCGAAGGCTGTCGTAGCCAGGAAAGCAAGAAGGAAAGCGAACCATTTCACCTGATGTCGATCTCTCGTTCGCATTAAGCGAAACTTTGCGCGATCAAAATTCGCACCTGCTAATAGCGGCCGGTGCGCTCGAGGATCGGTTCCCACCAGGCGCGATTGTCGAGGTACCAATCGATCGTCGCGCTCAGGCCGTCGCGGAAGTTGTGCTGCGGTTTCCACTCGAGCTCGCGTTGCGCGAAAGAAGAATCGATCGCGTAGCGGCGGTCGTGCCCCAGGCGGTCGGTGACGTAGGAAATCAGAGTCTGCGGTTTGCCTAACCGTTCCAGAATCAGTTTCACGGTTTCGATGTTCGGCATCTCGCTGTCGCCCCCAAAGTTGTAAACGGTGCCCGCCTTGCCCTCGAAAAGCGTGGCGACGATCCCAGCGCAATGATCTTCGACATGAATCCAATCGCGCACATTCTTGCCGTCGCCATAGACCGGCAGGGGTTCGTTCCGGAGCGCTTTTACGATCATGAGCGGGATCAATTTTTCGGGAAATTGGTAGGGGCCGTAGTTGTTCGAGCAACGGGTCACGACCACGTCCTGGCCGAAGGTATGATGGCAGGCGAGAGCGAGAAGGTCAGCCCCGGCTTTGCTCGCGGAATAGGGCGAACTCGGCTCGATCGGCGACTCCTCGGTGAAGCGGCCCGTTTCGCCTAACGAACCGTACACTTCGTCGGTCGAGACCTGGAGAAAGCGCTTCACCCCGTGCCGCCGTGCGGCGTCGAGGAGGATGCTCGTACCGACGACGTTGGTGTGGATGAAATTCTGCGGCGAATTGATGCTGCGGTCGACGTGCGATTCCGCAGCGAAATTCACGACCGCGAAGAATTGCTCCTCGTTCAGGAGCGTGTCCATCTGATCGGCGTTGGCGATGTCGGCCTCGAAAAACTCGTAGCGTTGGCCGTGTTCTTCGACCACGCCGGCGAGATTGGCGAGGTT
This sequence comes from Chthoniobacterales bacterium, assembly GCA_036493915.1. GTDB lineage: Bacteria > Verrucomicrobiota > Verrucomicrobiia > Chthoniobacterales > UBA10450 > Palsa-1392. Next base: position 10,574 of record DASXPA010000009.1, on the reverse strand, counting down.
CCCGGCGTAGGTGAGGGCGTCGACGTTGGTGACGGAAGCCTGCTTGTAATGTTCGAGAATGTAACGAATAAAGTTACTCCCGATGAAGCCACAGCCGCCCGTCACCAAGATGCGCATCGACGCGCTACCTAGCAGCGGAGCCAACCCCGCGCGAGGAGAAAATGACTCCGCGGTCGAGTCGCTTGCCGCGGAAGAACAAGTCGCACGGATTGACTGGACGCCCTGGCTGATCCTCGCCGTCGGGGCGCTGCTGCGTTTTCTCTTCCTCAGCATGAAGCCGCCGCATTTCGACGAGGGGATCAACGGCTGGTTCGTCGACCAGATGCGGCACAATGGCTTCTACAAGTACGACGCGACAAATTATCACGGGCCGCTGCACTTCTACATTCTCTTCCTTGCGCAAACGCTTTTTGGACGCCACATCTGGGCCTTGCGCCTGCCCGTGGTGCTCGCGAGCATCGGCGCGCTCTGGACCGCTCTAAAATTCGAGCCGCTCCTCGGTCGTCGCACCAGCCGCATGGCCGCGCTGGTCATGGCGATCTCGCCCGGTTTCATCTTTTACGGGCGCTACGCCATTCACGAAGTCTGGCTCCTGCTTTTCTCGATGCTCTTCATCCTCGGTCTGCTCGGGCTCTGGAAATTCGCGACCCGCGGCTATCTCTGGTGCGCCGGGATGGGTCTCGCGGGGATGATCCTTACGAAAGAGACCTACATCATCCATATTGGCTGCGCGGTCATCGCCGTGGGCGTGCTTTGGATTTCGCAGAAGCTCGCTCCTTTGCCCGACCTGAAACGAGGAGACCGACAATGGGACTTCGCTGACCTCGCGATTGTCTTCTTTGTCGGAATCTTCGCAATCATCTTTTTCTACTCCGGAACGTTCCTTAACTGGCCGGGCGTGCGCGGACTCTATGAGACGTTTGCTACCTGGTACAAGACTGGCGAGAACGGCAACGGTCACGAGAAGCCCTGGCCCTATTGGCTCGAACTAATTTTGCGCTACGAATGGCCGATCCTGATCGGGCTCTTCCTTTGCGGAGCCTGCCAATTCTTCCGTAACTTCGCCTTGCGCTACCTTGCCATTTACGGCGTCGGCGTGCTTGCAGCTTACAGCATCATTCACTACAAGACGCCATGGTGCATCATCAGCATCATCTGGCCGCTCTGCTTTGTCTTTGCCGCTGGCGCAGCGGCGCGTTCGATCCCGCGCGCGGCGTTCTACGTCACGGTCGGCGCCGTGGGCGGCTTTCTGGCGGGAGCGACCCTTAGTTATTGGATTCAGCCTGTCGCCCTGCGCGCTGGTTGCCCCTGGCCGGCCTACCTCTGGGAAGGTCTCAAGGCTACTCTCGCCGCCACGAGTACGAGCGCGACCTGCGGTGAGATCGGTGAATGGTTTTTCGGTTCGGCTTTGACCCTGGCTCTGATCGGTGGCGGCGGGGGGTATTTGCTCGCCTGGTTGTGGCCGAAGCTGGGCGAAGGCTTCATGCGGACCGTTCAGCTCGGCACCGTTGGGATCGCGCTTCTATACTCGTTAGGTATGGCGGTTTCGCTCAATTACTTCCGCTGCACGACCGATACGGAACCTTATGTCTATGTCCAGACCTACAACGACATTGATGAGTTAATGGGTCCGGTGATGAAGCTGGCTCACAGCAACCCCGCTTACTATCAAATGATCGGGCACTTGATCCGTACCAGCACCTATCCTTTCCCCTGGCTTCTGGGTGATTTTCCAAACGTCGGTTATTACGAACATGACAACCTGCCGGGGAAGATGGACGCCGATTTTCTTCTCGTGCAGCAGGATAAAATCGCCGAGGTGGAGAAGAAACTGCATGGCAGCTATTACACCGAGCCGCTGACGATTCGCCCTTACCAGGACCCGTCCAGGCTCTATCTCAGCGCAAAGACTTTTGGACGGCTCTTTCGCGGCAAGCCGCCCAACTTTGTCGGCCAACCGACTTCCCATCCCGCCAGTCGCTGATGAAGCTGCTTTCGGCCGGATTGACTCTGGTCAACATCGCCACCGTCGCTGGGTTGATCCTGGGCATGCTCAGCGGGGGACTGGACTCTGGCTTTGCGGCGCTGGCGCTCGTCGCGGGCGTGGCCGCGGCGATTGTGGCGTGGGCCACGACCTCACGCTTTTCTCCGAGTCGTGAGGCCGCGGTTTCGACCGACTCCGGAAAGCCGCTCTCGAAGCGGGCGCGACGCCGGTTGGGGTTGCCGTCGGTGGACGCGCCAGAACCGCGGCGACGGTGGCGGAATTTCTGGCTTTGGCCGGTGGGCTTTGTTTTTGCGCTCTTCGCGTTGCGATCGTTTTGCTGGGTCCTTTGGATCGACGGCGTCAATCTCAAAATTCAATCGCCTAACAATCTCGGCGACCTCGCCCTGCACCTGACTTACATCAAATACCTCGCAAACGGCGTAGCCCTTTGGCCGGACAACCCGATCTTCGTCTTCAGCAAGCTGCGTTATCCCGTCGGGATCGATCTTTTCAACGCCATTCTCCTGCTTGGCCACGTCGACCTCATCCGCGGACTGGTTTGGGTGGGATTGCTCTCGTCGCTCGCGACCTTCTACGGGCTCTTTCGCTGGGGCGGCGCCTTCGCCGTCGCTGGCTTTCTCTTCAACGGCGGGCTCATGGGATATCGCTTTTTCGAAACATGGAAGTTTGCCGATTACCAGGGGGAGGGGATCGCCTGGAAAAGTATCCCCCTCACGATGTTCGTGACCCAGCGGGGATTGCTTTACGCGATTCCAGTTGGCCTGCTTCTGCTTCTGCACTGGCGCCGAAAGTTTTTCCCTAACGAGTCCGTCGAAACATCCGCGATGACGCGGCACGGGCTCGTGCCATGGTGGGTGGAATGGTCGCTCTATGCCACGATGCCGCTCTTTCACGTGCACACTTTTCTCGCGCTCTCGATCGTGCTCGGTTGCTGGCTGGTCATCGGCACGTGGGAAATTCGCAAGCAGGTCGCTCTCCTTCTCGTCGCCGCCTTGCTCCCGGCGACGGGAATCGTCTATCTCATCACCGATCATTTTCAGGCGAAATCCATCCTTGCGTGGGCGCCCGGCTGGCTCGAATCCGATCCTGGCTTTTCAAGTTCACCGGTCAGCTTTTGGATCGTGAATTTCGGTCTCCTGTTGCCGCTCGCGATCGCCCTCGTCGTAGTTGTCGGTTGGAAAATATGGCGTCGCCGACAAGTGGGCAACTTCTCGTTAGGCGGCTCGTTCGCCTTTGTCGCGCCGGCACTCGCGATTTTTCTCTTCGCGCTCTTCGTGAAAACGGCGCCCTGGGGTTGGGACAATACCAAGCTTTTCATTTGGGCTTATTTCATCTGCCTGCCGTTTCTCTGGCGCGATATCATCGCGCGCTGGCCTTGGCCTGTGCGCTATGGCACTTGCTTTCTTCTTTTTGCCTCCGGCTTCGTCTGCCTCGTCGGCGGTCTCGAGGTCGGCTCACCCGGTTACGACATTGCCAATCGCGCCGATCTGGAGGCCGTCGCCAATGTCGTCCGACGGTTGCCGATCAAGGAGCGCTTCGCCGCGTATCCTACTTACAATCACCCGCTGCTTCTGAACGGACGCAAAGTCGTCCTCGGTTATCCTGGCCATCTTTGGACCCAGGGCTTCGACTTTGCGCCGGTCGGGGAACAGTTGAAGACGCTGATGCTCGGGCCGCCCGATTGGCGCGCGCGCGCGGAGGCGCTGCGTGCGCGTTACCTGTTTTGGGGCGGGGAGGAAAAGACGGCCTACGGCTCAAGCGCGCAACCGTGGCGGGGGAAGGCGGCGATTGTCGGGAGCGGCCCTTGGGGCACGATCTACGATCTTGAGACGCCCGCTCGGCGCACCCGCCAATAGCTGCGGCCGCTCCTCCAGCGGCTGCGCCCGATCAAGAATGAGCTGACGCATGGGCAGCTTTTGACGGACGAAGGCGGCAACCTCGCGCACGTTGATCAGGATGTCGTTTGGCAAAAAGATTAGGAGCTTGGTTTCGGCGTGCTCGCGCCGGAAGCGCACGATGTTCTCCGCGATGATCTGCTCGGCGATGAGGTGCATGCGATAGAGACGCGCAACGTTGTAACGTCGCAGACGCGGAGAACTGGTGACACCCTCCGCGAAATTCTCGAGCGCTTCCTGGTGCGCGTGAAAGCCGTCCGGCAGTTGCGCGCGCTCGTCGGCAGAAAGACTTTCCCCGTCGCGAATTTTGCGCAGGAGCGAAGGCGAAGAGCCCAGCGCGACCTGCGCCAGATCCGGATGTAAGCTCTGCCGCAGCCACGTATCGTGCTTTGGCCGAGCGAGTCGATCGAGCAACTGCTCCGGCGAGATCTCCTGCTCTTTCCATTGATCGAAGAGCGGCTGTTGATTCGCTGGGATTTCCGCCCAGCCGACGGCGAGACGCCGCCCGCTCCGCTGGACCACGGCGATGATCTGCCGGGCCAGTTCGATCTCCGCCGTTTCGCTTTTCGTTAGGCTAAAATACACCGCGTCTGCCTGCTCGAGTTTCGTCGCCCAGGCTTGATCGATCGGTGCGGCGGCGGGCGCGGATGTCGCGGCGCCTTGCGGCAGCGGGGGCTGGCCAAGGTGAGCGCAGCCACTCGTCAGGCCGGCGGCCAAAAACAGAATGCACGAGCGCTTCACGCCTCGCGCCGGCGCGGCGCAGCCGCCGGGATCTCGAGAGAGCGCGCGCCCCGGAGGGCCTGACTGGTGCGGTAACCAGCCGCGGCAATTTTGCACCCGATCGCGAGCGTTTGCTTCCAGGTCACGCCGGAGACTTTCTGTTCTCCGGCGATTCGGCGCCGTTCGCTCACAGCGATTTCATGAATGCGGGCACCGGCTTTTGCCGCCACGATTTGCGCTTCGATTGTCCAGCCGAAGGTCATTTCGCGTGGCGCGATTTCTTCAAACAACCGGCGGCTGATCAGCCGCAGCGGTCCGAGATCGCTGAAAGGCCGGCCGCTCAAAATGCCGCACCATGATCCGAGCACGGCATTCGCGAACATGTGGCGGACGGTCATCGTGCGCCAGTTGCGCAGGCGAGTCGTCCGGCTGCCGAGGACGAACTCGTAGCCTTGCTCGAAGGCCGCTGTCAGTCGGCTCAAATCCGCAGGAGCGTTGGCGCCATCGCCAGCGCAGAAAATGTAAGCGCGGACGGAGGGAAAAAAGTTGTTCGTCAGGTCGATTGCCGCCTGGCAGCCATAGCCGTAGCCGCGCTCCGTGGTCTCCGCGACCAGGACCGGCCGCGACCGCGCGATTTCCGCGGTCGCATCGGCAGAGCCATTCACACCCACCGCGATGGCAAACTGCTCGGAGTCGATCGCGGCGAGCAGCTCGTCGAGGACCGGGCCGATGCAGGCCGCCTCGTCACACGCAGGAATGATGATCGCGATCTCGGGCAGGCGCATGGCGGAAAAATTCAAGGCTAAGAGTAGCGCAAGCAGCGCCTATTCCAATGCGGCCGAAGAAGTTTCCGCACTCAGGTTGAGGACGAGCTGGCCTTGCGCGACGATTTTGCCTCCGACTGTCGCGCGGACCTTGAACTGCAGCAGTTCATCGACCTGCGCGAGCTTCTCGGCGTGGAGGTGAATCTCTTCCTCAGGCCGCACCGCCGCAGGAAATTTCATCCCACGAATCGCTGATAAAAGAAAAACCGGCGCCGCGTTTCCCGAATATCCCGACGCGGCTGCGATGCCTGCGGTCTGCGCGAGCGCCTCCGCCAAGATCACACCGGGAACGAGCGGATTCCCGGGAAAATGTCCCGCAAACATCGGGTCGTCGCGCGAGAAAGTCATGGTGCAATCCGCCGCTTCACCGGGCGCGCAGTGGAGCAGCCGCCTAACGAATACAAAGGGCGGCCGGTGGGGAAGGGCGGCAAGTTGAGAGTTCAGAGTTGAGAGTTGAGAACCCATCAGAGCGAAAGCAAACGCGCGTCTGACTCTCAACGCTCAACTTTCAACTCTCAACTTCCCCCATCAGCCGTTGACGAAGTAGGCAAATTTCCAGCTCCCATTGACTCGGCGGATGCCGGCGCGATAGCCCTGGTATTCCGCGCTCGGGTCGGCAAACTGCGGCGGCGCTACCATGTAGGCGCCGTTGGGGACGAAACGCTCGCCGAGAATTCCGTTCAGCTCGACCCAGAGCCCGTTGTCATCCCAATATTTGAAAACGCCCGGACCCGACATGTCGGGGCTGAGGTGATAACCGAAATCCACCGTCATCATAGCGGCGACGGCGTTGACGTCGTGGGCCCGCACGGCTTCCCGGAGCCGGCCGAGAAACGCCTGAAAATCGACCGAATCATTTTCATTCTCGCTTGGCGCGTGGTTGCTGGTTGTGGCCGGCTTCTTGGCGTCCTTCTTCGGATTGGTGGTCGGGCAGGCGGTCAAGGCGAGCGCAGTCAGAAGAGCAATGCAGCGAAGAGGTTTCATTTTCATTGGCAGGAAAAGTTGCTTTTCCATCCCCTATCGCGGGTCATTTCGCAACGCCAGTCTCAACTTCCGCACGGCTCAGCGTGTGCGCGACGGAGTCGTTTGCGGAGCGGGTGAGAGACAAAAACGAAATAGAAAACCATCAGCAAATCACGCCAGCTCGACGAAGGACTGGTTAGGCGAAGAGGCCCTTCGCGTAACGCCTGCAGGACCGCGGGTACGCTCAGCTCCGGCGGACGCACCATGCTCGTGTAGTGCGAACCAAAGGCGGAAAGACGATGGGCATCCGAAGTGGCGAGGAGCGGTTTCGCGTAGGCCGCGGCGATCTCCCGCGCGCGGCGATTGCGATCGAACCAGCCTTTGTGGAAATGGCAAATCTCTATGGCGTCGAAACAATCGATCTCCTGCACAAGACGTTCGCCTAACGAACCGCCGAGAACAAAAAAGGGATGGGGCGCAAAACAAAAAAGCGAATCGCCTCTCTGCTCGCGCAACCGCCGCAGATCGGCGTAGGTGGCGACGCCTTCAATCTCGTGCGGCTGGACATTGAGGATGACCACGTCCGCCCCCTCGAGGCGCAATTCCGCCGCCGGAATGAGAAGCATTCCCATAGCCGCGGCGTCGGCAAAGACTTCCGCGCGATCGAAAACCTTGTCGTGCAGAGTAATCGCGAGGACGCGGAAGCCGAGCGCTCGAGCGCGTTCCAGCAACTCATGCGCAGAGTAATCGAGACGGTCCTTCGGATCCTCAAGGGTGTGGATGTGAAGGTCGACCTTGATCCATTCCGACTCTGACGCCGGTTCGGTTTCGCTCTGCTCCATCGTAGGACAGTAGATGCAGGTTCCAGACCGTGCGGCAAGTTCTTCGAAACGAGCACGAGCACGAGTAAGATGAGAGGGTGGCTCTTGCTTTCCGCGCGTCCTGATTCAACATTCCTGCCTTCGCTCGGGTGGTGAAATGGCAGACACGTACGTTTGAGGGGCGTATGCCGAAAGGCATGGGGGTTCAAGTCCCCCCCCGAGCACTTCTCTTCTCTTGATCGTGCTCGTAATTGGGTCTTGGAGACGAGCAATTCCGCGCGCCAGGGTCAAAGACCCCACGACTACATCGCTGCAGATTTCGCCTTGTCGCGGGCGAACAGCCTAACGATCACAAGAAACCAGAGCAGAGCGAGCGGCAGCTGCATCGGCAGCCAAAGACGATGCTGCGAAAGGATCGCCAGAACGAGCAGCGCGTAGCCCGCGCTCATGGCGAGCGCCATCAAGATCAAGTCGCCCTTAGGGATCTTCCAAAGAAAACAGCTCAGGAGTGCCGCCGCGAGGACGATCAACCAGTCCCAAAGCGGCGAGACGCGGTGCGGGTAAGCATTTTCTTGAATCGTGGCGATGGCGGTCGCGAAAATATTTGGTGGCTGCAGAGGATCATCGGCCGCCCGCAGGACGACGATTTGATCGTTCAGACCCGAGAGATCGACCGTCGGTGGCCGATGGCTTTGGTGTTCCTGGGCCGCGAGCAGAAGTTGATCAAGGCTTACGTGGCGAACGCTCCCGGCGGCAACCGGATTGATCGTCGCCGTGCCGTCGATGTGAAGCGGAATTTTCCATCCGTTAGGCAAAAGAATCTGCCTGCCCAACTCGACCTTCACATCCGAGGGCGTCGTTCGCAGCCAGAGGAGGATCGCCTGAAGCGGAAACGACGGCACGATCTCGCCGCGATAGTCAAAGAGCATCGGCACCCGGACGCGGTCGCTCCGGTCGGCTGGCAAGTTGATGAATCCCGGCGTCGAGATGAGCCGAATGTCGTCGTCGGGCCGATGACTGACCCCGGGATATTCCGCGAGCCTGCCGCGCTCGCCCGTCACCTGCGAGAAGGAAAGAATTTCATCCGTCGCGATATCGCGCGGCCCGCTCTCGCCCAGTCTCATGCCGACGAGAAGCTTCGGCACCCGCATCGCCTCATCGAGAAAGACCTGCTCCTGATCCTTCTCCCGCGTGCGCCAAATCACGATCGGCTCGAGCGCGATGACGGCGGGTTGGAATTCCATCGCCGCCTGCAGGAAGAGCGCGTATTCCAGAGGCGAAACGGTCCGGAGCAGTTTCTTCTTCGCAGTCGTCGCCTCGGCGCGGCTGCCCTTCGCCGGGAGAATGGGAAAACTGCGAAGATCCTCACGGTGAATCTCGATCAAAGCGACCTGTGCCGGCGGCAGATGCGCTTGCGCATGCTCCAGAAACCACGCCAGAAGAACATCGTCGCCCTGGCGCACGCGGGGCTCACGCAGAAGGAGAATGCCTAACAAAACGACCACGACCACGAGCCAGGGCGACGGACGACGCATTGGCGCAGAAGCTAGGGACCCGCTGTCGCAATAACAAACTGAAATTCCGAAACCGAGAGGAGCGAACCTGCGGCAGAGTATGCGTCGCAGCTTCTGAATGATTTTGCTTGAGAAGGCAGCGGCCCGCGCGACACCGTCGCTTCGTGGCCGAGCGAATTTCAGAGAAAAATCGAGAGCGATTCACCTCACGGTTGGAGGCCTTCAGCGATCTTGTCTTTGGCTTCAGCCTCTCGCTGCTCGCCACCCGTCTCGATGTGCCGGCGAAGATGACCGATATTTTCGACTCGACCCGCTGGTTGGCCATTATCGCCACCTTTGCTTTCGTCTGCCGCTTTTGGCTCGAACATTACCGCGTCTTCCGCCATCAGTTCGTCGCTGAAATGGCGGACGCGGTGGTGAACTTCGCCTTTCTCTTCGGGATCGCGGTCCTGCCTTATGCGGTCCAGACTTTTCTCCACTTCATGGCAGTTCCCGCGTTCGCGCTCTATGTCGGCGACTTTTCTCTTCTCCTCGCGACGCTTTCTATCCTGCGGGTGCGGAGCTTGCGACAACGCCGCGGCGATCCCGACCTCGAGGGTCGGCTACGCGAATGGCGGCGCTCGCTCATCCAGTTCCTCATCGCTCTGCTCATGACGGGCGTGCTCATCCCTCTCTCGCGGAAAAGCGGGACCATTCCTTCTGCGCTGGCCGATCTCGATTGGCTTATCTTGGGCGGAGTTGCAGCGATCTTCTTTCTTGCCCGGGTGGGGATCCGCCGGTTACCTGCTTTTCTCGCGTAGCCGCTCCTCTCGTTAGGCGAAGATTGTCTCGAAGAACGATCACCGCACGCTTCGTCCTTTCAGCCCCAGCGCGGGTTCCCCATCGCGGACACGCCCCGGATTTCCAGCCGGAGCGTCTGAGGCTACGAGGCGGAAGTGAGGACTACAATTTGCATCAATAATGCGCTCTTGAATGAGGTCCGCCGGCACCAGCGGGCACCCTTTTCGCAAGGTGTTATGGCCGAATCCGAATGCGCCGTTGCGTCTTGGCTTTCCTGGATGAGGCCAAGCCGAGCGCGATGGTTTTCTCGAGCACCTTCAGGGCATCGCCGGCGTCACGGCAAACTTCCAGACGCGATAGTTACCGCTTGACTCGTCCCATTCAAAGACCTTCGCGCCTTTAAGCGGAATCATCTGATGTCCCTTGATAATCGTCTTCCAGAAACCCTCAACCAGGGTGGGGCTTGGCAGAAAGTTACCGACCGCCGTTGGATCTTCCTTGTAGACACGATACCAGCCGGCGTCGTGAATCCAATCGATGACGTGACCTGTATCGATCTTGATGAGTCTGTGTCCGTCTTGGATGCTTCCCCAAATCCCGCTGCTCACTGGGCCCGAAAGCGGATTGGCGCTGCCCTTTGCGCTGGCGTCGAATTTCCAAACTCGGAATTCACCGGTCTCTGAAACCCAATCGAGCACGCGGCCTCCACCCAGCGAGCTGAGTTGATGGCCCTCGCCGATCGAATGCCAATGATGATGGGTGATGGGTCCTGTAAGCAATTGTTTGCCGGGTGAAAGATCAAATCCGAACACTCGCACATCGCCGCTTCCCCCCTTGCTGGGAACAAAGTCAAGGAGTCGGCCACCGCCGATATTGAGCAGTTGGTGATCTTTTGTGATGTCGAACGTGCCGCTTTTGACAGGGCTGGACGACAAAACGTCGCCCCCACGAGGCGTGCCAGTCTTGATTCTCCACACATCGAATTTTCCCGACGAAGTGTGCCAGGTCAGTAAGTGAGAGCTGTCCAGTTCCAACACCTGGTGTTCTTTGGT
>DASXPA010000008.1:0-8536 GCA_036493915.1 Chthoniobacterales bacterium | reverse complement strand
GGGCGAGTCGTGAACACGCCGATCAGCGAAGACGCGATGGCCGGCACCGCGATCGGAGCCGCGCTCGAAGGGCTGCGGCCGATCGTCGAGATGCAGTTTGCCGATTTCTCAAGCCTGGCGCTCAATCAGCTCTTGAACAATGCCGGCACGCAATACTGGCGGACACAGACGCCATGTCCGCTCACCGTCCGCCTGCCATCCGGCGGGACGAAAGGGAGCGGTCCGTTCCACAGCCAGAGCATGGAGAGTCTCTACGCGCACTATCCCGGCCTGGTGGTGATGACGCCGGCGACGGTAGAAGACGCTTACACGATGCTGATCGACGCAGTCGCAATCGATGATCCCGTCATCTACTGCGAGCACAAGTATCTTTATTACCACCTCAAAGCGGATGCTTTGCCGAAACAATCTTTGCCCGTGGGAAAAGCTCGCATCGTCAGGCCGGGTCGCGACCTGAGCATCGTGACGAACAGCGCGATGATGCACGAAGCGCTCGCTGTCGCACAGGAATTGAGCCGCGATGGATTTGAAATCGAGGTGGTTGATCTGCGCACGGTTAAGCCGCTCGACACCGCCACCGTCCTCGCGTCGGTCGCGCGCACCGGACGATTGCTCTGCGTCGGCGAGACGTTTCCATGGGGCGGCGTGACGGCGGAAGTGATCGCGCGCGTCACGACGGAAGGTTTCCATTTGCTCGACGCCGCGCCCGCGCGACTCAACGCGAAGGACACGCCGATCCCTTACCATCCCAATCTGTGGGAAGCGCATCGCCCGAATGCAAAAACCATCGCCGCAAAAGCACGACAGATTTTAGCTGAATGAATATCTGTCATCTTAAACGGAAAGAACCTCCCGCCCGATCTCGACCTGTTGCGAGATCCCTCACACCCGGTCGGAATGATAGTTCCTCGCTCAACTCTCAACCCTCAACTCTCAACTTCCGATAATGCCAAAAGTCCCAATCACCATGCCGCAGCTCGGGGAATCGATGGCCGAGGCCACGATTGTCGCGATCAAGGTCAAACCGGGAGAAAAGGTCGCGGTCGATCAGGAAGTCATCGAAGTCGAGACCGACAAAGCGGTCATGGGAGTGACGACGCCGTGCGAGGGCAAAATCGCCGGAATCGACGCGAAGGTGAAAGGCATTTACTCGGTCGGCGCCGTCCTCGGTTACGTCGAGGCGAGCGAAGCCGACGCGGCCCGTCTTCAAAAAACTGCCGACCCGCCCGAGAGTGATGTGGCCGAGGAAATTCCGGCGCGCGCAGACGAAGAGACAGCAAACGGTTCCCATTTCCAAGTCGACGAAAAAAACCTGGCCCCGGTGCCAACGGGTTCGCATTTTCAGGTCGATGATGCGGGCGTGCTGCCCGTTCCGGTCGGCGGGAAAGGCGCCGGCTATCTCTCGCCGCGGGTGCGCGCACGCATGGCAGAGCTGAAATTGACACAGGCTGACCTTGCAGGGATCTCCGGGAGCGGAAACGCCGGCCGCGTTACGACGAAAGATTTGGAGACCTTTCTCAGCGGCCTGGAGAAACAAACCGCCGAAACTGCGAGCGCCATTCGCATCGGCGTGGCGGAAGCGATGCGGCGCAGTTGGTCACGGCCTCTTGCGACGGTCGGCTCTTCCGTGTGCCTCGATCCCGTTCTCGGCGATCGGAAAAAGCGCGATCCGAAACCAGGCCCCGCGCTTTATGTCTTGCGCGCCCTCGCCCTCGCCCTCGCCGAGAATCCCGCCGCCGCCGCCAAACTGATCGGCAATCGCCTCGTGCAATCACCCTCTATCGACATCGGCGTCGCGGTCGAGGCAGGCGACGGGATCATGGTCCCCGTTATTCGCAGAGCGGACAAAACGTCGTTGGGCGAACTGGCGAAGGACTACGATGAGCTCGTCGCGCTCGCCCGACAGCGCCGCATTTCGAGCGAGATGCAGGCCGGCGGAATCGCATCGGTTTCAAACTTCGGCACCTTCGGACTCGAATGGGGAACGCCGATTCCCCTGCCCGACCAGACCCTTCTCCTGGGCCTCGGCGCGGGGAAAAAGATGGCGACCTGGAGTGAGGCGAGGGGAGAATTCGTGCCGACCACGCAGGCGGAGCTGACCCTGAGCTTCGACCATCGCAGCCTCGACGGCGGCGGCGCCGGGCGACTCCTCAAACGCGTCACCGAGCTGCTCGCCGCGCCGGAAAAGCTCTAAAGCAGCCAAATTTCCATCCGGGGAGTGCACGCAGCCCGCGTGCCGTTTGCGGCGATTCCCCGCAGACATTCAGGGTGCCCGCCTAACGACAACGCTGCGCGCTGCAATCCGGCAAATCGCCGACGGCGCGAGCGACTCGCGTGCGTCCGGATTGACGGGTCGCAGAACACGCAGTCGGAAAAAAAATGAGAAAAATCAATCCGAGTCGGACAACGGCGGCGAAATAGCTTCGAAAACGCAATTGCCGGGCGGAAGCGAATTACCTTGCCAAAACAGATTTTCTAGGATCAACTGAATTAACAATAACGACTAAAACCACGATTGGTGGGCGATCGCGAGTTTTCCCAAGGCAAAGATTGGTTTCCGCAGGGCTGGAAGGACGGAACGGGAGGGACAATGAAAACAATAAAATTGGTAATGCTGGCGGGAGTCGCGTTGACTTCCGGATTTTTCGGACAACCGGCAGAGGGGTCGATGCTTACGGGCAACCTTACTTTTGCAGGTGGTGCGACCTTCGATACGGCTTCGCTTGCCACGACGACGCGGATTGATTCGTTCGCCCATATGACCGTCACGACCAGCGGCGGTAGCTTCGGAAACTTTGCCAATCCCGGTGATGAGGTCATGATGACCGAGCCTTGGATTTTTAGTGCGTCGACCCCGACTCTCGGTTTCTGGAGCGCGGACGGCTTCACCTTCGATCTGGCGACATCGATGGTGGTCTCGCAGGACAGTATGTCGATCGAAGCGAGCGGGACCGGAATCGTCAGCGGGAATGGCTTCACCGAGACCTCGGGGATGTGGGACTTCGTCTGGCAACGGAATTCTTCCGAAGGCGTTTTTAGCTTCACCTCCAACTATAATCCCGTTGGTGTTCCTGAGGGCGGAACGACGATAATGCAGTTCGGGTTGGGCCTCGCCGGCCTGGCAATCGCCCGGCGCAAATTCGTTCGGGCTTAATTTTCGGAGAAAAGAGCGTTCGACGATCGACGCAAATGGCTTCGCGTCCGGCTGAGCAATCGCAGAACTCACCTCCCATTTCTTCGTTTGTCCTCAGACATCGCCGACGCCCCGATACTCACGTATCCATTGAATAGGAGCATCACTTTTTCAGTCTCACACGCAATCGTCGGCGCGGCATCTCGCGCGCGTCAGCTTATTCGATCATGAACAAATCCATTCTCTTTTTCGCGGCCGGCCTTTGTCTTCTCTCAGCTGAAGCTTGGGGCCAGTCGGTTTACGAACCGTATACCTTCTCGACCTTCGCCGGTGTCGCCGGCTCGGCAGGAAGCGCGAATGGCACGGGGCATCAGGCGCGCTTCACTTCTCCGACCGGGCTCGCGGTCGACGGCGCCGATAATCTTTACGTCGCCGACACTGGGAACAACACGATCCGCAAGGTCACTCCCGCTGGCGTCGTCAGCACATTCGCCGGTTCGGCTGGACATAGCGGGAGCGCCGATGGCACGGCGGGCGCCGCGCGCTTCAACGCGCCCATTGGCCTAACGATCGACGGCGCTGGCAATCTTTACGTCGGCGACAGCGGGAATCACACTATCCGAAAGATCACGCCGGCGGCGGCGGTGACGACGCTGGCAGGATCACCTGGCAATCCGGGTAGCGACAACGGCACCGGAAGCGTCGCACGTTTCAACGGGCCGCGGGGAGTCGCGGTCGACGCCGCGGGAAACGTCTACGTCGCCGATACCTTTAATAACACGATTCGAAAAGTGACACCCGCAGGCGCAGTCAGCACTCTCGCCGGCCTCGCGGGCGAGTTTGGGAGCGCCGATGGCGTCGGAAGCGTGGCCAGGTTCAATCGGCCGAGAGGGGTGGCAGTCGGTGGCGCGTCTAACGTTTACGTCGCCGATACCGCGAACGATCTGATCCGCCGCATCTCGTCGACGAAAGCAGTCACTACCGTGGCCGGCCTGGCTGGGAGCAGCGGAAGCGCCGATGGATCCGTCTTCGCCGCGCGGTTTTTCGGACCGGTGGGTATTGCGGTAAGCCCAGCAAAGGACATCTACCTTGCCGATACCGTGAATGACACGATCCGAAAAATATCCTTCAGCGGCGCGGTCACCACGCTCGGCGGCGTGCCCTTGATGGCCGGCAGCGCGAATGGCACCGGAGCGGCTGCCCGTTTCGCCTCGCCTCAAGGTGTCGCGCTCGATAGCGCGGGCCGCTTTTTCGTCGCCGACACCGGCAACAACACGATCCGCCTTGTGGCGCCATCGCCTACTCCAACTCCGACTCCTACCCCCTCACCTTCGACATCGCCGACTCCAACTCCGACTCCTACCCCCTCACCTTCGACATCGCCGACTCCCACTCCCGGACCCGGACGCGCACAACCACTCAACATTTCCACCCGAATGCGCGTGGGCACCGACCAAAATGTGCTTATCGGCGGCTTCATCGTCGTCGGCAACGGCTCCAAGCCAATCCTCTTCCGCGCGATTGGCCCCTCCCTCGCCGATGCGGGTTTGAGCGATTTCCTGCCCGACCCGGTCCTCGAGCTACACGCGGCCGATGGCTCGCTCATCAGGATGAATGACAATTGGCGGGATAATCCCGCCCAGGCCACGCTGATCGAAGCGACCGGCATTCCGCCAACCGATCCTTCCGAAGCGGCGATCGTCGCGACCTTGGCGCCGGGCAACTACACCGCTGTCGTTCACGGCAAAGGCAGCGCGACCGGAATCGGTCTGGTGGAAATCTACGATCTCGACCGCTCGGTTGGTTCCGTCGTCGCAAACATTAGCACACGCGGATTGGTGCAAGGTGGCGACGACGTCATGATCGGTGGCTTCATCCTGGGCGAAGGAAGCGATCCGGCGCCGGTGCTGGTTCGCGCACTCGGCCCTTCCTTGACCGATCAGGGGCTGACCGGAGTCCTCCGGAATCCTACGCTCGAGTTGCACAACGAAAACGGCGATTTGATCGGATCCAATGATGACTGGAAATCCAACCAGCAAACCGAGATCGAAGCGACCGGTGTGCCTCCGCCTAACAAACTGGAATCCGCCATCACCGCTGACCTGCCGCCGGGCCACTATACCGCCATCGTGGCAGGAAAAAATGGGGCAACCGGAGTCGCCCTCGTGGAGGTCTACGCGCTGCAGCAGTAGCGGCCTCAATTTCCGCGACCACCGTCTCCTGTTCCTACCGATTTGTACGGAGGCGAGAAGTTGTCCCGTCGGATTGACGCGCCGCGTGCGCTTGCGATTCCGTGCCTCCCCTTTAGCTTTGAAGCCTGACATGAATCTCACTCAGATGATTGATCCCAACATCACGATGCGGGAGCTGCTCGAGCAATTTCCCGGGGCGCAGCGCGCGATGTTTCGTAAGTATCACATCGGCGGCTGCAGCAGCTGCGGGTTCAGCCCGGAGGAGACTCTGGCCGGCGTCTGCGCTCGGAATGAGAACCTCGATGTCGAGGAAGCGGTCGAGCATATCATCGCGAGCGATGCCGCCGATCGTGCGATGCAGATCGAGCCGCGCGAACTGGCCGATCGCTTCGCCGCGGACGAGCCCGTGCGCCTGCTCGACGTGCGCACGCGCGAAGAATTTGACGCGGTAAAACTTCCTGGCGCGCATTTTTTTACCCAGGAATTCATGCAGGAAATTCTCGGGCAGTGGCCGCGCGAGGATCTGCTCGTCATCTATGATCACCAGGGTGCGCGTAGCATGGACGCCGCCGCCTATTTTCAGGGACACGGTTTTGAAAATGTGAAAAGTCTGCGCGGCGGGATCGATGCCTGGAGCGTCGAAGTCGATCCCCAACTGCCGCGCTACCATTTGGAATAACGCCTAACGATGAGCGACGAACTCGAGAAACGGATCGAAGCGGCGGTGAAAAATCCGCGAAACCTGGGCGAGATGGAAAACGCCGATGCGATCGGCACCGTCGGCAGCGCCGATTGCGGCGACATGCTGCGGATGTGGGTGAAATTCAAGGAAGAGGACGGGCGAAAAGTGATCGACCGCGCGACCTTTCAAACTTTTGGCTGCCAAACCGCAATCGCGGTCGCGAGCGTCGCGACGGAGATGCTAGCCGGCAAGAGCATCGACGAAGCGATGACGATGTCTGGAAAAGATCTGGCGGCACCCTTAGGCGCCCTGCCGCCGGTGAAAATCCATTGCGCGCAGCTCGTCGAAGGAGCGCTCCGTTCTGCCCTAAGCGGCGAGGCTCCGCCGACTGAATCGGACCGCGAGATGGCTTCAACCTTGGTCGAAGCATTCGCCCCGCCGCCGCAGAAGAAATTGAAAATCATCCTCGATTCCTAGCCTAACGAATCTCAACCGATGCACGAAAACACCGAATTCACCCTCAGCCGCGACCTCGAAGCGATCCAGATCCCGGGCGGAAACAAAACCACCATTCCCGCTGGCACCCCCGGCGTGATCACCCAAACGCTGGGCGGGAATTATACGATCGCAACTTACCAGGGACTCGCCCGCGTTTCTGAGAAAGATCTCGACGCGCTCGGCTTGGAAAAGTCAACCTCAGCTGACGAGGCTACCGCAGATAGGGGCGAAGCAGCGGCCGAGGCGATCGACGAGAAGGCGGTCTGGGATCAGCTCCGGCAATGCTACGATCCGGAAATCCCGGTTAACATCGTCGACCTCGGCTTGGTCTACGATTGCCAGCTCATCCAAAAGCCAGAAGGCGGCTCCAAGGTCGAAGTGAAGATGACGCTCACAGCGCCGGGCTGCGGCATGGGCCCGGCGATTGCACACGATGCGCAGAGCAAAATCCTCAGCATCGACGGCGTCGACGAAGCCGACGTCCAGCTTGTCTGGGATCCTCCCTGGAACCAGAACATGATCAGCGAAGCCGGGCGGATGAAACTCGGGATGATCTAAGAGGCCTTTCGTATCTTCATTGAAGACTGATTCCCTCCAGATTGACACCATCGTTCTACACCCTATACTCAGGTCCCCGCGCTCCCGACGAGTGAATTTACGCGGTCATTTTTGCGAAATCTCATGCCTTCGACTCAAATTATTCTTACCGAAAACGTGCCCGGCCTCGGGGCCGAAGCCGATGTCGTCAAGGTGCGCCGTGGTTATGCGCGCAACTTTCTTCTCCCGACACATAAGGCCTACGAAGTCACGCCGCGGGCCCTGCGTCAGCTCGATGCGCTTAAGGCCAAACGCGCCGAACGGGAAGCCAAGGAGCTGAACGAAGCCGAAGAACTCGCTCGACGTATTGGCAAACTTAAGGTCAGCTTCATTCTCCAGACCGGCGAGACCGGCAAAGCTTTCGGCTCGATCACCGCGCACGATCTGGCGGAACGCCTGCAGCAGGAGATCGGGCGCGAGATCGATCGTCATCTCCTCGTTCTTGAGCATCCGATCAAGACCACTGGCGAACACGAAGTGCCGATCAAATTGCATCACGACGTGACGGCGAAATTTAAGTTTGACGTCAAATCTTCCGAAGAACCGAAACCCGAACTGACTGCCGAAGAACAGCACACGGAGAAGTCGCGCGGACCGCGCAAGAAAAGCAAATAAATGCCGCGAAATCCCCAAGGGAGTGATCCTGGGGGGCCTCGCAAGACAGCGGCGAATGGCGCTGACCGAGGCTCGGCGGTGCGGAACGGCGGAAAAGTTATTCCCGCTTCGTTCGCAGGTTCTCCCACAGATATTCACCGCGCCCTCCCGCACAGCGTCGAAGCCGAGCAGGGCGTGCTCGGCTCCATGCTCATCTCGCCGCGCGACATCATCGCGGAGGCAGTGGAGAAAATTAACGAGCAATATTTCTATATCCCAGCCCACCAGATCATCTATGGCGTCCTCGTCGATCTTTGGAATGCCGGCGCTGGCATTGATCTGATCACATTCACGCAGGTCCTGCGCGATCGGAACCTGCTCGACACGGTCGGCGGCGCCGCTTTTGTGACGAGTCTTTTCACCTTCGTCCCTACCGCCGCGAACGTTGGTTATTACCTCGAGATCGTTCGCGACAAATACATTCTGCGCGAGATCATCAGCGCCTGCACCGAGGGCGCGCGCCGCTCCTACGAAGAACAGGAGGAAGTCGACAACCTGCTCGACGAAGTAGAACAGAAGATCTACGCCGTCGGCGAAGACCGTTTCAAAAACCAAAACCTCTCCATGAAAGAGCAGGTCATGGAGGCGTTCGAAGCGATCGAGAAACTCTACCAGCAGCACGGCGGCATCACTGGCCTTGCCACCGGTTTCAAGGATCTCGATCGCCTAACGAGTGGTCTGCACCCCTCGGAGATGATCGTGATCGCTGCCCGACCGAGTATGGGCAAAACCGCACTCGCCATGAATATCGTCGAGCACGTTGCAGTGAACGACAACCGA
>DASXPA010000007.1:0-13022 GCA_036493915.1 Chthoniobacterales bacterium | reverse complement strand
CTGACCTTCGACTACGACGGCTACACCAAGTTCGAGTTTGGCGGTCGTCTCACTCTCAGCCGGCAAATTACCGATGCCTATTCCATCGGCTTCGTCGTCTCGCCGCGGCATGTCGAGATCACCGATGCTTCGATCGACAATCGCTTACTCGGCGACACCCATTACTTCATCAACTCCGTCGGTCTCACGCAAACGCTCGACCTGCGCAAGAATCCACTCGTCGCCCCGCGCGGGCTCGTCTTTAACAACACCGTGGACGTCGCGACGAGCGAGACCGGAAGTGACATCGACCTGTTTCGCGCGACTGGCCGGTTGAGTTATTACCTTTCCTTCGCACCGGAGCAGCCGCTGCTGAACGGGGAGGACCTGCAGAAGTCGGCGCTGCAAAAATGGTTTGAGCGCAGCATGCTCGCCTTCGGGGCGCGCGCCGGGATTGTTTATCCGCTCAATACCGCGGGAACGACCGAGCAGCTTGCCATCCCGATCGACGAACGCTTTTTCAACGGCGGGAGCACGACGGTGCGCAGTTTCGACGAACGCGACCTCGGCCCGCACGACGACCAGGGCAACCCGATCGGCGGTGAGTATTACACCGTGCTGAATGTCGAATACACCTTCCCGCTTTACGGAGAGTTGTTAGGCGCTGTCTTTATAGATGCGGGAAACCTGCTCCCCAACGCGAGTTCACCGGGGCTCGACAACATGCGCTACGGCGTCGGCGTGGGGCTGCGCTACGATTTGCCGATCGGTCCGATCCGCCTCGATTACGGAATAAATCCCGACCGGCGCGCGGATGAAGCTTTCGGGGCGTTTCACTTCAGTTTCGGCTTCGCCTTTTAGAGTGCGAAATCTGAGGCAAGCGGCACGCCCTCAGCTTCGGGTTTGGTGCTCGACGAGGGGTGCAGTGGGCTGATCACCGTCGAGGCGGTCTTTAATCCTTTGCACCATCAGCGCACCTTCGGGGCCGGTGCGAAGGAAACCGGCTGTGGGAATAAGACGCTCTTCAGTCGTCGCTGGGATGCTTCTGCGCTTGACGATGGTCTGGGCGATCGCCTGCCGAAGCGTCGCCGCAAGAACCGGTTTGCCGACGACGGCATCGATCTCGGGCGCGATTGAGGAGGAGACGCCGCTCTCGGCGAAACCGGTGAGAAGGATGACCATCGTCCCGTGGCGGAATTTTCGAATCGCGGCGGCGAGTTCATGGCCGCTCATCCCGGGCATCGCGCTGTCTGTGATGAGGAGGTCGAAGGGTTCGGTCTGAAATTTCTCGAGCGCTTCCTCGCCACCGGTTGCCGTGGCCGTGGAATGGCCATCCTTCTGCAGGTAGTCTACGAGAATCTCGCAAAGCAAAGGTTGATCATCGACGACCAAGACCCGAAGCGGCTCGGAAGCGGCCGTGAGGGCGGGATCCTCCCTGACCGCGGGAGCGGGTTCGTTAGGCAAGCGAATGGCAATCTTCGTTCCCCGGCCGAGCTGCGTCTCGATCTCGAGCGAACCTTTATGCCGCTGAGTAATGCCGTAGATCATGGCCAACCCGAGACCGGAACCTCGCACACCTTTCGTAGTGAAGAACGGTTCGAGGCAACGCTCACGCGTTTCTTCCGACATCCCGACGCCGGTATCTTCGATTTCGATGACGACGGAGTCGGCGGCGGCGTGGGTGCGAAACGTGAGCGTGCCGCCATTGGGCATCGCATCGACAGCGTTGAAGATACTGTTGACGAGGAGATCGCGGAATTGCGCCGGATCTCCCACGATGTCGGCCCCCTGCGCGAAATCGGTGGAGACGGAAATGTTGATATTGCTGGCGAGGGCTTCATTTTGCCAGCGCGGCCTCGTCAGCTCGACCGCTTGATTGATTAAGTCGGGCAGATGAATCGATTGGCGAGGATCGGACTCGGAGGGAGGTCGTTGAAAGGTGGCCAGTCTTTTCACCATCTCGACCCCGTCCTCCGAGGCGCTAATCATGTTGCGGAGATATTGCGCAGCGGGGCCGTCGCTCCCAGCGAGGCCAATCTCGCGCAGAAGCAGTTCGCCGTAGCCGAGGATGAGCGAGAGGAGGTTGTTGAAATCGTGTGCAATGCCCGCCGTCATTTTCCCGAGCGCGCGGAGGCGTTCCTGTTGCACGGCTTGTTCCTGCGCGGTGTTGAGGCGGTCCAGCGTGGCTTCGAGGAGCGCGGTACGTTCTTTCACTCTTTCACGGAGGACTTGGTTCTGATCCACCATCGCGAGATGCAGATAGCGCGTCTGAAGGGCGTTCTTGATGCGCTGGATCACCTCGGGATTATCGAAAGGTTTGCAGACGAAATCGGTCGCACCGCAGGTCAGCGCGCGCCGTTTTGCCTCGGGTGTGGGATCGGCAGTGAGAACGATAATCGGCAAATAGGCGTCTGCCGGCTGCAGGGCCGCGATTTTCTCCATCACTTCGTAACCGGTGAAATCCGGCATGTGCAGATCGAGCAGGATGAGGTCGGGTTGATCATGCTCGCAAACCTCGAGGACGTCCCGCGAGTCCGTCGTCGCCGAAATATTCTCGTAGCCCTCGTCCGCGAGAATGACCTGAAGAAGGCGGACGTTGGCGATCTCGTCGTCGACGATGAGAATTTTTGCCTGGCGAATGAGCGCGGGACGCATCAGGGAGACTGAGTGCGGGCTTAAAAGCAGTTTTCGTGCGCGGGTGGTTTTGAATTCAATCCGCAAAAAACGCTGCCCCGTTGGGCGTGCAGAATAAATACGTCCGCGGTTTATTTTCTGCTTCCCCATCGGGACTCACCGCCCGTAGTTGAGTAAAGCAACTAACGAATGTAGAGCGAAACGCGTGACCCAATCTCCCATCGGCATCAACGAGATCGATCTCCTCTGGATCACGGCTGGGCTTGGTTGCGACGGCGACACCGTGGCCATGACCGCGGCGACACAGCCGAGCCTCGAAGACATTCTCGGCGGCGTCATTCCCGATCTTCCGCAGGTGCGCCTGCACAATCCCGTCCTCGCGCCTAAGAATGGTGACGAATTCATGCAGGCCTTTCACGACGCCGCTGCCGGCGAACTTGATCCGTTTCTCCTCGTCGTCGAAGGCTCCATCCCTGACGAGAAAAACAAGGCGGAAGGTTTTTGGGCCGGCTTTGGTTTTGATAAAACCAGCCGCCAGCCGATCACGACCTGCGAGTGGATCGATCGCCTTGCTCCGCGAGCATGGGCCGTCGTCGCGGCGGGAACCTGCGCGACCTACGGTGGAATTCACGCCATGGCCGGCAATCCCACCGGCGCGATGGGGCTGGCCGATTATCTCGGCTGGGATTGGAAATCGAAAGCTGGATTGCCGATCGTGAATATTCCCGGTTGCCCGATTCAGCCCGATAACTTCATGGAGGTGTTGTTATATCTCCTGCGGCAGGCCGCGGGCTCTGCCCCGATGATCCAGCTCGACGCCGCGCTCAGGCCTGTCTCACTATTTAGTCAGACGGTGCATGAAAGCTGCGATCGCGGCGGCTTTTACGAACAGGGGCAGTTTACCGACGAATACGGCGCCTCTCCATGCATCGTAAAGCTCGGCTGCTGGGGGCCGGTGGTGCAATGCAATGTTGGCAAGCGCGGCTGGATCAATGGCATCGGCGGTTGTCCCAGCGTTGGCGGCATTTGCATCGGTTGCACCATGCCGGGTTTTCCCGATAAGTTCATGCCTTTCATGGATCAGCCGCCGGGCTCGATGCTCTCTTCCCAGGCGATTCAGAGTTATGGTCATGCCATCCGCGCCCTTCGCGCCTTCACTCGGGCGACGATGAATAAGGAGCCTGCCAGGTGAGCTATTCCGAAGTAACGCTTCTTACAGGCTATCTTAGAAAGGACTCCAAAACGTGTCATCCTGAGCGACGCGAAGGACATCACAAGCTACGGCGCGGGATCGATCGAAAGGTTTCTTCGCTCTGCTCAGAATGGCAATCGCATTTACGAGATGACTCTTAGTTATGACTAACTCTCCCGCGACTGATTTTCAGCAGCAGACTGTCGATATGTCCTGGGATCCAGTGACGCGGGTGATCGGCAGTCTCGGAATTCATACGAAGATCGACTTTGCCAGCCGTCGCGTCCTCGAGTGCTACAGCACGTCCTCGATCTTTCGCGGTTACAGCGTGTTCATGCGCGGCAAAGATCCGCGCGACGCACACCAGATCGCCAGTCGCATCTGCGGAATCTGCGGCGACAATCACGCGACCTGCGGCGTTTACGCGCAGAATATGGCCTTCGGTGTCGTCTCCCCGCGCCTCGCGGAATGGATCATTAACCTCGGCGAAGCCGCCGAATACATGTTCGATCACAACCTTTTTCAGGATAACCTGGTTGGCGTTGATTTTTGCGAACAGTTAGTTCGCGAGACCAATCCCGGCGTCTTCGAAAGGGCGGAGAAGACCGAGTCACCGCACGCTGCCATCCACGGCTTGCGCACGATCGCGGACATCATGCGCGCTCTCAATCCATTCACTGGCGCGTTCTACCTGGAAGCGCTGCAGATGAGCCGGCTCACGCGCGAGATGTTTTGCCTGATGGAAGGGCGGCATGCGCATCCTTCCACGCTTTATCCCGGCGGAGTCGGCACTGTCCCCGGCGTCCAACTGTTCAACGACTATCTCGTGCGACTTTTGCGTTACATCGATTTCCTCAAACGCAGCGTGCCGTTGCACGACGACCTCTTCGATTTCTTCTATGAGGCGCTGCCGGGTTATGAGGAGGTAGGCCGACGCCGCATCATGCTGGGCTGCTGGGGCTCGTTTCAGAATCCAGACGTCTGCGATTTTCGCTACGAAACAATGAGCGATTGGGGCCGCGCCATGTATGTCACGCCCGGCGTTGTCATTGATGGCAAGCTGCTCACGACTGACCTCGTCGAAATCAACCTCGGTATTCGGATCTTACTCGGCAGCTCTTTCTACGACGATTGGGACGAGGGCGAAAGGTTTGTCACCCACGATCCGTTAGGGAACGCAGTCGACCAGCGGCACCCGTGGAATCAAACCACCACGCCGAAGCCGCAGAAACGGGATTTTTTGGGTAACTACACCTGGGTCATGTCGCCGCGCTGGTTCGACAGGAACTCCGGACAACATCTCGCACTCGACACCGGCGGCGGCCCGCTTGCGCGTTTTTGGGTGACGGCGCTCGCCGGACGAGTGGATGTCGGCTATGTAAAGGCAACCGGCCAGAGCGTGAAAATCAATCTCCCAAAAACCGCGAACCATGGCGAAACGGAATTCGAATGGCGGATTCCGAAATGGAGTAACACTCTGGAGCGCAACCGGGCTCGGAGTTACTTCCAGGCTTATGCGGCCGGCATGGCGCTTTACTTTATCGACCAGGCGTTGAAAGAAGTTTACGCGGGCGAGACGAAAGTCTGGAACCAATTTAAAGTCCCGGCGGAAGCGATCGGCTGTGGCTTTCATGAGGCGGTCCGCGGGATGTTGTCGCATCACCTTGTCATCCGCAGGGGGCGAATCGCGAATTACCATCCCTATCCCCCGACTCCATGGAATGCGAGCCCGCGGGATTCGTTAGGCACACGCGGGCCTTACGAGGACGCGATCACCAACCTGCCGATTTTCGAAGAAAATGGTCCCGATAACTTCAAAGGGATCGACATCATGAGAACGGTCCGCAGTTTTGATCCCTGTCTGCCCTGTGTGGTGTGCATATGTATGTCGGCGACGGCAAGGTCATCGAACGTCGGCATTCGAACATGTTTGGGGCACAGGTCACATAATGGAAGCCGGCCCAGCATCGCTTCGACCAGAGCTGCCCGAGGACATGGAGGCAATTTCGTCCTTGCTGCAGATGGCCAAGGCCTTTGTTCCAGGCTTCGAACTGGAGGATTTGCAGGAGACTCCAGCGGCCACCGCGACCGATGAACCGGGCGAGCGCGTGCGCAAGGCTGAAGCGCGCTATCGCACGCTTGTCGAGCAGATTCCGGCGGTCACTTTCATGGCCTCTTTTGAGAACGGACTGAGTGAGATCTATGTCAGCCCACATATCGAGACCTTGCTCGGCTACAGTGCCGAGGAGTGGATCGATAACCCCATTCTCTGGTACCAGCGCCTCCATCCCGATGATAAGTCGCGCTGGAACAAGGAATTTTCCCGCACTGTCTCCTGGGCCGAGCCTTTCAAGGCCGACTATCGCTTTCTCACCAAGGATAACCGGGTGGTCTGGATCCACGGCGAAGCGCGGGTCGTGCGCGACTCCTCCGGACGGCCATCCTTTGTCCAAGGTCTCGGTTATGACATCACCGAACTGAAGGACGCCGAAGAAGTACTACAGCGTTCCCGTCAAGAGCTCGAGCAACTGGTCGAAGCCCGGACGGCTGAGTTGGCCGCTGCGAACAGATCACTGCTTGAGGCCAAGGAAGAAGCCGATCGTGCGAATCGGGCCAAGAGTGAGTTTCTCTCGCGCATGAGTCATGAGTTGCGGACCCCGCTCAACGCCATTCTCGGGTTTGGACAGTTACTCGAAGTGAACCTTTCCAGCGCGGAGGATGTTGAAAGCATTCAGCAGGTCACGAAGGCGGGTCACCACCTCCTCGAGCTGATCAACGAAGTTCTCGATATCGCCAGGATCGAAGCCGGGAGCATGTCTCTTTCGATCGAGCCGATCGAGGTTGGGCAGCTCATGCGCGACGCCATCGTCATGGTCCGCCCGATGGCAGCTGCGCGCAGGATTCACATCAAGACAGCTGATAGCGAGCTGCAGGTCGATGCCGATCGGCAGCGTCTCATGCAGGTGCTCTTGAATCTTCTTTCCAACGCTATCAAGTACAATCGTGAAGGCGGCGACGTCGAGATCGACTTCGTCCCGGATGGGCCGGGTCATCTGCGAATCACGCTCAGCGACACGGGCCCGGGAATCTCGGCAGGAGACCTCGGGATGTTGTTCAATCCGTTCGAGCGTTTGCGCGCTGGGGAAACCGAGGTGGAAGGCTCGGGTCTCGGACTCGCGGTTTGCAAACGGTTGGTCGAAATCATGAGCGGTGAAATCGGCGCCGAGAGCGTGGTTGGGAGGGGCAGCACTTTTTGGATCAAGCTCCCGCTCGCGCGCAAAAAGGCGCGCCGGGAAAATTCCCAAAGTCTCAAGCCAAAATGGAAGAGCCAGGTAGCGGGAAAGGAATTCAGCCTTCTCTATATCGAGGACAACGATTCCAATGTGCGCTTATTACAGCGCATCCTGCAGAGCCGGCTGGGAGTGAAATTTCTGACCTCGAAGCGCGGTCTCGGCGGGCTGGAAGTGGCGCGCGACCACTTGCCCGACGTCATCCTTCTCGATCTTTATCTGCCCGATATTTCCGGCGAGGAGGTGCTCGCGAAACTTCGCCAGGAGAAGGCGACCGCAGAAATTCCAGTCCTCGTCATAACCGCCGACGCGACCAGCGCCCACGCCGATCGTTTGCTCGCCGCCGGCGCCCAATCGTATCTCACCAAGCCGCTCGATATGCCGAAGTTATTTCAAGCCATTGAGCAGGCTCTGCTTGGATCGGCGACCTCCGATCAAAGTTAGGCGCAGGCGCGCCTTCTTGCGGCAGCGGAATGCCGGTTTATATTTGTGGCGTCACCGCAAATGACCGGCCGCTCGTAGCGCCGCAACGAATTCATCCAACCGAGGACCAAATTATGGAAGCAACCATCGAAGCCCCGCAACGCAGCTCCGCAAGCAACGTCGACTTTCTCCCGCTCGAAGGCACGGACTATGTGGAATTCTACGTCGGTAACGCCAAGCAAGCCGCCCACTTTTATAAGACTGCGTTCGGCTTCCAAAGTCTCGCCTATTCCGGGCCCGAGACTGGCCAGAAAGATCGCGCCAGTTACGCCATCCGACAGAATAAACTGACCTTCGTTCTCACCACGCCGTTGCGCCCAGATAATGAGATCGCCGATCACATCTACGCGCATGGCGACGGAGTAAAATATCTCGCTCTCCGCGTTCCCGATGCCTCCTCCGCCTGGAAAGAAACGACCAGTCGCGGCGGGAAGAGTTACCTGGAGCCAAAGACACTTAGCGATGACGAAGGCGATGTTGTCATGAGCGGTATTCACACATACGGCGATACCGTTCACCTTTTCATTGAACGTAAGAATTATCGCGGCGCCTTTCTGCCGGGATTTCGAAAATGGGAGACGACTTACAATCCGGCTTCTACTGGCCTGCAGTACGTCGATCACTGTGTCGGCAATGTCGGTTGGAACCAGATGAATCCCTGGGTCAAGTTCTACGAAGACGTCATGGGCTTTCGCAATATCCTGAGTTTCGACGACAAAGACATATCGACCGAGTACTCCGCTCTCATGAGTAAGGTCATGAGTAACGGTAACGGCTTCGTCAAGTTTCCGATCAACGAGCCGGCCGAAGGCAAAAAGAAGTCACAAGTGGAGGAGTATCTCGACTTCTACAACGGCGAAGGCGTCCAGCACGTCGCCGTCGCGACCAAGGATATCGTTGCCACCGTAACCGACTTGCAGAATCGCGGCGTGGAGTTCCTCAAAATCCCGGCAACTTACTACGAGACGGTGCTCGATCGCGTAGGCCACATTGACGAAGATTTGGAACCCTTGCAGCGTCTCGGCATCCTGATCGATCGCGACGACGAGGGCTATCTCTTGCAAATCTTTTCCAAGCCGGTCGAAGATCGTCCCACCCTCTTTTTCGAAATCATCCAGCGCAAGGGCGCCAAGAGCTTCGGCAAAGGCAACTTCAAGGCGCTCTTTGAGGCTCTGGAGAAGGAACAGGAACTGCGAGGCAACCTCTAAGGGAGACCGACATGCCATACTACCAGAAGCTCGGGGAGATCCCGGCCAAGCATCACATTTGGTTCAAGCGCAATGGCTCCTCCAACGGCGGCTATAAGAACGAAGGCATTGCCTATGAGCATGTCATCACGACCGAGGGTTTCAACGAAGCTTACTCGATCATGTATCATATCCGCCCACCCACCCGCGTCCGTGGCGTCGAGCTTCTGAAGTGCGAGGAACTGAAGAAAGCTGCCGAGAGTCCTTTACGACATCACCACTTCAAGACCGCCGATATCCCGCGCCGGGGCGACGTTTACACCGGTCGCGTCCCGATTCTCTTTAATCAGGATATCGTTGCCTACCGCTGTAAGCCGGAGAAGAACTTCGGCAAATTCGAGTTCTTTAAAAACGGCGGCGCGGATGAGATTATCTTTGTCTTCAAAGGCGGCGGGACTTTGGAGAGTGTTTTCGGCAAGCTGCGTTACCGGGCAGAGGATTACATCGTCATCCCGCGCGGCATTACATACCGGCTCGTTCCCGATAGGATCGAGGACGAAGATTACCTTATCCTCGAATCTGCAGGACCGGTAAGGATCCCGCGACGCTACCTCAACCATGAAGGCCAGATTCGGATGGGCTCGCCTTATTCCGAGCGCGACTTTCACGGCCCGACCGAGCTGATCACGATCGATCGGAATGAGGATGTTGAAATTCTGGTCAAGGATGGTCCGCGCCTCACGAAAGTGATAAACGCGCACCATCCCTTCGATGTCCTCGGCTGGGACGGCTATGTCTATCCCTACACCTTTAATGCCGCCGACTTCGAGCCGATCACTGGGACGGTCCATCAGCCGCCACCGATTCATCAGACCTTCGAGATCCGCGGCTACGTCGTCTGTACTTTCGCGCCGCGGTTGCTCGATACCCATCCGGAAGCGGTTAAGATTCCCTGGGTCCACGACAACGTCGAAGCTGATGAAGTGCTCTTCTATGTGCGTGGCAATTTCGGCTCGCGCCGCGGCATTGAAGCGGGCTCGATCACCTTGCACCCGCGCGGCATTCCGCACGGGCCGCATCCGGGCACGATCATGGCGAGCAAGGACGCCGAGCGAACTGAAGAGCTGGCCGTCATGTTCGACACCGAACATACGCTCGAGTTGACCGAGCAAGCGGTGAAACTCGACGACGAGAAATACCCGCTCAGCTGGCTCGATTAGCGGCTGCCAAACCGCCGCGCGGAGAACTCGCGCCAATCGTGGAGCGTTGTCATTCCGAGGCGCGCGCCAGCATGCCGAGCTCTCGAATTGCCCCATTGTCCTCAGTGGACATTAACTCATCACGTTCTGCGGGCAGGCGCGGAGCAGCAGCGCCGGCCGAAGCGAAGGAGCGCGCGCTTTCGGACCGGTTCGGCCAGTCCTGGGCGGTGTTTGGTCGGAGATATCGATGACGTCGCGGAAGTCCTCGCCGTCGCGGAAGGTGAATTGTTTTCGTGATTCTGGTCGATGCCAACTGCTTGTTTACGCTTATGTCGCGTCGATGAGCCGCCACGAAGCGGCGCGGTACTGGCTGGACGAACGACTCGAGGGGACCGCGTCCGTCGCTTGGCCCTGGCCGAATCTGCCGGGCTTTGCCCGCCTTCACGAATCCGCGTATTTTCGAGCGGTCCCTCGCAATCGGCCGGACCTGGCGGCAAACTGAAGAGCTTGGCTGGACCGCCCATCGGTTGATGTGCCCAATCCCACCGAGCCCCACCCCCGAGGTGCTCGCGCCTTTGATCAAGTTAGCGGCGGGCCGGACGAACCCGGTTCCCGACGCGCATCTTGCCGCGCTCGCCCTCGACACGGCCTGATTCTTCGCTCGACCGACGGCGACTTCTCGCGGTTCGTTAGTTTGCGCTGGGAAAATCCGCTGCAAGCGTCGGAGCCTGACCTTTTGTTAGGCAAGGAAAGCGCCGGGCTGATCGTCGACAATCGATGTGGTATGTGAGCGCATGTCTGAAACAGTCGCCAAAACGATCGCGAGCGCGACGGAGCTGGTTGTGCGTTTCGGCACGCAAGTGATACTCGATCACGCATCGCTCGCCATTTTGGAAGGCGAACGCATCGGGCTGGTCGGGCGCAATGGCGCGGGCAAGTCCACTTTTCTCCAGATCGCCGCCGGCGTGACCGCGCCTGATGCCGGCGAGATGAATCTGCGGCGTGATCTCATCGTCGGTTACATGCCCCAGATGTTTGCCCTCGATGAAACGGCCACGGTGCACACGAACATTCTCGCCGGCGCACAGCGCGTGC
The DNA here is from genome assembly GCA_036493915.1 of Chthoniobacterales bacterium. GTDB lineage: Bacteria > Verrucomicrobiota > Verrucomicrobiia > Chthoniobacterales > UBA10450 > Palsa-1392. The sequence goes on along the minus strand of DASXPA010000007.1, from coordinate 1,963 downwards.
TCGATCTCATCAGGCAATATGAAAGCGCGCCGGCGGCGAGCGCGCGCAGCGGGATGTTGCTCGAGCAGATCGAGCATTTCGATGGTTGGAATCTCGAACACCGCATCAAGAGCCTGATCACAAACCTGCATGCGCCTGACGAGGAACGCGCGGTGGCGACCTTATCCGGCGGCGAGAAGCGGCGCGTCGCCCTTTGCCGCGCCTTATTGGCGCGTCCCGATTTCCTCATTCTCGACGAGCCGACAAACCATCTCGATAACGAGTCGATCGAGTGGCTGGAAGATTTCTTCGCGCATTACAGCGGGACGGCGCTTTTCGTGACACACGATCGCTACTTTCTCGATCGCGTCTCGACGTGCGTGGTCGAGCTTTCGCGCGGGAAATTCTACAGCTACGCCGGCAACTACACCGACTACCTGCTAGCGCGTGCGGAGCGGGCGGCGGTCGAGGATATGCAGGAAAAGAAGCGGCAGAAGTTTCTCAAGCGCGAGCTGGCCTGGGTGCGGAAAGCGCCGCGCGCGCGCCGGACGAAATCGGTCGATCGGGTGGAGCGTTATTTCGAAATGGCGGCGGAGGAAGCGCCGGAAGTCGAACTTGATGTTGATCTGATCATCCCTCCGGCGCCGAAGCTGGCCAATCGCGTGATCGAGTTGCGCGAGCTTTCGATGGAACTCGGAGGTCGCAAGTTGATCGAAAACCTTTCCTTCAATCTCGCGCCTAACGAGCGCCTCGGCATCGTCGGCCGCAATGGGCTCGGCAAATCGACCCTGCTCAGGATCATGCTCGGCCAGCTTACGCCGACACGCGGGGAGGTCGAGATCGGCGCGCGGACGGAGATGAATTACGTCGATCAAAATCGGCTTCTGCTCGACGACGCGAAGACGGTTTGGGAGGAAGTGGGCGAGGGGAGCGAGTCCGTTAGGCTGGGGGAGGAGTGGATCACGCTACGCAGCTATCTGCGGCGTTTTCTTTTCACCGAAGAGCGGATCAATACGAGGATCGAGCAGCTCAGCGGCGGCGAGCGCAGCCGGGTTTTACTCGCGAAAATCCTCAAGCGCGGCGGCAACGTTCTCATCCTCGACGAGCCGACGAATGATCTCGATCTCGGGACGTTGCGGCTGCTCGAGGAAGCGCTCGTCGCATTCCAGGGCAACGTCATTGTGGTGAGCCACGATCGTTATTTTCTCAACCGGGTCTGTAGCGCGATTCTCGCCTTTGAAGGCGATGGTGTCGTTCGTTACGCGGTAGGAAATTACGATTACTACCTCGAGAAGCGTGGAGATCGTGACGTTGTCGCCGGAGGCGTTGACTCCGGTCGATCTAACGCGTCGCCAACTTTGAAACCGGCCGGGATCGCCGCCCCGGGCGACAACGAAAATGCGCCGCGTAAACTCAAATGGAAGGAAGCGCGCGAACTCGAAGGCATAGAAGCCGCCATTCTCGCCGCCGAAGCCGAAGTCGTTAGGCTGGAAGAGATTTTCGCGGCACCCGATTTCTACGCGAGACACGCTGGCAACTGGCGGGAGTTGGAGGCGGAATTGGCCGCCGCCCGCGACCGCGTGGCGCAACTCTATCTGCGCTGGGAGGTGCTTGGCGCGCTCGCCGACTAATTCAAGCCGTTTCTCGCGCCGGCGGAGGCGGCGGCCGAGCAGGCCGAGCGCAGCGAGACCGAAAAACATCGAGCACGCCGTCGAGGCCTGATTCAGGGCGCGAGGATCAACCGCGGTCGTAGAGCGTCTCGATCCCACGCGATCGACGGCTGCCGGGGCGTGATTGGGTGCGGCGTCCGAGCGGCGGGGACAACTCTACGCGCGCTGGGAGGCGCTCAGTGCCCTCGCTCTGGCGAAAATAATCTTGCGACGGAAATTTTTGTTCCTATATTGCGCGCTCCCCGTTTCGAGTACGTGAGGAAGGTAGACACGGCTTGAACGGTTTTTTTGTCGCCCGGAACTTTACGGTTTCG
>DASXPA010000006.1:0-6239 GCA_036493915.1 Chthoniobacterales bacterium | reverse complement strand
GCAAAGGCAAGAGTCTGCACTTCCCAGCGCTGCTCGCCGACGATCGCAATCTTCGCGATTTTGTCGCTATGCGAAAAAAGAAAATCGAGATCGTTCCAATCTGCTCCACGTTCAAAGCCCTCGAAACCATCGAGAATGATGAGCAAACGCGGCTGCGCCCCAGCGTCAATCTTTTGTGCGAGGGCGGTTTGTTCTGTGCCAAATTCAGCGCGCTTCAAGGTGCCGCTAGCACGGAACACGCAGATGTCGTCAGGCTCGGATTGGAGGATCACTGGCATGGTGCTTGCGCTTACTGTTAGTCGAGGGGCTGGACGCGACCATGGGACGTTGGTCTTACTGCGGTGTTCGAGGAGCTGACGCCTGGTGCACTGCATGAGACGAAGCGTGGGCAAAGGCTGTGGAAACTTCCGGCTCGTGGGAGGGCACGCGCCTCGCATGGTGATTCTGGCGCCCCCGCTCATAGCGCACTTGCCCTGCGCCCCGGGAAAAAGCGCGCTGGGACCTGGTGGCTAATCTGAGTCCAAAAACCGCAACACCTCCGCCAAAGTCTTGTCTCTCTCGAGGATTTCGACATGGCCATAGGGCAGATAGGTTACGGATGATGCGGCGTCCCTGATGCGCGGGTCGATCTCACTCTTAACGGTAACGACGCCGTCGTTCTCGCCCTTGAGCCAGAAGGGACCTCCCTTCTTCGACCCATAAATGAGGAGATGTCGTGTACCGCGCGGAAGTCGGGCCGCGTAAATGCCCTCCAAGAATTCGCTCTCCGGTGCAACATCGATCCACGAAGGCACTGGCTTTTTTAGCTTCCGAATTCCAGCGGCCGCCGCGGAGTGGCCGCCCCAAGGCGTCGAGATGGAGACGAACTTCGGAATAAAGTCAACGCCTGCATCCCTTATCGCCTCGTCGCTCCCGGCGCGGGCCACTAATCCACCCATGCTGTGGGCGACGACATCGCATTGGCGGAAGCGATAGCGCCGTCGAAGGATGTTCAGGCTTCCTGCCATCACTCGCGCCACTTGTTCAAGCCGCGCGCCACTCGGATAATGAAAGAGCCAGAGCTGATATCGTTTTCGGTCGAAATGGTCGACGAAATAATGCAGGTCTTGTGGGGTTCCCCCGATCCCATAAACCAATAAGACAGGAACGCGGTCTGGATCGTATGGCTCGAGGAAATAGATTCCGAGCTGGTTGTGGTGGAGGAAATGTAACGGACGCCATAAGCCAGTGCCGCCGGCATCAGTCGCAAACCGCTCATCATCGAGCGAGACCACCTCACCAAGGGCGACATCGACTCGACCTCCGAGATCCTTGTTCTCTTGCGGGACCGCGATTGTCGTCCCCGGCGGAAGATCGTGTTCGCGACGAAGTTTGAGGGCCAGGACTTTGTGCTGCTCGTTAGGATTACCCAGAGACAATGGCTGCACATTTTTCAGGTAAGCGCCCGGCTCGCCATTATCATAGCTCCGATTGCCGTTTTCATCGGTGAAGGCGCCAACGCCATACGACCGATCCGTCCGCAGGGTGAACCACGCAAATCCGTCAGGGTTGACCCGCTGAAAACCTGCGGACTGGACAGGCTGATTTTCCCCCTCGGTCCAGGCTACCGCATACGTCGGGGCAGAGCCGGTTGGCGGCGGCGAAACCCGAATGATTATCGCGCCGTGCGCTTCCATCGTTAGGATATGCTGTCTCAGACCGAAGATCGAACAGGAACAAAGCAGAAACGCCGCCGGCGCGGTTAAGGCACAGCCTCGCCAGAACCCCAGATTGATTGCGTTAATCTTCAGAGAGGTTTCGGGTTTGAAGCAATCCGCCTCCCGGCAGAACCGCGACAGGACTTTGGACTTACAAGCGATGAAACTCTCACGAATGGCTGGGTCGCAACGTGCAAGTTTCCAGTAGAGACCGACATGAGACGAAAGTCCACCTAGCCGCGCGACGAGCAACATCTAGTCTGCGATCAGCTCGCAACGTACCGATGAAGAAGGGACGCCTCGAGCGACGCGCATGAAAAGCAGCGAAGTTCCGAACGAAGAGTTTGTTTGCCTGGTCGATGACGACCCGGCGATTCTTAAGTCGATCGGACGCTTACTCGCTTCCAATGGAATAGACGTTAAGACGTTCAACGATCCAAAGAATTTTCTCGTTCATGTCGGGGAGCACCGTGTTGAGCTTGTCATCCTCGATATCTGGATGAACGGGATGAACGGCCTGGAAGTACAGGCAAAACTTTCCCGGCTTTCGCCACAGACGCGCGTGATCCTGATCACAGGACGGAAAGATCCTGCGGTAGAAAAAACGGCGCGGCAATTCGGCGCGGCTGCCTTTTTTACCAAACCTTTCGATGACGTGGAATTTCTAGACGCCGTCAGCGCTGCTCTCGGATCGCCCCAGCTTCGGCATAGGCCTAAAGTCTAATATTCGCGGGCGGGTGACGTCGTAAATTCGGCACGTGAATTATTGCCGCGCGGTTGACTTTTCTGCTCATGGCCACCGCCGCGTTACTTTCTCCGCTCGCACCCGCGTCGGCGAAGGTTCTGATAACCGCGGCAGTTGCACAAGTTGCTGATAAACTGTGAAACCAACACATCCATCCGCTCGATCAACGAACAAGCCTCTCCGGCCTCGCCGCAGGCGTTTCGCCCTCACCATTCTTGCCTGCCTCGCTTTTTCGTCTCATGCCCACGCCTCCCTTTTCCAGGGGGAGACACTCGACTCCATTGCGAATGGCATTTCGTGGGTCGTGCTCATCATCGCGCCAATTATTGGCATCGTTGCTTTCTGGATGGTGCATATCCTGCCGGAAAAAATCGCGGAAAAGAAGAAGCACCCACAGGCCAAGGCCATTCAATGCCTCTGCCTGCTCTCGCTTTGCTTTGGCGGATTGCTCTGGCCATTTGCGTGGCTCTGGACTTACACGAAACCGGTCCTGCACAAGATGGCTTACGGAACGGACGTCGATGAAAGCCATGGTCACGGCGGGGATCCAGAAGCCGCCCGAAGCGACGATGCCGCGCACGGAGGTAAGGCCTGATGGAACTCATTCTCCTTATCATCTACGCGACCATCGTCTGGCTGATCTTTTTCAAGCTCAAGCTGCTGCCTTGGAACATCACCAGCCAGGTCATCGTCGTCACCATCCCGATCATCGCGCTGACGTGCCTGATTCTGTTCATGAACATCGTGGCCCCCTCCTCGCATGACGTGCGGGCGATGAACTATGTCATTCCGATCGTGCCGCGGGTGACTGGTCAGGTGACGGAGGTGCCGATCGAACCAAACCGGCCAATCAAGAAAGGCACTGTCCTTTTCAAGATAGATCCGGTGCCGTTCGAGGCCGCGGAGAAAGCTGCCGAGGCCACGCTCCAGGGACTGAAGGATCAACTTAACAACGCCATCGCCAAGAAAGCGGCGCTGACCCCGCGCATCGATCTGGCGAAAAAGCGCGTCGATCAATTCACGCAACTGGTTGCGAGCGGGGCTGGGAAGCGGGCCGACCTCGAGCAGGCGCAAAGCGACCTCGGCAATCTACAAAGCGAATTTCTCGCTGCCGATGCCACAGAAGAGCAGTCGAAGGCGCAGATCGTGAAAGCCGAAGCCGATGTGAGGAGCGCGAAATATGACCTCGAGGGCACGACGCACCGCGCGCCGGCCGACGGCCGGGTCGCGAATCTCGCCCTCCGTCCCGGCGTGCGTGCGACGCAGTTCGCGACCATGCCGGTGATGAGTTTTATCGAAGAGGACGACCCTTGGCTGATCGCCTTTTACCAGCAGAATGAGTTGCGATATGTGCAACCGGGCGACGAAGCGGAGATTTTTATGGAGACATATCCGGGCCGCATCATCAAGTGCACCGTGGATTCGATCCTCTGGGCCACGGCACAAGGCCAGATGCCGATCAACGGGAACCTTCCGAACACACAGCCGATATCGGCGCCGGAACAGCGCATCGCGGTGCGGCTCCTTCTGGCAAAGAAGGATCGTGGCCTTTTCCTTGCCGCGGGCGCGCGCGGGGCCGGCGCGATCTATACCGAGCACGGCAAGATCATCCACATCATCCGCAAGGTCTTCGTCCGGGTCTCGGCGAAGATGGATTGGTTTGTTTGGAAGCTCCACTAAGGAGTGTAGAGATGAGTATCCGAGTCCTTCTGGGCACTGCGGCGTGCCTCACCCTTGCCGGCTGCGCGCTTAAGATTCCGCCGTTTGGCGCGAATATCATGCCCGAATCCGCGCGCGCGCAAATTCCGGGAAGCTGGGCGGGCCCGCATCGCAGCGGTGCGGTGGTGCCGAACTGGATTCGCACTTTTGGCGATCCGGAGCTGACCGCGCTGGTTGCGGACGCGGTCGAGCGAAATCCCGACCTGACAGCGGCGGCCTCGCGCGTGGAAGCATCGCGCGCTGCTGTCCGCATCGCGGCGGCGTCACTCTACCCGCGCATCGCGATGAAGGGACTGGGCGAGCGGCAGGGGCAGGAACTAAGTGGCGACCTCGGTCGCGGCATTAACCCACCGGACTTCGGCTCCCCGGGGACCGAGAACCCAGGGGGTGCGGGGCTTGACACGAGTATGGATGAATCGTCCCAACGCTGGGTGTATGGCATCGCTGCCGGTGCCGCATGGGAGGCCGACGTGTGGGGTCGCATTCGCTCGAAAAAAGCGGCTGCGCTGGCGGAAAGCGGCGCGCTGGAAGCCGACTACGAATTCGCGCGGCAATCTCTCGCCGCGGCGGTAGCGCGCGCCTACTTCTCGACCATCGAAGCCGCGCAACAGGAAGCCAACGCGCAGGAGACACTCAATCTCTATCAGGAGTATTCGAAGCTCACCAACGTGCAGAAGCAGCAGGGCCACGCGAGTGACTTCGACGTCGCGCAGATCAAGTCGCGCACCGCGAGCGCGCAGGATGCACTCTATGTTGCGCAGCAGGCGCGGGCGCAGACGATCCGCGCGATCGAAGTGGTCACCAGTCATTATCCTGCCGGCAGGTTTGAGGTGCGGCGTTCCTTTCCTGCCCAACCGAAAAGCGTGCCCGCCGGTCTCCCGGCGCAATTACTCGAGCGCCGGCCGGATCTGATCGCGAGCGAGCGGCGTTTCGCTGCCGCCTTTCATCGGGTGAATGAAGCCCGGACCGCGCGCCTGCCGCGCATCGTCCTTAGCGCCACGGGTGGCCTTGGCACTGCACAACTGGACGGGGTTGGGTCGATCGATGCCGTCCTTTGGAGTCTCGCTGCCGGAGTTACACAGCCGATTTTTTTTGGCGGCGAACTTAAAGCTGCACAGGACCTTCGCACCGCCGAACAAAAGGCCGCCGCGGCCAGCTACGTGGGCGCCGCTTTGCGCGCATTCCAAGATGTGGAGGACGCGCTGGCCAACGATAACTATCTGCGCAAACGCGAAGGCGCGCTTTCCAATGCGGTTTCAAGCAGTGGGGAGTCGGTGAATCTTGCCGGAAAGCAGCTTGAACAAGGTCAGATTGACATGTTCACCATCCTGCGTCTGGGCGGAGAAAATCTCGCTGCAAAAATTCAACTCACTCAAGTTCGCGCCTCTCGTCTGCGCGAACGGGTAAACCTTTATCTGGCCCTGGGGGGTGGCTTCGGAGGCACGGACGCAGCGGAAAAATAGGCCGTCCCATGCGCAACATCACAAACGACTATCGCGACTCGCAGATCCTGAATCTTGGATCATCGACTGAGCCTGGGCCTTATCTTGTAACGCAAACGGGTTGCTCGTCTCGTGCTGAGATTCCCAGGACCAACCTCTACGTCCTTCGCCCGGATGGGCAATGGGTCGATTTCAATGCCTATGCCTGCCAGGGGAAGCCGGAGGTAATCGATGCACTGGTCTTTCCATCGATCGTCAAGGTGATGGAGCTATTCGGCGATTTGCGGGGCCGACCGCGGGTCCTCGAGCTTCCCATCGATAAGGCTGGACTCGAAGCCTGGCTTGCGCGCCAGAAGGACCAGAACCCGCTGGAAGCCGCTCGCAACTGGGGAGCGCGCCATAGAGAACGGCGAGCTAGGAAGGCCGGCGCCTAGTTGGGCGAAAAGAGCCCATGGCGCAAGTTGCTGATCCGAAATCACCCGGGACGCTGGTCGCGCCTGTCCCTGCCAGCTGGTGGAGTAGAACCGTCCCGGCGTTTGGTTGGCTGCGCGGTTACCAGCAGCAATGGTTACGACTCGATATCGCTGCCGGCATTACCCTCGCAGCCTATCTGCTTCCCGCCGCGCTCGCTGATGC
>DASXPA010000005.1:0-6151 GCA_036493915.1 Chthoniobacterales bacterium | reverse complement strand
CGCGAGCGTGAAGTCAGGATGGGCAGGGTCATTTTGGGAATCCCGGTCTTAGCAGATGTAAACGCAAGTGCAAGAACGGATGGCCGCCTCCGCCTCGTGTTCCTGCTCCTGTTCGTGATCGATTCTTTCTTCGATCAGGAGGACGATTACGAGCGCGAATGGGAAAATCAGGCGCCGCAGACTTCGCTCTGGAGTTTTTCGACGCAACTCTGAAGGGAGGGAACATCGCCCACGCTCAAGACTTCGGCGCCCTTGCGCGTGCGCTGGAGCAGACCGGCGAGGACGCTGCCCGGACCGAGCTCAAGAAATAAATCACATCCCATCGCGAGCATTCGTTCCATGCAATCGGTCCACCGCACCGTCGCGGTGACCTGGTCTTGTAAGGTGCGGCGAATGTCGTCGGCCGAGTTCACTTCTTCGCCGGTGACGTTGCTGATAATGGGAAACCGCGGCGGCTCGAGGACGTTCCCGAGGAGCGCTTCGCCTACTTGTTGCCAGGCGGTTTCCATCAGCCGTGAATGGTAGGCACCGGCGACGTTGAGCAAAGTGGCGCGACGGATACCGTGTTCCTTCGCGAGTGAGACGGCCAGTTCGACTTTGGCGCGCGACCCCGAGATCACGATCTGGCCCGGCGCATTAAGATTTGCGACATCGACGTCGGTATCAGCGGCGAGCGCGCGCACAGCCGATTCATCGGCGCCGATCATTGCGGCCATCGTGCCGGAAGTCGCTTCGCAAGCCGCTTCCATGAAACGGCCGCGCTGTTCGACCAAACGCAGACCGTCTTCAAAAGAAAACGTCCCCGCAGCCGCATGCGCGGTCCATTCGCCTAACGACAAGCCCCCGCCTGCCGTGACCGGGAACATGCCGACGACTCCGCGCAACACGCTCAAGCAGGCGAGGCCGTGAACGTAGAGCGCCGGCTGGCAATTGGAGGTGCGGGTAAGTTCCTCGATCGGACCTTCCCAGGCGATCGCGCTCAGGTCGCGACTGAGGACTTCATTGGCGCGTTGGAAGAGATTGGCGGCCTCGGGAAATTCCTTCGCGAGATCGCGACCCATGCCAACGATTTGCGCGCCTTGTCCGGCGAACAGCAGAGCAACTTTCTTAGCCACGCTTTTTAGTTAGTCGCATCGCGGCCGCGGCGCGAGAATTAAGCCGAAAATCGCAGGACAAAAGATGGCAGGAATCATCGGGAGAATGGCCGAATTCACTTGTGGCGAGGGCACTAGAGTCAGATACTTTAATTTATGAAAACTAACCCAGGTAGATCAGCGTATCGCGCCATTTTCGGAGCGATCGTTGTCCTGTTAGTCGCGGCGCCGCTGACAACGGCGAACGCTGGATGGATCGAGAAGCCTCGCCCCCAATTGCCCTACGGGGTCTTCCTCGATGGGCAGCAAGGATCCGTCGTCCTCTCGATGACCCTCGATCGGAGTGGGCGGGTGACGAGCACGCAAGTGCTCCGGAGCAGCGGGTTTCCCGCTCTCGATCAACTTGCCCAAAACGCGGCCGACCATTGGAGGCTTAGTCCGGATTCAGTCGTCGCGACTGATCTAACCAAAGGGCGGGTCGAGATGGTGAAGTTCGTGAATCCACCGCCGGTTCCGGGACACCTCTTGCCAAACACGATGCCTTATTGGGCGCAAGTAGGTCTCAGCCGCGGCCGCTAAGAGGGGACGCGTAGTCCTCGCGATCGCGCGCAGGCAGCAGGCTGCATCTGCGCTCGGTCATTCGCCGCTCGGCTCGCTCGAGCCGAGCCGGGGGATGTTTTTCCTCTGATTCCCCCTTTTTTCTCCCTCCTCTGTCTTCTGTCTCGACTGAGTTTGAGCTTGCACGAGGCTCTCTCTTCGCGAGCATAGTCGGGCCTTCCTCATGCCTGTTACGACGCGTAAAATCGAAGCCCCCGATCCCCTCGCCCGCACCCTCCAGGCACTGGCGGACACGACGCCGACCGGCGACGAAATTGGCGAAAAGATGGTCCTTAACATGGGGCCGTCGCACCCGGCGACGCACGGGGTTTTGCGGCTTGTCCTCGAACTTGACGGTGAGCTGGTAACGAAGGCGACGCCCGACGTTGGTTACCTCCATCGCGGCGACGAGAAAATCGCCGAGAACATGCAGTACAATCAGTTCGTTCCCTACACGGATCGGCTGGATTACCTCGCCCCACTCTCGAACAACGTCGCTTACGCGCTCGCGGTGGAGAAGTTGATGGGGTGGGAACTCCCGCCGCGCGGCAAAGCCATCCGCGTGATCTGCTGCGAAACCTCGCGCATCTCCGCGCATTTGATGGGTCTTGGGGCGATGGCGCTCGACCTCGGCGCGATGACGGTTTTTCTCTACACCTTCACCGAGCGCGAGAAGCTTTATAACCTATTCGAGCTCCTCACGGGCGCGCGTTTCACCACTTCCTATACGCGGGTCGGCGGACAGATCCGCGATTTGCCGGAAGGTTTCATTCCGCAGCTCGTGAAGTTCATGGACGACTTCATTCCGCAGCTCGATGAGATCGACGACTTGCTCACGCGCAATCGCATCTTTGTCGATCGTACCCGCGACATCGGTGTCATCCCGCGCGAGCGCGCCATCGCCTATGCGCTCTCCGGCCCCGTCCTTCGCGGCAGCGGTGTCGAGCACGATCTGCGGCGGAAACATCCCTATCTCGACTACGAGAAATACGACTTCGAGATCCCGGTCGGAACGGTTGGCGATTGTTACGATCGCTATCTCATCCGCATCGAGGAGATGCGACAGAGCGTGCGCATTCTCAGGCAAGTTGTCGATGGCCTTCCAAGTGGTCCGATCAACGTCGTCGATTGGAAAAACACGCTGCCGCCGAAGTCGCGCGTGCTCACGAAGATGGAGGAGCTGATTCACCATTTTATCGTCGTGACCGAGGGCCTCGACGCGCCGCCGGGCGAGATTTATTTCGGCGCCGAGAATCCCAAAGGCGAGCTCGGTTTTTACATCCACAGCAAAGGCGGCGGCGTGCCGCACCGGCTAAAAATTCGCGCGCCTTCCTTCGTGAACCTGAGCATTCTTCCCGAGCTGCTCCCCGGCGCGATGATGAGCGATATCGTCGCCATCCTCGGCAGTCTGGACTTCGTGATGGGAGAATGCGACAGATGAAAACCTGGACGATGAAAAACAAGATCCACCTTTCCGGGCTTCTCTTCGCCGCACTCGCCCTCTTGTCGTTAGGCGGGTGCAGTCGCGGCGCGCTTTCGGGCTCGAAACTCACGAGCGCCAATTACGACCAGATAACCCTCGGCATGAGCAAAGCGCAGGTCGAAACCATTCTCGGCGCCCCGACGACCGTGGACACCAAAGACATGGTCATTTTCAAAAAGACAAACTACCGCTATGAGGATGGGAAGAAGTTCGCCATGATCACTTTCAAAAACGACGAGGTGGAGAGCAAAGACACCAATCTCGGTCGCGAGCCCTAACGAATCGCCGTTTCCATGAGATGAAAAAACATTTCACTTCCGGCCTCATCGTCGTCCTCCTCGTGACGGGCTTTATCCTGAACAGCTGCCACGGGAAACGCCTCACGCCGGCAAACGTAGCCGAGATCACCGATGGCATGAGTCGCAAGCAGGTCGAGTCGATCCTTGGCCCGCCGACCTCGGTCGACAGCACCAATCTGCTCGTGACGAAAAAGGTCACTTACACTTACGAGCAGGGCGACGAGACGGTCACGATCGTCTTCTTCAACGATCAGGTTTCGTCCAAAGAGAGCAACCTGCACGAATAGGTCATCGTGGAGCCGACGATGACCAGCGTTCCGGCCGAGCTGGGGCGGAAAATGGACGAGGCAATCGGCCATTATCCGTCCGAGCACAAACGGAGCGCCGCGATGCCGCTGCTTCATTTGTGGCAGGAACATTTCGGCTACATCAGCGACGAAGCCGTCACCTGGATCGCAGCGAAACTCGCGCTCGAACCGATTAACATTCTCGAGCTGGTTACGTTTTATCCGATGTATCGGCAGGAGCCGGCGGGGCGGAAACATGTCCGGGTGTGTCGGACATTGAGTTGCGCGATGGCGGGCGCTTATCCGTTGATGGAAAAGCTGGCCGACCTCACGAACATCGATCGCGTACATCAAGGTGCGGGGATGCATAATCCGATCAGCGTCAGTCCTGACGGCGAATACAGCATCGAGTTCGTCGAGTGCCTCGCCAGCTGCGGCACGGCGCCGGTCTGCATGGTGCAGGATGAACTCTTCGAGAATGTCGCGCCCGAGTCGGCGCGCAATCTCCTCACCCAAACCGCCGGACCGTCAACCCGATCACAGCGAGCCGTAACGCAGGCCGCGCAGCGGCCGAGGCCGGGCTTTCAAATCTCACAAAAAACTCCTCGCGTAGATCGTGAGATCGCTCGCTCCGCTCACGATGACAGCGGAAAGCTGAGCGAGCAGACCGAAGCCACGCCTAACGACGCCGCGTCTCTTCTTTCCAATCAGCCATCAGCGATCAGCCATCCGCCATCCGCCCATCCGCTCGAGCGCCGGCTCGTTTTCCAAAATATCGGGCGCGAAGACTACACCATCGACATCGATTGCTACCTTCAGAACGGCGGTTACGAGCAGCTGCGCAAAGCGGTCACGATGTCGCGAGCCGAGATCCTGAACGAAGTGAAGACTTCCGGCCTGCGCGGGCGCGGCGGCGCCGGGTTTCCCTGCGGCGTGAAGTGGAGCTTCATCAAACCGGACGAAAGAAAGCCCGTCTATCTGATCTGTAACGCAGACGAATCTGAGCCGGGCACTTTTAAGGATCGCTACATCATCCACCAGGATCCGCATCAAATGCTCGAAGGCATGTTGATCAGTTGCTGGGCGCTGAACGTGCACACCGCTTATATCTACATTCGTGGTGAATTCCCCGAAGGCGCCAAAATCCTCGAGAACGCGATCGAAGAAGCACGCGGCCATAATTTGTTAGGCAAGAACATCCTCGGCACGGGCTTCGATGTGGAGTTTTACATCCATCGTGGCGCAGGCGCCTACATCTGCGGCGAAGAAACTGGCCTCATCGAATCGCTCGAAGGCAAAAGGGCCTACCCGCGAATCAAGCCACCATATTTCCCGGCGGTGCTTGGCCTCTACATGTGTCCGACGATCGTGAACAACGTCGAAACGCTCTGCCACGTGAAACACATCATTGCGATGGGCGGCGCGGAGTACGCCCGGATTGGCCGGCCTAACAATACCGGCACCCGCATTGTTTGCGTGAGCGGCGACGTGCAGCGGCCTGGCTATTTCGAGATCGAGGTCGGTGGCCTAACGATGGGCCAGGTGATCAACGAAATGGCCGGGGGTCCGAAGGAAGGTCGCACGATCAAAGCCGTCATCCCTGGCGGCAGCTCTGCAAAGGTGTTGCGCGCCGGCGACACATTTAAGCTTAAGGACCGAGAAGTGTCCCTTGAAGACATTCCGATGGATTTCGATTCGCTCGCCGCGGCCGGCTCGATGGCCGGGTCGGGCGGCGTCATCGTGCTGGACGACTCGCGCGACATGCTCTGGACGCTGAACAACATTAACGAATTTTATGCGCACGAGAGCTGCGGTCAGTGCACTCCCTGCCGCGAGGGCGCGCTCTGGATGAAAAAAATCACCCAGCGCATGCTCGAAGGCGGCGGCGTCACGCAGGATCCCGCGACCTTGAAGAACGTCGCCGACAACATCGCCGGCCGCACCATTTGCGCCTTCGGCGAAGCCTGCGCCTGGCCGACGCAAAGTTTCCTGGACAAGTTCCCTGACGAATTCGCCGACCGCGCGGAGAAACCGGTTCCGCCGCCGATGCCACCCGAATACACACCCGCAGAATTAGTTGCCGAAAAAGTGATCCCCGTCGTCCCCCTCGCCCACGATCCCGGTTGGGATAAGGCCGGCGCACCCGGAGTGATTTGATATGTCTGAGGAAAGCAGGAAAGCAGGAACGGATTTACGGGGGGGCGAGATTACGCGCGAGATTATTGGGGCGGCGATCGCGGTGCATACCGAGCTCGGGCCAGGTTTTCTGGAGTCGATCTATGAACAGGCACTCGCGGTGGAATTTGCCTTGCGTGGAATTGGGTTCGTTAGGCAGAAGCCCGTTCCCCTCTTTTACCGGGACCATCAGATTGGGGAGCATCGTCTCGATTT
>DASXPA010000004.1:0-4069 GCA_036493915.1 Chthoniobacterales bacterium | reverse complement strand
CGAGGTTGAATCCGCGGTCGTTCGTTTGACCCCCCGCGCGCCGGGCGAACTGCCAGACCATGATCTTGGAATTCTGAGCGCTCTAGTGCGTCACGGTTTTTCCCAACGCCGAAAACAGGTCGGTAAGTTGCTCAAAAATTTCGTTCCCGATTGGCCGACAGCGGCTGAAAATATCGGCGCACCTCTGCAAGCGCGCGCGGAGGAAATATCTCTCGAACAATGGATCGACCTGGCGAATCTGGTGCGCCCGCCGGTGGCGTCGGCCGCCGGGAATGATCCCGCCGAATTGTTCGCGGTCGTGGATGAAAACGACCGTGACATCGGGGCCGAGACCCGGACGAAAGTGCATGGGAATAACTTGCGCCATCGCGCCGTGCACCTGTTCATTTTCAACCGCGGCGGCGAGCTGCTCTTGCAGAAGCGCTCGCGCTGGAAGGATCGGCATCCGCATCTTTGGGACTCGAGCGCGGCGGGGCATGTGAGTGCCGGCGAGGAATATGATCAGACGGCCGAGCGTGAGCTGCGCGAAGAAATAGGAATTACCGCGGAACTAGCGCCGATGGCGAAAATCCCGGCATCGGCGAGAACCGGGGAAGAGTTTATCCAACTCTATCGGGGCGAGTACGAGGGACCGTTACACCCGGCACGAGCGGAAATTGCCGCGGTCGAATTTTTCCCACTCAATCTCATCGCGGAGTGGATCTTGGCGCGGCCGGGTGATTTCTCGCCCGGATTCCGCGAATGCTGGCGTGCTTTCCGGTCGACTGGAGGCACGCGCCTAACGAAAGCTTAGCGCTTCCGTTTCGCTGGAGCTGCTTTGCGAGCCGTCGTTTTCTTGGCGGCAGACTTGGCGGCCGCCCCGCTTTTTTGCCGTTTGGCGGAATGCGAGAGGGTGGTACGCGCGGGCAAATCACCCATCACCTCGCGGCGATATTTCCGGGCGGCTTTCCGGGCCGGCTCTTTCCCGCCATAGACGGCGTCGCTGAACATTCTTGTTCCGGTCGATGAGCCGCGCACGAAATGGACCTGAAAGCCGTGCGTCTGTTTCTTGGCGCGCGCTTTGGTGTCGATGCGTTTGATATTCTGCTCGGAGTCGGGATTGGATCGTTTCCTCATAATGTTTTTGGCCTAACGAGTGGAGCGTAAGGTCAACCTTTCGGACTTGCAAATGAAGGAGCTACTTTTTTCGAATCAGTGCTTCGCTGTCAGCAATTCGGGAGCGGGAAGATTCCACGCCGCTGATTTCTCGGCGTAAACCTGGCGCGGGAAGAGGGCGTAACAGGGATGGCGATCGGTGCGCAACCAGGTGATCAATTGCACGAGATCGCGCTCCGCCATCGTCGTGCAACCGGCGGTCGGGCGCGTCACCCCGCGGCGGATGTGAAAGAAGATTGCGCTGCCATCGTTAGGCACCGGGGGATCGGAGTTGTGCCGAATCTCGACGAGCCAGCGATAGGCGAAATCGTGGTGCCGCATCTTTTCCTTCGCAAACCAGGGCGGCGGATGTGCCGGGTCGGCAATCGTGACAAAGCGATTGTAATCGGGCCGCGACGGGTCATCGATCCAGGCGTCGGCTTTGGTGACTTGATGGAAGGGAAAATCCGCGCCGGTGGGAAGCGCGGGATCGTAGGTGTAGATTTTGCCGATGCGAAAAATGCCAGCCGGGGCGCGGCCATCGTGCTCGTGCTTGTGCAAGCCTTCCTGATTCTGACCGGCGAGACCGCGACCCCACGCGAGGCCCTTTTTCCCAAACAAGACCGGGACGGCTTCGCCGACGCGTTTCCAGGAACCGCCGTCGCTCCGCTCGAAGCGCTGCAGCGATCCCTGAGAGCTGTCCCAGTCGGGCGCGACGGCAAGGATGAGTTGCTCGCAGTCGTTAGGCAAGCCGGCGGCACGGGCGCTGCTCGTGAGAAGAAGCAGCGCAAGGACGAGGATCGAACGCAGCGCCATTGACATTCTTCAACCTAGAAGCGCAAACGTTCTCTGCTGTCTACTGGAAATCCCCAATGATCAAAAAGATCACGCCGCCGTTTCTTCTGCTAACCGCGTTCGTCATCTACGCGCCGGCGTTGCGCGCGGGATTCGTCTGGGACGATCGCGCGCTCGTTCTCGGCGATCCGCTGATCCGCAGCTGGCGGTTGATCTGGGAAGGGTTTCAGCATTTTCTTTTCACAGACGCAACGGCCTCGGATTTTTATCGGCCGCTGCAACGGCTGAGTTATCTGGTCGATTACGCGGCTTTTGTTTTTGCGCCGTGTGGTTATCATTTCGTCAGCATTTTCTGGCACGGCCTGGCGGCGATCGCGCTCTTCTTCTTTTCGGAAGAGCTGCTGGGCTTTTGCAAAATGGAGGCGAACCGCCGCGGCTTCGTTGCCTTTTTTGCCGCGCTCGTCTGGCTGGTTCACCCGGTCCAAAGCGCAGCGGTTGCTTATGTCTCCGGTCGGGCCGATCCGCTCGCAGCGGCTTTCGGTTTTCTCGCGCTCTACCTCGGCCTGTGCATGCTGCGTGCGAGCGGCGGCGCGCGCTGGGCATGCGGGATCGGCGCGACCCTTTGTTTCCTCGCGAGCACCTTGAGCAAAGAAATGGGGCTGCTCTTTCTCGCGCTCTGGTTGGTTATCGTGATTGCGCACCGGCGACGCGTGGAATTCTGGCGCGCGCTCGGGATGGTTGGGTGCGTGCTCGTTGTTTATCTCAGTCTGCGCTTGCCTGCCGAGCATATCGCCCCACCGGCCCCGACGCATCCCGCGCCGCTTCTCGTTAGGCCGATCGTAATCGCGCGAGCGGTCGCGGAATATGCCGGGCTGCTCGTTCTTCCGCTTCATCTCCATATGGATCGCGATGTCGAAACCCATCCATTTGGTTTCACGAAAGCGAGTCTGGACGTGGCGGCGTGGCGGGAATTACAGACCTTGCTCGGGATTCTGCTCATCACCGGCGCGCTTTACATCCTCTGGCGATCGCGCAAACGGCCGGCGATTTTTCTGCCGCTGCTCTTGGCCGCGTTGAGTTACCTGCCGGTGAGCGGCCTCGTGAGTCTCAACGCCACGGTGGCGGAACATTGGCTTTATCTGCCGAGCGCTTTTCTTTTTCTGGCGGGTGCGGCGGCGTGGAATTCGTTAGGCGGACCGTCCTGGTGGGCGCATTCCTGGAGCTCGAGAGGTGAGACCAAGCCGGACATGCGGGAGCATGTCGCTTCAGAGGGCTGGCGGAGGCGAGAGTTTGCGACGCTTTGCCTAACGATCTGGATTCTCTTTCTCGCGGGCCGGACTTTTCTGCGGACCTTTGACTGGAGAGATCAGCGCACCTTTCTCATGCGGACAATCGCCGATGGCGGCGATTCCGCCCGGATGTTGATTAATCTCGGCGGCCTTGAGTTGAGCGAAGGCCGGTCGGCAAGAGCGCGACGGGCGCTGGAGCAGGCGCTGGTGAAGGAGCCGGACAACCCGATGGCTTTGCTCAATCTGGGCGCGGTCGCGATCAAGGAACGTGATTTCTCTCGTGCTCGTCAGTTGCTGCAGAAAATCCAATCCCCGCCCGCGCTCGAGGCGCGGGCGCAGGAAAGCCTTGCCGTTCTGGAAAATCGTGAGAGCGGGAAGGTTGATGTGATCCGACTACGATTGGCCGCTCGACTCGGACCGGCGAACTGGGCGATCGAAAAACGTTACATCAAGGCGCTCGCCGATCTCGGTTATCCCGATCGCGCCATTAAGGAATTGAAAACCTGCATCGCGGTCGCGCCCTATCGTGCCGAGAGCTGGCAGATGATGAGCGAACTCCTTCGCCGGATCAATCGCCCTAACGAGTCCGCGTTTGCCTTGGCCGAGGCGGAAGCGGACGACGTCCATTTGCAGGCGCACGCCCGGCTCGCGCTTTGAGCGCAAGTTGTGCTTCTTCGCTTACGGCCGGCGAGGGTCGTTCGCCCGATCCACTTGAGATGACGAAATTTCTTTCGCTCCTCGCGATCGCCCTCTTCGCGGCCGCCGCTCTCAAGGCGCAAGGGCCTGATGAGAGCGTGAGTCCACTGCCAAGCCCGAGTGTTCCCGCCGGCCCGCGCCCGACGGCGACGATC
>DASXPA010000003.1:0-2584 GCA_036493915.1 Chthoniobacterales bacterium | reverse complement strand
CGGACGGTTTCGAGATCGAGCCCCATCTTCTGGAGCACGTTGACGGCGACGCCCTGGCCGAGCTTGATCAGCCCGAGGAGGAGGTGCTCGGTGCCGACGTAGTTGTGATTGAAGCGGTCAGCTTCTTTGCGGGCGAGCGCGAGGACCTGCTGCGCCCGAGGTGTAAAATTATTCATTATTGTTAGGCGCGGAAGTGGTTTCCGAAGTGCGCTCGCGCGCCACTTTATCCATATCAGGTTTAGGAAAGAGTTTCAAACGGTCGCGGATGATTTGGGCGCGGAGGTAATCGCGTTCCTCGGCGTTAAGTTTCTGTTGCGAGGCCTTTTGCAAATGCGCCGGCTGCGTTTCAATAAAGAGCTCGTCGATCGGCAGGCGGCGGTCTTCGGTGAAGGCGCCAAGATCAACAGAAAGTTTCATGATCGAGAGGAGGTTGAGCGCTTCTTTCGAAGTCATCGCATGGGCATAAGTGAGCACGCCGTATGCCCGGCCGATCTGGTCCCAGAGGGTGTCGGGCTTTTTCTGGATCAGCATCTGGCGCGCGTCGTGTTCCTTCTCGATGATCGTCTCGATGACCTTCGTGAGGCGGGCGATGATCTCGTCCTCTTTTTCGCCTAACGTGGTCTGATTGGAGATCTGGAAAAGGTTACCCATCGCTTCGGTCCCCTCCCCGTAAAGACCGCGGACGGCGAGACCGATTTTGTTCACCGCCTGGATGACCTGGTTGATCAAATCGCTTAAGACCAAACCGGGCAGGTGCAGCATGGCGGAGGCGCGCATGCCAGTGCCGACGTTGGTCGGGCAGGCGGTGAGATAACCGAGGTGCTGATCGTAGGCGAGGTCGAGTTTGCCTTCGAGAGTGCTGTCGATTTTGTCGACGAGCTTGAACGCGCTCTTCAACTGCAGCCCGGAGCGGATCGACTGCATGCGCAGGTGATCCTCTTCGTTGATCATGATGCTGAGCGTCTGCTTGCGATTCATGACCACAGCGCTGCCGACGCCTTTGGCCGCATGCTCGCGGCTGATGAGGTGGCGCTCGACCAGCACCTGCTTCTCGAGCGCGGAGAGATCCTGAAGCATCTCCGAGAAGGAATCCTGCATCTCGGTCAGCTCTTCCACGCGGGGCTTGATCTGCTCAAGAATCTGGGTGCGCTCGGCTTTTTTTGCCCAGCCGGGGAAGGCGCGATGGCGCAAATTCCGCGCGAGCCGAACGCGACTGCTGACGACGATCTGATGATGCGGGCCTTCACCTCGCAGCCATTCGCCGCCGCTTGCCATGATTTGGGAAAACTTCATTTGGTTCAGCTCGCCAGCTCGTGCTCGAGTTGCTTGATCTGATCGCGCAGGCTCGCGGCATCTTCGTAATTTTCTTCCGCCACAGCTTTCTCGAGGTCGTCTGTGAGAGTGCGCATCTTGTCGCTTAATTCCATTTGGCGGAAGGCGCGCTGCGGGAGCTTGCCGACGTGCTCAGTTCCTTTGTGCATTGCCTTGAGCAGCGTCCCCAGACCCTCCGCGAAAGTGATGTAGCAGGCGCTGCAACCGAGCCGCCCGGTCTTTTTGAAATCGGCCTGAGTGAAGCCGCAAACTGGGCACTTCTGAGTCGGCGCACCCTTCTCGATCTCCTCGGCCGCGCCGATGCCTAACAACAGATCGGCGAGCGCGAACCCGGTCGGATCCTGCACCCCTTTTTCCTTCGAACAGGCGTCGCAGAGATTCACCTTCTGCATCTTTCCTTCGAGAATTTGCGTCAGAAAAACTGTCGCATCATTGCACTTACAAACGTCACAAAGCATGGCTCACAATTAGACCACAATGTGGCGAAAACATTCAACCGCGGGGACAGGAGGAGCGTCGTTAGGCGAGCAGAAGAAGGTGCGCTCGATCACTTCGGAAAAATCGGCGTCCCGCTTTCTCGTGTCAACTCACGGAAGCGCGCGATCGTGCGCGTGGTGATCGCTCCCGGCTTGCCGTTGCCGATCGTGCGGCCGTCGACTTTGACCATCGGGATCACTTCCGCGGCGGTGCCGGTGAGAAACGCTTCGTCGGCAATATAAACGTCGTGCCGGGTGAGATCGGGCTCGGAGATTTTGATCCCGAGCTCCGCGGCGATGTCGAACACCACCGAGCGTGTGATCCCGCGCAACGCGCCCGCGGTGATCGGCGGCGTCATGATGCGTCCGCGCTTTACGAGAAAGACGTTGTCCGCGGTGCATTCGGCGACGTTGCCGGCGTCATTCAGCATCAGCGCTTCATCGGCGCTGGCGAGGTTCGCTTCGATCCGGGCGAGCACGTTGTTGAGATAGTTAAGGGATTTGATCGCCGGATTGAGCGTCGCCGGACCCATCCGCCGCGTTGGCACGGTAACGACGGTCAGTCCCTTCCGATAAATATCCTCGGGATAAAGCGCGATCGTCGAGGCGATGATGATGATGCTCGGCCGCTTACATTGGATCGGGTTGAGGCCGAGATTGCCGACGCCGCGCGTGACGATGAGGCGGACATAACCGTCGCGCAGATTGTTTTGCCGGATCGTCTCGAGTAACGCCTCATCCAGTTCCCGTCGCGAAATCGGGATCTCGAGACAAAT
>DASXPA010000002.1:0-3473 GCA_036493915.1 Chthoniobacterales bacterium | reverse complement strand
TTGTTCCCAAATGACAGGAGTTTACAACCCGAAAGCCTTCATCCTCCACGCGGCGTCGCTCCTTCAGGGTTTCCCCCATTGAGAAAAATTCTCGACTGCTGCCACCCGTAGGTGTCTGGACCGTGTCTCAGTTCCAGTGTGGCTGGTCGTCCTCTCAGACCAGCTACCCGTCATCGCCTTGGTGAGCCATTACCTCACCAACTAGCTGATAGGCCGCGGGGTCATCAAGAAGCGCCAGGTTGCCCCGGCTTTGATGTCGCCAAGATGTCTTGGCTGATCATATGCGGTATTAATTCGCCTTTCGACGAGCTATCCCCCACTTCTCGGCAGATTCCCCACGTGTTACGCACCCGTTCGCCACTAAATTACTTCCGGTATTGCTACCAGAAGTAATCCCGTTCGACTTGCATGTCTTATCCACGCCGCCAGCGTTCGTTCTGAGCCAGAATCAAACTCTCCGTAAAAATTTTGGAGCCGGTGGTCGATTGCTCGACTCCGGACAAAGTTTGCGCCAGCCCTCGCTAAAGGGCCGACAATTTCTGACCATTCTTGCCTGCTCTCGCGCTCGAAAGCTCGAGGCAGGTTCGTCCGATCTTACTTAATTGAGATCACCGGTTCGTGAAAACCGGCGAAATTTTTAATCAAAGAAACTCGACGTATAACGCACAATTCAATTTTCGCTGACTTCTACCTTCTGATTTCGCTCGTAAATCTATCCGTCGTGATGACGAAACCAGAATTGCACTGTCAAAGATCAACGCCCCTCAATTGCTCCACGGCAGAAACCGCCCGCTTGCTGAAATCAACAAACCGCAGCTCGCGTTGAGCCAGAGAAGAACACTCCGGTATGCCCGGAGCCGCCAAGAGCGGATGAACAAGGTATCGCAGTCGACATTTCCGTCAACGCGGAATCTGAAGTTTTTTGAAATTTTTCGCCGGCGCTCAACTGGCGAACGCTGCAACCGGGAGAAGGCAAAAATAACCCTAGGCAATCGGTGCCTTAGCAACTGGCGGGCATGTCGGGATTCCTGCGATACGACCAGGATGCGAGCTTCGCTCCAGACTCCGCGTTCGCGAGAATGCGATCCACCAGGCTCCGCTTCGGTGAGAGCGAACAAACTGGATC
Organism: Chthoniobacterales bacterium; assembly: GCA_036493915.1. Taxonomy (GTDB): domain Bacteria; phylum Verrucomicrobiota; class Verrucomicrobiia; order Chthoniobacterales; family UBA10450; genus Palsa-1392. Next base: position 2,347 of record DASXPA010000002.1, on the reverse strand, counting down.
TGCCTCGTCGGCATGGCCGGTGAGCAAGGCGGCCTGACACCGACATCCGCCGAAATCGATTTCTTTCTCGGGACAATTCCGGCACGGCTCCGGCATCCAGCCAGTGCCGCGAAAGTGATTAAAGCTTTCCGATTCGCGCCAGATCCAATCGAGCTCTCGATCGTGGACGTTTTCAAAGCGCATCTCGGGAATGGCGGATGATGCGGTCGGGCAGGGGAGAACGTCGCCGATGGGATTGACCGTGAGATAGCGCTGGCCCCATCCGTGAAGACACGGCTTCGGTCGCGTCTCGTAGTAATCGGGCAGAACGTAAAAGATATCGATTTTCCCAGCGAGACGCGCGCAGGCGGCAACCGCAACTTCGCGGGCCTGGAGGACCTGCTCGCGGGTCGGAAGAAGCGCCTCGCGGTTCGCAAAAGCCCAGCCGTAGAACTGGACGTTGGCCAGCTCGACGCGCGTTGCGCCTAACGACTCCGTCAGCTCAATGATCTGCGCGAGACGATCGATGTTGCGGCGGTGGAGAACGAAATTGAGGCTGAGCGGAATGCCGGCCGCGCGTACGTGCGCGGCCGCGGCGAGCTTGCGCTCATGAGCGTGGGCTCCGGCGATCTCGTCGCCCAGCGTGGCTTCATCCGCCTGGAAGCTGAGCTGAACGGAATCGAGGCCGGCATCGCGTAACTCGGTGGCGCGGCTTGCATCGAGACCGACGCCGCTGGTGATGAGATTGGTGTAAAGACCCGCCGTGCGTGCGCTGCCAACGATCGGCGCCAGGTCGCGCCTAACGAGCGGTTCGCCGCCGGAAAGACCGGCCTGAAGAACCCCAAGCGTCGCGGCTTGCTGCAGAATGCCCGCCCATTCTTCCGCCGTGAGTTCGCGATCGCCGCCCAGCTGCGCCGGATTCGAGCAATAAGGGCAATGCAGCGGGCAACGATAGGTCAGCTCCGCGAGCAATGCGTATGGTCGCGGCGCAGTCATGACTGCAAAAGTTTGCGGCCTTGGAGGTCGGCAATCGTTTCGCGCACATCCGACGAGATGGCTGCGGGTTCCGCTTCGTATTCCTCGGCGAGAGCGAAAACGATTTCGCTCACAGTGCGTCCATCGCAGCGGGTCAGAATTTCTCCGGCGGTTTCGTTCAGTTCAAGAATCCCTTCCGGAAACAGCAGGACCTGTTTTCCAGTCGAGGCATCCGTTTGCAAACGCACGCCGGCCGTCAACCGCGGACGCGCATTGTCAGTGATCGGCGCCGCCATAAGCGTGATGAATCGCGTCGAGAATCGACCAGAGGACGTCGCACTTGAACCGGAGTGCATCCAAGGCCGCCTCCTGCAGCTCGCGCGTGTGGCAATGCTCGATGGTGATCTCGAGTGCCTCATTCGAATCCCGGCGAGCCTGGGTCACGCGCCGGCGGAAATAGTCGAGACCGCTCGCATCAATCCAAGTGTAATATTTTTCGAAAGCCGCCAGCCGCGTTGCCATCAAATCGGGCGCGAACAACTCCGTGAGCGACGATGCGATCGCGACCGGCCACGGTTCCTGCCGGGCAAAATTCACATACGCGTCCACGGCGAAACGGACGCCAGGCTGCACTTCGCGCCCCTCCAGCAACGCCTCGCGCGTGACGCCGCAGGCTTCCCCGAGACGCAGCCAAGCCTCGATGCCGCCTCCGTTTTGCGAGTCGCCATCGTGATCGGTAATGCGATGCAGCCAAAGACGACGAATCTCGCGCAGCGGACAATTCGCGAGAATGGCGGCATCCTTTCGAGGAATGTTGCGCTGATAGTAGAAGCGATTCGCGACCCAGCCGCGCAGCGCGTCGGGCGAGAGCCGGCCTTCGTTCATCGCGACGTGGAAAGGGTGGCGATCGTGATAAGTCTGCCCGCCGATTTCCCGCAGGTCGGCCACGAACGTTTCACGATCCAGAGGTCCGCTGTTCATAGAGCGATTTCCAAACCATCGCACGCAATCTCGAGGCCTGCTTCTTCGACCTGCCGACGTTCGCGCGACCCCGGCATTAGAATCGGATTCGTATTGTTGACATGCAGGAAGATTCTCCGGTGCGCTTCTGACTGGCGCAGAAAGTCCAGGCTCTCCTCGCGGATCGGCAGATGATGCATCGCTCGCGCCGTCCGCGCGCCCGGCCGCAACGCCTGCAGCTCGTGGTTGCTCCAGAATGTTCCATCGAAAAGAACGACGCTGGAATCCCCAACGGCTTCGCGTAACTCGGGAGTGATTTCGCCGACCGCTGGCGCAATCAAGGCCGTGGCGCCCGAATCCTTTCTGCGAAATTGAAAGGCAACACTCTCCGGCAAAGCGATCGCACGAAAGGAAAGGCTCTTGCCTAACGAAC
>DASXPA010000001.1:0-23597 GCA_036493915.1 Chthoniobacterales bacterium | reverse complement strand
CGGTGAACATCGGGCGAGTTAGACGCATCGTGACGTCCAGGACCGCTTCCGCAGGTCCCCATGCGTCGCGCCGGTGCTCCTCGATCTGCAGGATTAGCGATCACCGCATTGCGGATCAGAATGCCGATCAGCGCGAGGACTTTGAGAACGGCGACAAAATCCATCGCCGAACCGCTGGTAAGGATGGCGGCGACCGCGCCGATGAGACCGCGAGGGGCCACTGCCAGGATCAGGAACAATCGTTGAAAACTCTGCAGTTGGATCATCAGGATCGTGGCCCACGAAAAGCATCAGCGGGACGACGGCCGCGATCGGGCATGCGTCAATATCTGCAGACTGACCACCAAATTTTCTCCTGGAATCTGGATTCTTCTACGCCAACCGTTAAGTTCAGCCGAAATGCCGACCCGACTCGCAGATTACTACCTTGAGCTGCAGCGGCGGGAAGGGCTCGAACCTACCGAACTGGTTGCTCCATGGGAGGAGGCCGTGTGCGACGCAATCTCAGAAGCGTTTCGCGCCGCGATGGCTGCCGCAGCCATCACGGCGCAAGATATTCCGCTTCGAGCAGGCAGCTCAAACCAGTCGATCGGCAATCAGGTGGCAGACTACTTCGTTCCAACAATCAACCGAAACCTCCAACGATTTTATATCGATGCGTGTTCCGGCGGCGGATATCCGGACAAGATTCTGCGGGAGATTGCGGCTGGCAGAATATTTCCGTTTGAGCTGAAAGCTACATCGATTTGGGATATCAGTGACTCGAACCGGAGGGTGCTTACGTCGTCGTCTCGCAAGTTGCGCTTGCGGTTTCGCGGCGCTGCGAACCACATTCTGGCGACGCTGCACTATGTCACGCAAGCCGGCCGCTCGCGGGTCCGTTCTTTGCGCCTCGATTTCATCGATCCTGACACGCTAGTTAATATCCGCTTAGAAGCTTCTGTTAGTCACCGCTCTCTCGGCGCAGCGACCCACCGGACAGTGACAATCGAGTAATGGCAAGAACGAACACCAGCGCGACGGAGGAGTTGCAGCAACCACTCTTGCTACAATTCGAAGACTCTCCAGCACGCCATCGCTCGCGCGCGGCTTTCGCTGCGGAACTGGCTGATTTCAACGCATTCGGTACTTCGACTCAAGTGAGCGAACTTGGTGAAGGTAAGACCGCAGTGCCCATGTTCGTGAACGAATTCTGGACTTCCAAACAGCGCGCGGCCAGCAGCCTCCACGAGATCTCCTATCGCGCGTGCTTCAAACCGCAACTGCCACGCTTCTTTGTTGAGCGTCTAACCGGTCCAAAGCAGGTAATTTACGATCCTTTCCTCGGTCGCGGTACGACTGTAATCGAAGCGGCGCTTTTGGGCCGGCGAGTCATTGGATGTGACGTTAATCCGTTGAGCAAAATATTGACCGAGCCGCGTTTGTCCCCGCCAAAGTTAAGCGAAGTCCGGGACCGACTGGCTACGATCGATTGGAATTATCAGGGAGAACTTCGCGATGATCTTCTGCTCTTCTACCACCCGGAAACTCTGCGCGAAATCTGCGCGTTGCGGCGCCATCTCCTTCGGCCCAACTCGGCGTCCAAGGCATCAGGTGTAGATGGTTGGATTCGGATGGTCGCAACGAACCGTTTAACGGGTCACTCTGCCGGATTTTTTTCCGTGTACACTCTGCCTCCGAATCAGGCGGTGAGTCCAGAGCGGCAGCGAAAGATCAATGAAAGCCGCAATCAAACGCCGCAGAGGCGCGATGTGCCGGAACTTATCCTTCGGAAAACACGAACCCTGCTCCAGAGTGTGACAAAGCAAGATCGTGGAGCGCTGAAATCCGCGGCGCCGGACGCTCTGTTCATCACCGGCAGCTCCGATCAGACTCCGCAGGTCGAGAATGCGTCGGTCGATCTCGTAGTCACGTCACCGCCTTTTTTGAACGTGGTCGACTACGCGGGTGATAACTGGCTTCGCTGTTGGTTCAACGGAATCAACGAAAAGAACATAAACATTTGGATGTTCCGCGACGCGGCAGCTTGGAGTGCGGCGATGGAGCGGGTCTTTTCGGAGCTGCACCGCGTGTTAAAGCGCGGAGCTCACGTCGCCTTCGAAGTTGGCGAAGTGCGGGGCGGTAAAGTCAAAATGGAGGAGCTTGTGATTCCAGCTGCACGCGCCGCGGGATTGCAGCCACTGCTCGTCTTGATCAATGCGCAGGACTTTACAAAAACATCGAACTGCTGGGGCGTGACTAATCAGACGGCAGGAACGAATACCAATCGGGTGGTCCTGCTCCGTAAGCCACGATGATTTTTCTTCGCCCGTAATGAAGTCGCCGCGCCTTAAACTATCTTCAGAGTCAAGAAACGCGCGCCAGGATCTTGATTAGATTCTCCTCAAAACAATATGCCTAATCAATCTTTCGGTGGCGATTGGACCGAGCAAAAGCTCAAAATCCTCGATAATTACCTCACGGCCTATTGTCGTATATTTCGCGAGAATGAACGCGCGAAATTCTTTAAGACGATATATGTGGATGCCTTCGCCGGGACAGGCGCGATCCATCAAGTCGCCGAACTAGGAGGGGATGAGTCCGCAATAAGGCTGTTAGAAGGCAGTGCAGCTCGGGCCATTCGACATTCATTCGATCAATTCCTTTTCATCGAAAAGTCAGCGAAGCGCGTGGCTGAGCTAGAGGCCCTCAAGAGCAGTGCGCCGGCACCAGACCGCATTTCAATTTGTCATGGAGATGCAAACGAGAAACTTCTGTCTTTCATACGATCTATCGACTGGAAAACTCATCGAGCGGTTGTGTTCCTAGATCCTTATGGGATGCAGGTCGATTGGGAGACAATCCGGACCCTCGGTCAGACGAAGGCTGTCGATCTGTGGTTTTTGTTTCCTCTCGGGCAGGCTGTGATGCGACTGTTAACGCGAGACTCTGAGCCGCCCTCAGAATGGCGTTCCTGCCTTGATCGGGTCTTCGGCACGACCTCGTGGAAAGAGGAGTTCTACATAACGTGGATACAGCCTGAGCTCTTTGGAGGAGAAGAAATTACTACACGCCGCCATGCTGACTGGAGACGAGTAAAACGATTTCTTGTCGAACGTCTAAGGTCTGCATTTTGTGAGGCACACCCAAAGCCTGGGGTGCTTCGCAATTCCAATAATGTTCCGATTTATCTTTTTTGCTTCGCGGCCGCAAATCCCATCGGTGCAAAAACAGCATTGAAAATAGCGGACTGTTTGCTTAAGCCGTTTGATACCTGAGATGGCAGATCATTCTCACATTGAATGGACGGAGGCGACGTGGAATCCCGTGACGGGTTGCACCAAGGTCAGCGCCGGCTGCAAGAATTGCTACGCGGAACGACTGGCGGCTCGGCTCCAGGCGATGGGAAGTGCGCGCTACCGCCGCGGATTTCGCGTCACGCCGCACGAAGATGTGCTCGATCTGCCACGATCCTGGCGTGCGCCACGGCGCATTTTTGTGAACTCGATGAGCGACCTGTTTCATCCGGACGTACCGCTGTCGTTCATCCGCCGCGTCTTCAAGACGATGGCCGATTGCCCGCAGCATACCTTTCAGATCCTCACCAAGCGGAGCGACCGGCTGCGTAAGCTGGAAGGTCAATTGCCGTGGGCAGAAAATATCTGGATGGGCGTCAGCGTGGAAGACAGCCGCGTGCTGTATCGCGTTGATGATTTGCGCACCGTCGCGGCCACGGTGCGTTTCCTGTCCTGCGAACCGCTGATCGGCTCTCTTGTTGGAATCGATTTGACGGGAATTCATTGGGTGATCGTCGGAGGAGAATCGGGGCCGCATGCGCGACCAATGAACATCCAGTGGGTGCGCGAGATTTTCCGGGCGTGCCGACGAGAAAAGGTCCCTTTCTTCTTCAAGCAATGGGGTGGCGTTCGGAAGCATACGACCGGGCGATCACTAGGCGGCCGGACCTACGATGAGATGCCACAAGCGGCATGACGCATTCGCACGATTCGCGAAATATCGCGCTTCAGGCGCGCCGCTCAGCGTTCTGTCAAAAGTTGTACCCTTCTCTGAAAGCGTCTGTCAAGCGAAGAGGCGAGAGTTAGGCTGGGATAAGTAAGGTGAGTCAGGTCATAGGTTCTTGACTGGCTAGACGAGGTCGTTGTGGCCCGGGTTGATCATTTCGAATCGAAAAAGAGGCGGGATCAGACTTCTCTTGGCGGCAGCCCAAAATGGGCTCACAGTGGTGACGCATATTAACGGTAAGATCCCCGGCTCTCCATTCTGACCCAAGACGCGTTCGTTCTTTTCTAGGGAGCGGGACCGTCAGTGCGCAACCGGAGCAGCCGGGGAAATTTTTCGGCGCGGGCGGGTGGGCGGAGAAGACTAGTAAGATCGTTTTTCCTGGAGCAGGTGCCAGACGATCTGACAGATGCGTCGAGCCACAATGGTGATGGCGGTGTTGGCTTTTTTTCCGCGCGCGCGGTGCGCTTTGTAGATGGCGCCGAAGTCACCCGAGCAGTCGACCGCGATCCGTTTCTCCTGCTCCTTGATCTGCCCATTGAGCAACTCCAAAAGCGCCAGGTCCTCGCGCAGCAGCATGCCGTCGGGTTCTGGCAGCTCGAGCCGCCGCAGATGGCCACGGCCTTTGACTCCAAAGAGATCGCTGCACTGGGGCAACTCCAGCTTTTCCTGCCGCTCTAAGAGCGCGTGAATGCGGTTGCGAATCGCCGTGCGCAGACGGGCAAAGTAGAGCCGTCAAGCGCAGTAGCGACGGCGTATGCCAAGAGCGCTTCCGAGGACGGCAACACCGAAGGCATCTAGGGTTGCATCAGGTGATCGTAAACAACCTGATAGGAATCCGCACCCACACCGAGCTCACCGCGAAAAGGCCGGTCGAAGGCGTAGATTAAAAAGATGATCATGCCTACAAAGAAAGAGAGCAGGCTGACCTGGATGGCGTGAAGCCAAATGTCCTCGATTCGAAAAAAGAACGACGAACCTATGCTGATAAGCGCTCCCAGGAGAATGGTGAGCCAAAGAACACCCGGGAGCCGGGCCTGGACAGAATCGATCCGCAGCCGCCAGGCGTGAATCAGCCGGTCGTAAGCGGCGACCGTTTCCGCAGCCATGATTTTTTGACCTTCGGTAGCCGGTTCAAAGCCCATTAGTCTGACTTGGAAGCGGTTCATCATTTCCAAGCCGCCGGTTGGGATTTGTCCGCGTTGCTGCATCGGCCATGCGTGATGGATGATCTGATCGACGTAGTTGCGGAGCTGGGTCTGGAGCTGGGTGCGGATCGGCTCCGGATAATCACTCAAGTCGCGGTAAAGAGCGGCCGCCGCGGTCGCTTCCTCGGACGCAATTTTCACGACATCGGAATAGTTCTGCCAGATGGTTACCGTGATGAGTGCGAGGGCCAAGCCATAAAAAACCATCACGCCCTGCAGCATGGCGCTGCTGAACTCGGAATCGGCAGCTTGAATGTGCAACCGGCGGCAAAATGAGGCGGCGACAAGTCCAGAGACCAATCAATGCGTAGAAACACAATGCGCCGACAATGACGGGTCCCGCGACGATCAAAGGCAGATCAAAAATAGATTCCATGATAAGTTACGATAGAAATCCTAACGATTCTCCGCTTTCACCTACCCCGAGCCGATCCGCATTCGCAACGACTCGGCATCGTCCGCGACGACGTTATTTCGTTTTAATAAGGCGTCATAAGTGGCGTACATATCTCCCAGAGTTGCCTAGTTGACGTTGTTTTATCGTGCCGTTCACATTCTCCCCTGTCCCTGTGGTAAGCTACCCGTCACATTGGCAGGATTTCTGATTCCAAAGAGCAGGGAATAAATCGTAGGAAGAAGTAACATCGTAATGATAGTTCCCAGCGTCAGCCCGAACATGATCACGACCGACATCGAGACCCAAAACACATCGGTCAGCAGTGGGATTACACCCAACACAGTTGTCCCGGCAGCAAGCAACACCGGCCGCAAACGAGAAACCGCGGCGTCAATCACCGCATCGAAAGGACCCTGACCCGCTGCCTGGAGCGCACCGATCTCATCGACTAAGACGATCGCGTTCTTAATCATCATTCCCGCCAGGCTCATGGCCGCCAATAGCGCGACGAAACCGAAAGGCTGCCGCGTGATTAGGAGGCCGAGAGTTACACCGATCAAGGCAAAAGGGATGATCAACACGATAACCAGCGGTTTGCGGTAAGAATTGAAAAGCCCGACCAAAATCAGCGCCATGATTAGCACGGCAGGCACAATCCCGGGAACCAACGACCCCTGCGCGTCACTTGCATTCTTGAATTCTCCATCCCATTCCATGGTGTAGCCGGGAGGAAGCTTGATCTTTGAGATTGTCTCCACGAGTTCCGGCGTTCGTAACTCGGTCGCCAATCCAACCGGAGCCGCCTGCACCGTAATCGCCCGTCTCCTGTCCCAGCGCCAAATCAACGGATCTTCCCACGCCAGTCGGATATCCCGTGTAACCTGTCCGAGAGGAATCGTGTTTCCGCCAAAGACAGGCGATACCTGCAACGCCGGCAAAGTGGTTACCGCTTCGTTTCTCTCGGGATCAACCGCGCGCAACACGATGGGCAGAAGCTTGTCCTGTTCGCGATAGGTTCCGACGGGAACTCCATCGAAAGCTCGACGCGTCGCGTCTGCAATGCCTTTGCGATCTACGTTTGTCCAACGGCCGTTGGTGATATCATACTCGGCGACAATAGTCGGGACCCGTTCCCGCCAATCCGTGCGCACAATCCTGGCCTGCGGGCTGGCCGCAATGATCTCCTTCGCTTCCTCCGCCAGTCGGCGCAATATGACAGGATCGGCCACGGCCGGCCCGCTGATCCGAAGCCGGACGGCCCATGTCTCGCTCGGACCCAGGCCATATTTTCGCGGAATGACTTTCGCGTCGGCCAGGTTCTCGCTAGCCCAAGCACCGATCTCGTTCATAAATCTGTCGGCGTCGCGAAAATCATTCAGACTAACGATGAGCTGACCGTACGAAGAGTAGGGCTTTTCTGGTTCGACCGGCAGGTAAAAGCGGGGAGGACCCTGTCCGATGAAAGAGGCGACATTCCGGATCTCCTTTCGATTCGTGAGGAGCTTTTCAATTCTACCAACCACCTCGGAAGTGCGCTCGATTCGCGTTCCTTCAGGCAACCATACATCCACCATGAATTGCGGCCGGGAAGAGCTCGGGAAAAACATCTGGTTCACGAAACGAAAGCTCCATCCCGAACCGATGAGCAGTGCTACAAAGAGGAGAAGCACCGGCAGCCGCAGGCGAAGTGCGCCGACGAGAAGCTGGCGGTATGTTCTGAAAAATCTGCCGTCGTAAGGATCGGCTGCATCAGTCCCTTTCCTCGGGCTGGCCAGCATCAGCATACCCACAACCGGAGTCACGGTGATCGCGACAACCCAACTGAATCCAAGCGAAATCGCGACCATCGAAAAAAGCGAGGCACAGTATTCGCCCGCGTTTTCCGTTGACGCTGCAATCGGATAAAACGCGAGAATGGCAATGGCCGTCGCCCCGAGGAGAGGCATCGCTGGTTTCGAGGCGGCTTCGATGGCCGCCTCCTCGCGATTCATTCCTCTTCCGAGACGGACGATCATATTATCGACCACGACGATCGCATTATCGACCATCATTCCCATCGCGATGACGAGCGCGCCTAACGACATCCGTTGCAGGTCGATCTTCAGCAGGGCCATGAAGATGAAGGTGCCAAGGATCACCAGGACCAATCCGGTAATGCCAACGACGAGAGCAGGGCGCAGCCCCATCGCAACCCAGAGCACAACAAGGACAATCACAATCGCGGCAACCAGGTTCCTAACGAAATCCACGATCGAGTGGCTGACGAGATCGCTTTGCCAGGCGACTCGTTGAATCTCAATGCCGGCCGGAAGGTTCGCGGTCAGCCCGGCCAGGCGGCGGTCCAAAGCGTGGCCCAGCTTAACGATGCTCACGCCCGGCTGATTCGCGATGGCAATTCCGATAGAGGAATGGCCGTCCACCCGCATCATGGCAACGGGTGGCTCTTGATAGCCTTTTCGCACGTTGACGATATCACCGAGACGCACCAATCCGGCCGGCTCAGTTTTACCAGGCACGCCGCCACGAATTGACAAATCCGCGATGTCCTCGGGGGCGCGAAACATTCCGGTCGTCTCAACCTGAAGACGCTGGTTCCCGACATCGATAGCGCCGCCATTCACAACCAGATTCTGCTGTTGCAGGGTATTCCGAATCTGATCGACGCTTACACCAGCGTTCGCCAGGCGACTTTGCGAGACATCGAGATAGATGCATGCGGGCTGAACTCCCCAGAGTTCGACCCGTGCCACTCCCTTGACCAAGCTTAGCTCCTTGCGGAGCCCGTCAACGTATCGTTCGAGCTCCGCGTCACTGAACCCATCAGCTACGACTCCGAGGAGAAATCCGTAAACATCCCCGAAATCATCCACGACCTTTGGCTCGCCCACGCCCGGCGGCAATTGTCGACGCATATCGCCGACTTTACGCCTCAGCTCGTCCCAAATTTGGGGAAGCTGGCCGGAACGGTACTGCGGCCGAATCATCGCTGTAATCTGTGAAACGCCCTGCCGGGAAAATGAAGAGACATGTTTCACCTGAGGCATCTGCTGGATCGCCAATTCCAGCCGGTCCGTTACCTCCAGTTCCACTTCTTTCGGTGAGGCCCCGGGATAGCTTGTGACCACCACAGCGTTCTTGATCGTAAACTCGGGATCCTCAAGCTGGCCGAGAGTGAAGTAGGAGGCTGTGCCGGCCAATGCGAGCACAAAGCCGGCGAAGAGCGTCAATGTGCGACGCTCAACTGCGGCTGCAGTCAGGCTCATTGTCCTGACTCCGGCGCCAACGCATTGGTTAGGGCGACGGGCTTGGCAACTTCCGCATCAGATTCCATAACGCGAACCTTCTGGCCGTCTTTAAGGTAGTGAACGCCTGCGACAACAATGGTCTGACCGGCTTTCACACCCTCGACTAGAAATCCGGCGGTTGTCGGGCGTGACGTTTTAACCGGCTGCCGATGCACGGTCATGGTCGATGTATCCAAGACCCAGACGCAGGTTCTTCCGTCTCCGTCTTCAAAAAGAGAAGAGGCGAGAACCTCCATCGCCGCCGGTTGCGTGCTGGGCGGTTCCGCTCGCGCCCGCAATTCGCCGCTCATTCCCGGCAAGATTCGCACACCTGCGGGCTGGTCCATCACCACAGTGACTCGATAGGTGCGCGTGGAGCGAGATGCCTCGTGCGAAATTTCCTGGATTGTGGCGGGCAACTTCTTCCCGGGAGCCGCCTGAAATGTAACCCAAATCTCCTTCACGTAGGGCAGAAGCGGCATCACCGTCTCAGGCAGATCGACTCCGAACTTGATGCGCGATGTATCGAGCACTCGCACGATTGGCTGCTTGGGCTGGACCGTCTGGAAATTCTCGACATAGCGGGCCGCGACTAAGCCATCGAAAGGAGCAGTCAATTGTGCGTAACTCAGTTCGCTTTGGGCGATAGCACGCTTACTCGTTAGCGCTGCGACGTTGGATTTGTGGAACTCAACCAGAGCGGCGGCGCGCTCCACGTCCTTCTGAGGAGTGGCTTTGCTTTTAAAGAGAGTCTCTTGTCGAGACAGTTCGATGTTTGCTATGTCGAGATTGGCTTGCGCAGACCTTAGCTCCTCCTCGGCTGCGCGCAGGCGGACCTCGAAGTCCTGCGGATCAAGCTTTGCCAACACCTGCCCTTTCTTAACGCTGTCGCCAATCTTGGCCGACAACTCAATCAACGAGCCAGCAAGTCGGAATGAAAGATCTGCCGCCTCGTTTGCCTCCGCCTGCCCGGGAAACGCGCGCCGCCCAGATTCGGGGGCAACGCCGAGACTCATCGTGCGGACAGGGCGCACGATCTCCTCGGTTATCAAAGATGCCTGGCGCCCGCAGCTGGTAATCAAGCCGAGGGCCAGGACCGACCCGATGACCATTTGACGCCTCGAAGACAGGCATCTTGCAGCCGCCGCACGCATGTCCCCAAAAATAGGAATCATAATAAACCGCACGATCAGAGATTCGGCATTTATAGCGTAGTAAATGCTGGAACTCAATTTGATTAAATGGTCGAGGGGCCATTGATGCGCGCCGGCGCGTCCATGGTTTTGGCGGCACAGGAATAAGACTCATGGGACCGAGCGATTGTGCAGAAGGGCGGATACTACTTGTTCAATCGACCGCTGCTGAAATGCGGCCGCGAGATCGTTGCGATCTCTTGAGTCGTCAAGTAATCTATGCGGATCGCGTTTTCACCAAACACTGAGTTGCCTCATGACTCCGCTCTTATCGTTTTACTGCCAGGATCGAAAACGGGTCCGACGGGGCCATTCTTCACCTGTATGGTTGGGCGACTCTTCGCGTTCCGTGAGAATGACTCTATTCTTTGTTTTATCAGCGCTCCTTCTCGGCGGTTGTGTATCCGATCGCTTGTCTAAGCCGCACCCGTCTAAACCGAGTTTCTTCGATTCTCCAGACGTTGACAGCCTTCATTAGTTCGATTCCGGAAATCCGGAGCAGCGAAACTCGCCCTAATCCTATGTGTTATATCGTATGATTGAGACAGCTTTGAGAATCAGGGTGGCGATGTTTGTTAGTTTCGTGCCAAAGCTGATCTCGAGGAATGCATTCAAACAACCGAGCTAAGTGAGAAGCTTATTGGAATTATGAGAGGCCATTTCGCACTGCCGCTTGATATCGATCTTAGCGCGACGTGCCTTTACGCGATGACCGGCGCCATGCTCGCGACTCGGCGGCACTACGATGTGGTCGGCCTTTTCGTTCTGGCGTTGGTCAGCGGAGTGGGAGGTGGTTTGATCCGCGACGGCATTTTTATTCAGAATGGCCCACCGCTGGCGATGAGTGACGGACGCTATCTTCTCGCCGTGATTGTCGGTTGCATCGCGGCGGCTTTGTTGCGCGACCGCGCCGATCGCTTACAAAGGGTTTTTCTGTTCGCCGATGCGCTCGGCGTCGGTTGTTATGCGGTCGTAGGTGTCGAGCGCGCGCTCAATGCCCAGCTTCCGATTCTGGCGGCGATCATGATCGGCGTCGTGACGGCGTGCGGCGGCAGTTTGCTCCGCGATGTCCTCGTGCGTGACGAACCACTGCTCTTCCAACCCGGGCAGTTATACGTGTTGGCGGCTTTGATTGGAGCGAGCCTTTTCACATTGCTTCTCCTTTTCTTCAAAATCTCCGCTGTGCTGGCTGCCCTTTTCGCAATTGGTTGCTGTTTTGTTTTTCGCGTCCTCGCCATTGTCTTCAACTGGAAAACTGTCCCTGTATCGCCCAAACTTCGCGAGCCGATGGCGCCGAAATGAGATCTGAAGAGGCGATAGTTTTAATTTCCAGGGACGTTTTCGGCCGGCCTAAACCGACCCGCTGAGCCAGGTCTACAGTCAAGCGATGGGCAGTGGCTTGCGGCGCGTCTGTGCTAGGAGGAGTTAATTTCCGTTGAAGGCCGATCTCACGCCGGCGAGAAATTCCTCGTCGTCCACGGCTTTGAGGAAAAAGCCCGACGCGCCGGCGCTGATCGCTTTGGCGCGGATCGCCGGGTCATCCTTGCTCGTGAGGACAACCACCCGTGTGGATTGAGAAACCTCCCGCAAGCGTTTCTGCACCTCGAGTCCGTCCATGACGGGCATGCGGATGTCGATGACCGCGACTGGTGGCTGATGCGCCCGTGCATAGCCGAGGAACGCATGCGGATCGGTGAACGATTCAACCTTCCAACCAGCAGAAGAAAGAAGCCGGCCGATCCCTTTCAAGACCGAGGGATCATCATCGAGCAGGCCGATGGAGACAGTTCCGTTAATAGGAGTCGTCGGGTTCAATTTTTCCCTGGAACTGTCAAGTATGCCACCCTCCGTTGACGCAAACATTTCGATTTGTTTCACCCATTCACTCAGCCGAAGCACGCTTTGCGCCGCGGGACGATGGGCTTTGAATGAAGTCGTGACCAATGACGCTGGCGAAAGCTTCTGGAGCCGCGCGGCGACCCTCGGGCCGCTGCCGTGTCCTTCATCGAAGCAATGACAACAAGATGAGCAAGGGAGACGCCGCTCATACTTGAGAAACGCATTCGAGTCGGGAAGTGGTTTTAGCTTATTCGCCGGCGACGGAGAGAGAGTCGCCGGTGGATCAAGCGCGCATCTGTCCAACTCCATCCTGCGCCACTTTGCGACGGCGCGACTACTGGACCTCGGTCTCACGCCGCCCCGGTGCCTTGCGCCCCGGCAATCCGCCGCGATCCGCCAACGCCGCCGCACCAGCAAACGCGCGGCCGATTGCATCGAGGAAGCAGTTCGGATCGAAGGGCTTGATGAAGAAATCGAAAGCGCCGGCCCGCATAACGATCGCTTTAGCGGCACGATCTTCGTGAGCGGTGATGAAGATCACGCGTGTGTCGGGCGATCGCGCGCAAAGGTGCGCGAGCAATTCCATCCCCGTCATGCGTTCCATCCAGATGTCGAGGATGGCGACCGGAACGTGATGAGTCGCGAGGTGATCGAGAAAAGCTTTCGCATCCGCAAAGGCATGCGTCGCGAAGCCGGCGGAGTCGAGCAGGCGGGTGAGCGATTTTCGCACCGAAGGATCATCATCGACGAGGCAAACAATAAGAGGCGACGATGCGGGCACGCCTGATTAAGCGCGCCAGCTAGTCCGTTGAGTAGTGGGACCTTGGTCTATGCTCGAACGGGCGCCGGCACCTCGGCTCTTTCCACCAATCGCACCAGTTCTGGGACCGAGATAACGCGAAGCTTTTGCATGACGCGACCGCGGTGAACTTTGACCGTTTTCTCGGCCATGCCCAGCTCGCCACCGATCTGCTTGTTCAACATCCCGGTGATTACCATCTGCATCACCTCGAACTCGCGCGGGGTGAGTAAATCCAGGGATGCTCGGGCGACTTGCTTTTCCTTGGCGCGCCGCCGCTGCGCCGCCGAGCGAGCCAGGGCGCTCTCCACGCATTTCAACAAAGCGCCGGCCTTAAAAGGCTTTGGAAGAAAATCGACCGCGCCGGCCTTCATTGCCTGCGCGCACATCGGGATGTTGCCGTGGCCAGTAATAAATACGAGCTGTTCCTGGCGACGACGCTGAATGAGAGCTTCCTGCAACGCGATGCCGTTGAGGCCGGGCATCTGCACATCCACGATAACGCATGATGGCCCCGGGTGCGGCGCACGCGCGAGAAAATCGGAAGCAGAGCCGAAGACTTCGGTTTCGTAGTCCGCCGAACTCAGCAACCGCTTCACGCCCTTCCGCACCGATTCGTCGTCATCGATGACGAAGACGATTGCTCCTGCCACACTCATGCAGGGATCTCCTTGCTGGTCGGCAGATTGAAGGAAAAGCGAGCGCCTCCACCTTTCACGTTCTCAGCCGCGATCCCGCCGCCATGCGCCTCGACGATGGATCGCACGATCGCCAGTCCCATGCCGAGACCTTTCTCTTTCGTGGTAAAGAACTGCTCGAAGAGTCGATCTTGCGTTCCCTCGGGAATGCCGGGTCCGTGATCGCGCACGGCCACGGAGATCATTCCGTTGCCATTGTATTCCGTTGTGATTTCCACGTTGCGACTGCTGGGCGAGGCGTCGAACATCGCGTCGAAGGCATTACTGACGAGATTAATCATGACCTGACGGAGCTGCGTGGGATCGCCCTCGATTGCCGGGAGATCGTCGGCGAGCGAGATTTGCAGCTCGCAGGAATGGGCCGCGGCGTCCTGCTGCACCATGTAGGCCACGTTCCTGACGACATCGTTCAAGTTGATCTTCCCACGAATCGGTTCCCCTTTTTTAATTGCGCTGCGCACGCGATTAATAATGTCGTGAGCACGCGCGCCATCCGAGACGACATCGGCCAGGATCTCGTGCAGCTGCTTCGCATCGAACTTACCGCTGTCGATAAACCGCATGCCGGCATTGGCGTTGCTCATGATCGCCGCGAGCGGCTGATTCAGCTCATGCGCGACCGAAGCCGTCATTTCGCCTAACATGCTCACCCGACTGAGGAGTTCGATCTGCTCGCGCCGATAACGCGCTTCTTCCTTGGCCGCTTTTCGCTCCGAGAGGTCTGTCACGCTTACCAACACAAGCAGGCCTTGCGGTGTTTGGATTGGACTCAAGGCGATCTCGACTGGAAAATCCGTTCCGTCTTTGCGCCGCGCGAACAGCTCCAGCCTTTCACCTATCGGACCCGCTCCCGGCAGCGCGATAAGATTTGAGCGATAATCTGGATGCTGATCTCCCAAGGATTGCGGGAGGAGGACTTCCACGGTTTGACCGATCAGTTCGTCGCGACTGTAGCCGAAAAGCTCTTCGATGTGCGCATTCACCAACAGGATGCGCGCGTCGCGATCGAGCATTACCGTTCCACTGGGCGAAGCTTCAGTCGCGGCGCGGAAGAGTTCTTCAGCCTGTCTTCGCTTAGTGACATCCCTGGTTGTGCCCAGCAACCGTGTCGATTTGCCGCTGCCATCCTTCTGGCAGCGTGCCCGTGCGGCGATCCAGCGCAGGGTGCCGTCTCGGAGCACGATGCGAAATTCGGTCTCGTAGCTGCCTTCGCTTTCGACTGCTTCCTCGATCATCGCATTCCGGACTGCTCGGTCTTCCGGGTGCACACGTTCTTGAAAATCGGAGTAGCTGACTTCTGTTCCGCGGTCGAATTGAAAAAGATCCCGTGTGTTATCCGAAAGCCACACCTCATTTGTAGCTAGATCCAGCTCCCAAACGCCGAGCTGCGTTGCCTCCGCCGCGAGCGCGACACGTTCCTCCATCTCCGTCAGGGCGGTTTCTTTTTGCACGAGATCACTGATATCAACACACGCTCCGATGTAACCCAGGAACTTTCCTGCTACGTCGTAGCGTGGCACACCTTCATCTGTGATGATGCGATACACGCCGTCATGACGTCGAAGCCGGTATTGCATAGTGAATGGCTTCCGAGCATCAAAGGCTTTCTCATAGGTCGTGAGGCAGTTCTGCAGGTCATCGGGGTGTACGGCTTCAGCCCAGCCGTCACCTAGCTCCCGCTCAAGGTCACGACCGGTGAACTCCAGCCACGCCTTGTTCAGGAAGGTGCACAGCTTATCTGAGCCGGCTACCCAGATGAGGACTGGAGCAGTATCTGCCATGTTGCGAAAGCGCGCTTCACTTTCAGCGAG
Source organism: Chthoniobacterales bacterium (assembly GCA_036493915.1). Classification (GTDB taxonomy): domain Bacteria; phylum Verrucomicrobiota; class Verrucomicrobiia; order Chthoniobacterales; family UBA10450; genus Palsa-1392. Next base: position 8,369 of record DASXPA010000001.1, on the reverse strand, counting down.
AGAACGCTCCGCACGGCGACGTCGGATAAGGTTAGCCAGCAGCCCTGAGATAAGCAGCGCCTGGATAACAACGACAGATGCTCCCCCTATGATCCAATCTCGGTACTGCTGCCAGACAGTCGGTGTGCGGTATAAGATGGTGCTCCCAGGCGGCAGTCGATGCTCATCGATTTTCCAACGACGTAACTCGCGCCAATCGTAGCGCGGCGGCAGAGAACCGACAATTTCATGCGGCAAACTTGACGCCGGTTCGCCACGCAGAATGCGAATGGCGAGATGCGCCGCGTCTCGCCCCTCGCGCGCCGCCTGGTAAAGCCGTCCTCCAACGATTCCCAAACCGAGTTGATGCTGGAAGATGCTGTTGATGGGCGCATTCGCGACCTCATGCATCCGTTGCAGCGCTTCATCCGCGTTGAGGGTCACGCCTGCCGCATCTCGCAGCAGGAGAACGAAAAAAATAAAAGAATGCGGGGGTAGCTTGTGCACTCGATCGAGCATCTGATCGAATGGCAAATCGTCCAGCCAGATGAAATTGATTCGATTCGAGAACGGCTGAAAGGCCTTCCGAAATGCCTGAGTCCAGTATTGTTCCACTGGCGATGCGCCGATGACAACCGCGATGTTTTTCGTATCCGGCGCGATCTGAAGAATGTCATCCACGAAACCGGGCAGATCGAAGTTTTCTCCGACAAATGTCGCATTCTTCTTAAGCGCGCCCGGGGCGAGCCGCCGGCCGTCCATTCCGACGTAAAGGATGGGCGTGTCCGAAAACAGCCGGTCGCGGTAGCGCGCCACGAAGACTCCCGCGGGCGATCCGATCGGCACCACGAGGTCGGGGCGCCAGTGCGCCTGACGTTTTTCCAGGTAATCGACCAAAGCTTCCTGCATGGTGGAGTCGGCGTAACGCGCCATGTCCAGGGAGACTTCGTCCAGATCCACTCGCTCTCCCATTTTCTCGACCAGTTCCGCTTCAAAGGCAGTGGAATGAATGGTGAACGGCGGCGCGACGCTGCCAAACGAATGGACGATCAGGACACGCTTGGCCTGCTTTTCTACTGCCATCGCGCTGACTGGCATCAGCAGGGCGGCGAAGAGAAAAAAGAGGCGCGAGGCGCGGTGTTCTCTAGGGGCGACGCGACGGTGCGGGAGTGCCATCGCCATACAGCCACCGCTCAGAGCGCCCCAGATCAGTATTGCCCGGTTCATGGTTCATGAACGAGCAGACTCCGCAACGGTCGTTAGCCAACGAGGTAGCGATAGCAGTACAAGCCCCGATGTAGCGAGTATGCAAGATATGGCTTCCCTCCGGGAGGCATCGGCCTGTACGCCATGTTCGTTCATCTGAAACTCCGACTGGTGCTCGAGCGAGCAACGCCTCGGTGGAAGCATTGTGGCCTTGTAGAGCCACGTTCGAGGAAATTCAGAGCCGTCGCAAGCAAATTTGTGAGGCTGGCAACAATCCAAAGCAAACTGAGATTTCCAGATTGGCTCATCTGGCAGGGACGACGAATCGAGACCGAACCACTCACCGAATTTTGGGTTTGGTGCGGCACATTTTGCGCCACCGGTCGTCTTAGTAGACTTAGTCTTTCGCCATCTTCAGGGGCGGCGGAGCTTTCGGCGCCACCGGAAGTTTCTGCGCCTCCCCCGTGGGTGCGGGTTCAGGCATTCGCACGAGCAGCCACGTCTGCGTACGTGTCGAGTCGAAGTGAATCGCAATCGGTGAAACTTCCTCGGTAAGGTTCGCCAGGGTCGTTTCGTAGATCGTCTTGCCGTTATCACCAATGCGCCAGGCGGCGCGCTGGTTCGTCTTGTCGACTTTACCAGCCACGGGTTTGCTGTCGTTGGTGAGCGTGCTCCGGAAGGCGCCGCTGATCAGTCCTTCGCGATTGACCGAAAGCTGGAAGAACATGACCGGGTCGCCGCTTTTCTCCTGCGCGAGGGCGAAAACACCGAGTGGCATCCAGTCACCCTGCTGTTTCGGATCGGTTGGCGGGCGCGGTGGCGCTGGTTGCTCAACCGTGGCGGCGGCTTCGAGGAGCGAACCGTCATACTTATCGGCGGGCACTGGTTTGCCATCGACATAGACGGTATCGTCTTCGTAGATGACATTCATCCCGTAATCGGTGTAGATGGGCTCCTCCGGCACCGAGGTATAGCTAACGACGGAACTCCAAGTCGGAGTTCCCCACCACCACCACGGATCGGACGGATAATAACCGGACCAGTAACCGCCCCAGCCCACGTAACCCCACCATGCATCGTCGAAGATATCGTCGAAACGGTCTTCGATGTTGTCCCAGATTTCTTCGGCTCGATCGGCCCGGTAATTCCAAAGGTCGTCCCGATGTTGCTGCCAATCTCCTCGCCTTTGATCGCGCCACTCCTGGCGATTTTCCCGCGCGCTCTCCAATTTGTCCCACCGCTCATCGCGATTCTTTTGAAAATCCTCGCGGTGTTGTTCGCGTTGTTCGCTTCGGTTGTTCCAGGCTTCGTTGCGATTGTCCACTCGGTCGTGCCACTTCTGGTCGCGATTCTGTGAGCGCTGACTCCAGTTGGGCCGCTGCTCTGGACGCGTCCGTAGTTGTCCGGCACCGGGCCTCTCGGAAGGAAGCCGACTTGGACGATTGGCAAGCGCGCCGCCGAGGGCAGCGCCAGCGCCGGCGCCCACGGCGGCACCGAGAAAGTTGCCCGAGCCGCCCCTGGCAGGAAGCTGTGAGGGTTTCCCGCCTGGTCGAGTGCCGGCAGATCCGTGAGACGGTTTGGTTCCTCCGGAGGGCTTTTGCGAGGGACGTGTGCTCGTTTTGACACTTGGTCGATTGCCAGATGGCAACTGCGTCGCTCCGCCATTCTTCGCGCGGCCGGTGCCGGTCGACGGATGTTGCGCACCGCTCGATGGGACGCGACCACCACTCGGTCGAGCGGCGCCGGATGGACGCGAGACGTCGCCGCCAGAAAAATACGACGAAGAGAAATCACTCCGCCCGCCGGAGGATCGGGAAAAATCGCTTGAACCCAGGCTGCTGCCGAAGCGATCCGCCGAACTCGCGCTGCCGCGAGAGAAACTACTCCCGCCGTAGCCTCCACGCGACGAGCTGCCCCCTCCCGAATAGCCACCCCCTCCGCGAGAGAAGCTGCCGCCGCCTCGAGACATGCCACCGCCTGCACGTCCTCCTCCGCCGCCGCCGCGTCCACCGCGGGCAAACGCGGGGGTGCTCTGCAACAGAACGGCAGATGCCGTTAACGCGGCCAGGATAAAGGCAAATCTCGGGTGCAAGACGCAAACCTTCACTTCACACGATGGACCTCGATCCGCGGAATTCCTGGCTGTGGATCGCCATCAAGTGTGCGGTTGTTCGATTCCCAGGTGTAACGATCTTCTGAGAGCTTGATGAAGGTGTTGTCGGCCGCGGTCCGATCTCCGTCGGAAGTAACACCGGTTTCACGCAGGAGCCACCGATCACCTTCCCGCGTCCATCGTCCTTCGGCGAAACCACCCTCGTCGTCGAAGGTCCACGACCGAATGCACCCAGCGACTGGATCCCACCCGATGATTTGCCAACCTTCGAGAGTGACATCGCCGCCGCGTTGGACGGTTACGTTGCGGGTAATGAAATTGCCGCCGCGCGCCCAGGTATATTGGCTGTGGACGTTGACGGCGTTGCTAAAATCCGCGTCTTCCCAATTGCCAACCAGCCAGCTCAATTCGGATAGCCGATCATGCGCAGAGACATCGGTCTGCGGTGTTTCAACTAACTCCGCGATTTTCCATTTGCCGTCCTTCTTCACGTAAACCGCGCTGTAAAGGGCGCCGTCAGTCTCACCGTCGTTTCCTGTCACGGTGGTCGCGCCCTTTTCGACAAGAGTCTCGGGCGTGAGAGCGCGCACAGAATCGAGCGCGATCGCCAGCTTGGCGCCCTTATTTTTCGAGAAAGCGGCACGGACGCTATCCTCAATGGCCTTCCGTCCACTAAAGATTCGCCCCTCCTCCGAGGTATATTGCGCATCATCGGTGAAAAACTCGCCAATCGCTTTGACATCAGCCTTGGCATAGGCCGCTTCGAAAGCGCGGTCGCACGCCGTGATGGCGACTTTCTCAGGCGAATTGTCGGCGGGCGTTTGCGCCGACGCAGCGCTGGCCAGAGTGCCGAGAATGAGCAAAACATGCGTTTTCATGAAATGAATTCCTTCGAATCCGAATCTGTAATCAAGCTCCCGAGCGCGTCCATAGGACGAAAGTCCCACTTTGGCTGCTTGTTCAGGATACTTCGGAGGTATAAGCGATCACGACATTGTGACTGGAATTGAGATCACAATTCAGGCTTTGACCTGCGGCGCATTGACCGGTTTGCTCTGCGCCGTCGGTTTGCGGCTGACTTACGGCGAGGTAAAGAACGCCCTTAATGACTGCCCGCTTGTCGCTATCTTACTTCTCAACTTTATTGTCGTTCCAGCGCTTGCCGTCGCTGCTGTGCGTGGGTTTGGCTTGAGAAGCGACGTCGCTGTTGCGTTAGTCTTACTCGCTGCATCGCCCTTTGCTCCGGTCGTGCCGGTCTTCGCGCGGATGGCTCGGAGCGCGCTCGCCCTGGCGGCCGTGTTGACAGGATTGTTTCCGCTGGCCTGCGCCTTCCTCACACCATTTGCGGCGCGGGGAGCATTGTGGATCCTCGGATCAGAATACGCGCTATCATTAAATGTTTGGACAACCCTGGCCACGCTCGCAGCTACGGTAACGCTGCCCTTGGCCGTCGGGATGTTCGTTCGGTATCACGCGCCGGATATCGGACGACGATTGCTGCGGCCAGTGGAATTGATTTCGGAAGCCGTCGGAGCGACTTCCCTCGCGTTTGTCACCGCAACTCAGTTCCACGCGATCATCAGTCTGCAATGGCGATCGTGGCTCGCGATGGCCGCCGTCAGCGAGCTATCATTGCTTCTCGGTTGGTGGGTGGGCGCGCCCGATCGTGGCACCCGGCAGGTGGTGGCGCTCGGGACGAGCAATCGCAACATTGCTCTCGCTTTGTTGGTATCCATTCAGAGCTTCCACGGAACGGAGATCGCTTCGGCCGTCGTCGGGAACGGGCTCCTGCTCATCACCTTTGGATTGCTGCACGTAGCGTGGTGGCGCTTTTTCGGGACAGAGCAAAGGGTGAGCTATTGAAGATCGAGTGGACTGATGATCGCTCGATCCATTGAGCGCATAGTAGTCAAGAAGGGGGCCAAGCTCGGCCTGAATCCAGGCTTTCGTTAAGCCAAACTCTTCGAGGAAGTATTTGTGTTTGCTTGTGAACTGATGTTGTTCCCCGCTCGCGAGGGAGAGCTTCTCGCGGAAGCTATCGCTGATGGTCCAGCCGAAGTGGCGGTAAAGTTTTTCCAAGGTTCCTTTGGGATCGCGCGTCAGGTCACGGTAATCGATACAAAAGTACTGCTTCGAATCTACCTTGTTTCGGAATGCGAAGAGGTGCTGAAACCACCGAACGGCGAGGCGCGCGTAAGCCTTCGATTCCGGGCCGTCCTTTTTCAAGGCAGGTGAGTGGGCGCGCCAGACCGGCCAGAAGACACTCACATGCGAGGCGACCGATTCGCACGGATCGCGGACGATGGTGATGAACTTCGCGTCCGGAAATTCTTCAAGCAACGATTCGACTGAACCGGATGCCTGGGTGGCTTTGCAGAGAATCGTCTTCTTTGTTCCGCTCGCATAGAGGCGGCGCTGGAGACAACTTCTGTAAAAGGCCATCACTTTACGTCGCTTCGTCGGCGCCAACGCATCCAGAAAACCTGCCTCCCACAATTCGTCGACGCGCAAAAAGAGCAGGAAAATCGCCTCGGTAACAAAGGTATAAACGAAAAAGCCATCATCTTCCTCGGGCTGATTGAAGCGCAACTTGTGCATCTCATCCCAGCCGCCAAACAATTTCTTCTCGGCCCAGCCCACGATTCGCCCGAACGGCTGACCGATGATTCGATCAAACGAGACCAGCGCGTCGAAGCAACGTTGGAAAGTGACGGCGGGAAAGATCGTCTGATAGAGCGAATTATAAACAAAACGCTCCTCATCGAGGCTCATTAGCTTTTGGGTCAAGGTCGAGCCTGTTCTTGGCGGAGCCACGATAAAGACCGGCTCGCGCACAAGCTCGCGCTTATAGCCGGGGAAAAGGATCCGATCGAGTGCCCTGCCAAAGGCGACCAGAAGCCACATCAGCCAGTAAAGAGCGGTAAAAAAGAAAATATAGCCCCACCGCCGGAGATGGAACCGCGTCCTAAAGAGCGCCAGGTATTCCGCCTTGGCAAACAGACCTATGTCGATGTACATAGCCCCAGTAGTGTCCCGTCGGTTCGCACGAGGTTTCGCATGCTTCGCGTCACTAACATGAGAGTTAACTGGCGAGAGAGAATGCTTTCATTAGACGAAGGTCCCTATCCGGCGAAGCCGATGACGATTGGCCCGCCCCAGCGCCTCGAATAAAGTTGGATCGAAGAGATATTCACTGTGCGTGTCCTTTCAAGATCCGCAGCACTTCCGCGATCGCACGCCGGTTTTGATGCACGCTATGATTCGATGGAACGATGTCCTCGCTCTCGGCGCCATCGATGTGCGAACTCCAGTAGGCGACGACGCCATCACTCGAGTTCGGCGAATCGCCCCGCCCTCGGTCGCCGATGATTGTGTCATAGGGCACGCCCGGGGTCATGGGGATTGTGTTCACCGCATTCAGAAAGCGGCTCTTCGGTGAAAGGCTATCGACGCTGTTGGCGCGGCGTTTTGGTTTCAGTTCGTCCTCCCGAATGCTCGTCAGGCGGAGCATCTCCTGGCTCGCCGTGCTGCTGAGTTGGGGCTCGCGGATGATCATCGCTGCGATCTTGCTCAGCGGGCCACTCGCAAGATTGCTCCCGCGCAATGGCGCCGCAATGAAGATTACCCGTCCAATCTCGGGCCGATGACGAAAGAATAATTCCTGCCGGAAGTATTCCCGCGTTTGCGGCGACAACGGCACCTCGTCCGGCGGGCGACCGAAAATTTTCATCCACAGCTGATCGCCGCTGTCGGTGAGAAGCAGCCGGCTGATGCAGCCGCCCATGCTGTGGCCGATCACGACCATCGGCTTCATTTTAGGGAAGCGTTTCTCCACGCGATCGAGCTCCTGGCGCAGGATCGCCGCTGAGTAGGCATACGGATAACCGCTCGGGTAACTATAAAACCAAAACTGGTAATGCTTTCGAATAACAGGATCGCCGCGCAGCTTGTTGATCATCGGCGTCCAAGTGGCTTGCGAATCAAGCAGGCCGTGGATGACCAGCACGACGGTTTTCTTCGGATCGTAGGGCTGAAGCCGCTCGATTGCCGCAGTCCGCGCATATTTTTCGGGATTCAACAAACGCATCACTTCATGCTTCTGCGGATCTGTCTGCTGGAGCATGACCGCGAGTGGCACGGTGAAATCCGCCGCGAGCCGCGCTCTGCGGCCATTGAAGACGACCGTCTCTTTCGCGAGTGGATCTTCGAACGCAAGGACGCAACGCTGGCCTTCAAAACGCGCGACGACCGTCACGCAGTAGAAGATGCGCGACGGCGCAAAGTCGTGACGTGCCCTTGTGTTCGGCTCGCGTTCCACCGCGACGATCGGCGCGCCTATGCCGGAACGCGTCGTTCGTTCGGTGACGTATTGACCGTGCACGTCATATTCATCCGCTGGAGTGAAATCGTAGAGTGCCGGGTTCCATTCCGGCCGCGGATCGGGCCGATGCGTGAGGACGAAATCGCCGTTCGTGCCCGGCACTCGCAACGGCGCCGTCCACGGATCGAGCTTCGTGTCGTGAACAATCTGGAAGATTCGCGCGATCCCAAAATTATAATCACGAACGGCCGTCGCATTCGATGGGTCGCGCTCGATCTCGCGCGATGCCGCTTTCAGTCCTGTGAGACAATCGCCCAGAGCGGCCAGGGGGTGGGTGCGTTCTTCACGCATCGCCCTTGTGATCGTTTGCTCGACAAACGCCAGGACTCCGCTCCCCGGCGTACCCATGAGAGCCGGCCGCCTGCGCGAAACCTCGACGTATTTGGCGCAACCAGCAGAGGCGAGCGCCGCGACCAACCCGAGGACACGCACGCGCAGGCCCCATCTTCTAGCGTGGCCTAACCTTGAGTTTCGAGATGAGCACCTTGTCGCCATGCACGAAAACCATTCATCTTTATTCTGTTACACTAGCTGTGGGGGGCTCACGAGTTTCTCCATGTGAGGTGAGACTTGGCAGAGCGGAGGGTGTGAACACACCGAGGCCACCAACCCCAACCCACAGTTGAACTTCATACTAATGCCCGATTGATACCACGACGCAAAGCAGCACAGGCATCTTTTCCTCGGGGC